>CAXRES010000183.1:0-18493 GCA_964229575.1 Alphaproteobacteria bacterium
GAGCAGGATTCGCGTGAGCGCGCAGGGCAGGATTCGCGCGATGGCCGGGCCCTGCTGGAGGGCATCGACGCCGCCCGCGTCAACACGCCCGACTGGCTGTGGCGGGAATGGGCCGCCGCCTTCGGCGAGGCTACGGCCAGCGCGATCGCCGGCGCGCACCTGCGTGAAGCGCCGCTCGACCTCCACCCGCGCGATCCGGATGATGCGGCAGACCTTGCCGCGCTCCTCGATGCGCGCCTGCTGCCGAACGGCGCGATACGTCGCACCACGGGCGGCGCCGTCGCCGACCTGCCGGGATACGCCGAGGGCCGCTGGTGGGTGCAGGATGCGGCGGCGCAGGTTCCGGCCCGGCTGCTGGGCCCCGTCGCGGGCAAACGCGTCCTCGATCTCTGCGCCGCGCCGGGCGGCAAGACCCTGCAACTCGCCGTCGCGGGAGCATCCGTCACCGCCGTCGACCAGTCGCCCGCGCGCCTTGCGCTGGTCGCGGAGAATCTCCGGCGCACCGGCCTGACCGCCGAGCTGGTCGCGGCCGATGCGCGGAGCTTTCGGGACGGGCCGTTCGACGCGGTCCTGCTCGATGCGCCCTGCACCGCCACCGGCACCATCCGCCGCCATCCCGACATCGCCCGCACCCGCCGGCCCCAGGACATAACCGCGGCCGTCCTGTTGCAGGACGAGCTGCTCGATGCCGCGGCGCGCCTGACGCGGCCGGGCGGGCTGCTCGTCTATGCCGTCTGTTCCCTGCAACAGGCGGAGGGCGAAGAGCGGATCGCCGCATTTCTCGCCCGCCATCCGGGCTTTGCCGTCGAACCCGTGACGGCGGCCGATTGTCCGGGCATGACCGAAGCCGTCGCCGACGGCGGGTATTTCCGCTCGCTGCCTTCGATGATGGCCGAGGCGGGCGGCATGGACGGCTTCTTTGCCGCCCGCTTGCGGCGTTCTGGGGAAGCTGCTACCTAACGCCCGTGGCCAAGCCCGTCCGCATAGCACCCTCGATCCTCGCCGCCGATTTCGCGCGGCTTGGCGCCGAGATTGCGGCGGTCTCGAAGGCCGGCGCCGACTACATCCACGTCGACGTCATGGACGGCCACTTCGTTCCCAACATCACCATCGGCCCGGAAGTCGTCAGGGCGCTGCGCCCGCACAGCAAGCTGCCATTCGACGTGCACCTGATGATCGCGCCGGTCGATCCTTACGTTCAGGGCTTCGCCGAGGCCGGCGCCGACATCATCACCGTGCATCCCGAATCGGGGCCGCACCTGCACCGCACCGTCCAGCTCATCCGCTCGTTCGGCAAAAAGGCGGGGGTGGCGCTCAATCCGGCGACGCCGGTCGAAGCGCTCGACAACGTGATCGGCGACATCGATCTCGTCCTGGTCATGACGGTGAACCCCGGCTTCGGCGGCCAGGCCGTCAGCGAATCGCAGATCGCCAAGATCAGGGCCGTGCGCCGGCGCATCGACGAATCGGGCCGCGACATCGACCTGGAGGTGGATGGCGGCATCAACGCCGAAACCTGCGCCCGCGCCATTGCCGCGGGCGCCGACGTGCTGGTGGCGGGCACCGCCACCTTCAAAGGCGGCGAACAGGCCTATGCCGCCAACATCGCCCGCCTGCGCGGCGGCGGTTGACGTCGGCGACCGGCGATGACCGACGCCGCCGCACCTTCTTCGCAGCGCCCGCCTTCGCAGCGCCCGCCTTTCGGCTGGTATGCGGCCGTCGCAAAACGGCCCTTCGCGCATAATGTGCGCGCCGCGGGCTATGCGCTGCGCAGCCTCTATTACGCGAGCCCGGCGCACGCGCTTTTCCTGAAAGGATCGGTGCCGCGCGCCATCGCCAACGTGCCGATCGACCCATGGCCGGGCGATGCGGCGCGCGGGCGCGCCATCATCACCGGCAATTTCGCCTTTGCCGGGCGCACCATCCGCGTGACGCCGCCGACCCAGGGTGCGGGGCCGGGGCTTGCGCTGTGGGCGCCGGCCGATGCCGGGCCCGACTGGCTGGCGGCGCTGCACGGCTTCGCCTGGCTGCGCGACCTGCGCGTGGCGGGCGGCGAGGCGGCGCGCGAAACGGCGCGGCGGCTGGTCGCCGACTGGATCACGCGCCACCAGCGCTGGCGGCGCATGCCGTGGCGCCCCGACGTTCTGGCGGCGCGCCTGGTCGCCTGGATTTCGAGCGCCGACGTCATCTTGCAAGGCGGCGAACCCGCCTTCGAACGCGCCTTCATGACGAGCCTCGCGCTTCAGGGCCGTCACCTGTTGCGCGCCGGCACGGGCGGCCAGTCGGGCTCGCGCCTGCTTACCGTCCTCAAGGGCCAGGTCTTCGCCGCCGCCGCGCTGTTCGGCGGCGGGCGGCGATTGAAGCGCACGCTGGCGCGCCTGGAGCGCGAGCTTGAACGCCAGGTGCTGAGTGACGGCGGGCACATCGAACGTTCGCCCGCCCAGCAGTTCAGCGTGCTGCGCGATCTTGTCGACATTCGCGCCATGCTGATCTCGGGCGGCCATACAGTGCCCAATCTGGTGCAACGGTCCATCGACCGCATGGCGCCGATGCTGCGCTTCTTCCGCCACGGCGACGGCGGTCTGGCGCTGTTCAACGACTCGGGCGAAGGCGAAGCCTGGCTGGTCGACATGGTGCTGACCCGGGCCGAGGCGCCGGGCAAGCCGCTTGCGAGCGCGCCCCATTCCGGCTTCGAGCGCGTCGCCGTCAACCGCACGCTGCTGATCTGCGACATCGGCACGCCGCCGCCGCCCGGCGCGCGCGATCACACCTTCGCCGGGACGCTGTCCTTCGAAATGAGCATCGGCAAGGAACGCATGGTGGTGAACTGCGGCGGCGGTCCCGGCCTCGGCGCCGCCTGGCGCCAGGCATTGCGCGCCACGGCGGCGCATTCGACGCTGACGCTGGCCGACACCAATTCGACGGAAATTCTCGAAGCGCCGGGACGCGGCAGCGAAATCGGCAAGCATCCGGGCAAGGTGACGCGCCAGCGCGCCGAGGCCGAGGGCGCCACCTGGCTCGACGGCAGCCATGACGGCTATCTCAAGGGATTCGGCCTGATCCATCGCCGCCGCCTGTGGATCGCCGCGGGCGGCGAGGAAGTGCGCGGCGAGGACATCCTGTTTCCGCCCGGGCAGGAAACCGGTACGCCGGCGCCTGCCGCCCCGGACGCGGCGGAAAAATCCATCTGGCCGTGGCGGCGCGGCCGGCCGCGCAGTTTCGCCGTGCGCTTTCACCTGCATCCCGGCGTCTCCGCGCAGGCGCTTCAGGATTCGGGTGCCGTGCTGCTGCGCCTGCCGTCGGGCGCGGGCTGGCGCTTCCGCGCCGAGGGCGGCAACGTCGAGGTCGACGAGACGATCTACGTCGGCACCGGGGAGATGCGCCGGGCAAGCCAGATCGTCGTGACCGGCGGCGTGAGCGCGAGCGGGCCGCGGCCCGGAGCGGCGCTGCGCTGGGCCTTCACGCGCGTCAAGGACAAGGCCTGAGATGGCGGCGACGACGGCCGAGCTGGCGAGCGGCGCGGGTCTTGGCGGCGCGGGCGCGCTCGCCCTTCTCGCCGCGGCCGCGAGCTGGCTGGCAACGCGCTGGGTGCTCGCCTGGCTGCACCGGCGCCGGGTCCTCGATCATCCCAACGAACGTTCCAGCCATTCGGTGCCCACGCCGCGCGGGGGCGGCATCGGCGTGCTGGCCGTCGCCCTGCCGCTGGCCGCCGCCGTGTTCTGGCTCTACCGTCCGGGCGCGGCCGAGCCCATCGTCGTGATCGCAATTACCGCGGCGCTCGCCCTGCTGTCCTGGCTCGACGATCTGCGCGGCCTGCCGGTCGCCATGCGCCTTGGCGCGCACATTCTTGCCGTGGCGGCGGCACTCTATCTCATGCCGGCCGAGCTTCTCGTGTTCCAGGGGCTGCTGCCGCTGGCCGCCGACCGCGTCGGGGCGGCAATCGCCTGGGTTTGGTTCATCAACCTCTACAATTTCATGGATGGAATCGACGGACTGGCCGGGGTGGAAACCGTGAGCATCGGCGGCGGGATTTTCGCCCTTCTCGTGCTGGCCAGCGGCGACACCGGCGCAGCCGGTGCGTCCCTTGCGATTTCGGCGCTGGTCGTCGCCGCGGCCGCGGCGGGCTTTCTCGTGCTCAACTGGCATCCGGCGCGCGTATTCATGGGCGACGTGGGTTCGATCGCGCTCGGCTATCTGCTCGGCTGGATGCTGCTGACGCTGGCCGCCTGGGGCTTCTGGGCGGCGGCGCTGATCCTGCCCGCTTATTATCTGGCCGACGCGACGATCACCATCGCCCGCCGCGCCCTGGCGGGCGAAGCGGTATGGCAGGCGCACAAGAAGCATTTCTACCAGCGCGCCGTGCAGCGCGGCCTGGGACATGCCCGCGTGGCGCGCTTCGTCGCCGCGGGGAACCTGTTTCTGGCGCTGCTCGCGCTGCTGGCGACACGGACCGCAGACCGTACCGGCACGATCCTCTGTCTTGCCGCAGCCGCGCTGATCGTCGCCTGGATGCTGGTCCGGCTGGTCCGCGCCCCGGCGCAGAAAGGCCAGTAGCGCCAGCCGTTTTTTGGCCCGCGCGAAGCGGTCCTGCCGATGGACTTGTCGGCGCAAAAGAACCAAAATGCGCGCCATGATGTCCCGGGCCTCCGCCCCCCATCCCAAGGATTTCCTCTCATGAGCCCGCGCGTCAGGCGCGTTTTCCGGGCCGGCTTCATCTTCGGCCACGACGCGGCGATGGCGGCGCTGTCGTTCGTCGCGGCGCTGACGCTCCGGCTGGGCGGCGATCCCTTCGACTACTCGCCGGAACTGGTGATCTTCGGCACCGCCGTCTACACGCTCGTCGCGGCCGCGGTGCTGGTGTTCATGCAGATGCATCGCGACGTCTGGCAATACACATCGACGCCGGAAATCCTGCGCATCCTGCGCGCCGCAAGCCTGATCGTCCTGCTGTTCGTCATCGTCCAGTTCTGGACCACCCGCCTCGAAGCGATGCCGCGATCGGCGCTGATCATCAACTGGTTCCTGCTGGCGGCGCTGCTCGCCGGTCCGCGCATGCTCTATCGCCTTTTCAAGCAGGGCGCGAACGCGTTCGCCGCCGGCCCGGGCGACGGCACGCGCATACCCGTGCTGCTGATCGGCGCGGGCGACGGCACGGAACTTTTCCTGCGCGCGCTGGCCAACGACCCCGCCGCGCGCTACCGCGCCGTCGGCGTCTTCGATGTCGCGGGCACGCGCATCGGCCACCGCATCCGCGGCGTCAGGGTCGGCGGCCCGCTGGCGAAGCTCGACGACTACATGGAGCGCATGGACGGCGTGAACCTGAAGCCCCGGCGCTTCATCATCACCGACGATACCCTGTCGGGACCGACCACGGCGAAGCTGCTGGAAAAGGCCGAGGCCTTCGGCGTCAGTCTCGCCAGGCTGCCGCGCATGACCGATTTCCGCGCCGCCCATTCGCCCAGGATCGAGCCGCGGCCCATCGCCATCGAAGATCTTCTCGGCCGGCCGCAGCAGGTTCTCGACCGTGGGGCGATGGAAGAGCTGATCCGCGGCAAGCGCGTGCTGGTGACCGGCGCGGGCGGGACCATCGGCGGCGAGCTTGCCCGCCAGATCGCGGGCCTCGGCCCGGGCGAGCTGACGCTGCTCGACAACACCGAATTCGCGCTTTACTCCATCGATCTGGAAATCGGCGAACGGGCGACGGAACTTTCGCGCCGCGCGGTGCTGGCCGACGTGCGCGACCGCGCGCGCATTTTCGACGCCATCGCGCAGGCCGGCCCCGACCTGGTGTTTCACGCGGCCGCGCTCAAGCATGTGCCGATCGTCGAGGCCAACCCGGAAGAAGGCGTGCTGACCAACGCGGTGGGCAGCCGCAACGTGGCCGATGCCTGCATCGCGGCCAAGGTCGCGGCGATGGTGCTGATTTCCACCGACAAGGCGGTCAACCCCGTCGCCGTCATGGGGGCATCCAAGCGCGTGGCGGAAAGCTACTGCCAGGCGCTCAACCTCGCGCGCGAGAACGGCGACGACATCCCGACGCGCTTCATCACCGTGCGCTTCGGCAACGTGCTGGGCTCGACCGGATCCGTCGTGCCGCTGTTCCAGCGCCAGCTTGCCGCGGGCGGTCCGCTGACCGTGACGCATCCCGACATGACGCGCTACTTCATGACGGTGCGCGAGGCGGTCGAACTGGTGCTGGAGGCGAGCGCGCTCGGCACGCACGGCGGTCAGGGTTCGGCCATCTACGTCCTCGACATGGGCAACCCGGTCAGGATCATGGACCTTGCCCGGCAGATGATCCGGCTGGCCGGGTTGCAGCCGGACAAGGACATCAAGATCGCCGTCACCGGCCTGCGGCCCGGCGAAAAGCTGCACGAGACTTTGTTCCACGCCGCCGAAGTGACCGAACCGACGCGCTATCCGGGCGTGCTTATCGCGAGGCCCAGGCCGCTCGACCGCGAAACGCTCGCCGACGGCATCGATGACCTTGCCGCCGCCGCCGCCGCGCGCGACCCGCGACAGGTCATCGCCACGCTGCAACGGCTGGTTCCCGATTACGGCCCGCCCGCGGGCCCCCGCTGACCGTACCGATCCACCGCAGGAAGAAAGAAAGCCCCGTTCGCCATGACCGCCGACATCCAGCCCGTCACCCGAGCCCTCATCAGCGTTTCCGACAAGACCGGACTTGCCGAGATCGGCAGGTTTCTCGCAGACCACGGCGTCGATCTGGTGTCCACCGGCGGCACGGCCAAGGCGCTGCGCGACGCGGGGCTGAAAGTCAGGGACGTGGCCGAGCTGACCGGCTTTCCCGAGATGATGGACGGCCGCGTCAAGACGCTGCACCCGATGGTGCATGGCGGCATCCTCGCGCGGCGCGACAACGCGGGCGACGCCGCCTCGATGAAGGAGCACGGCATCGGCGCCATCGACCTTCTCATCATCAATCTCTATCCGTTCGAGCAGACCGTGGCCAAGGGCGCCGGTTACGACGATTGCGTCGAGAACATCGACATCGGCGGACCCGCGATGATCCGCGCCGCCGCCAAGAACCATGCCTTCGTCACGGTGATCACCGAAGCCGCCGACTACGAGGCGTTGAAAACGGAGCTGGACGCCAACAAGGGCGCCACGTCGTTCGCCTTCCGCCGCAAGATGGCGGCGGCGGCTTATGCCCGCACCGCGGCTTACGATTCCGCCATTTCCGGCTGGTTCGCCGAAGTATTGGGCGAAAAGTTCCCGCGCCGCGCGACTCTCGCGGGCGAACTTGCCCAGCTCATGCGCTATGGCGAAAACCCGCACCAGGAAGCGGCGTTCTACCTCGATCCCATGCACCCGCGCGCGGGCGTGGCGACGGCCCGGCAGATTCAGGGCAAGGAACTGTCGTTCAACAACCTGAACGACACCGACGCGGCCTTCGAGCTGGTGAGCGAATTTTCCGAGCCCGCCATCGCCATCATCAAGCACGCCAACCCGTGCGGCGTGGCGCGCGGCAATGATCTTCATTCGGCCTACCTGCTCGCGCTCGCCTGCGATCCGGTTTCGGCCTTCGGCGGCATCATCGCGGCCAACCGGCCGCTCGATGCGAAAACGGCCGAGGAAATCGCCAGGCTGTTCGTCGAGGTCGTCATCGCGCCGGAAATCTCCGCCGAGGCCGCGAAAATACTCGCGGCCAAGAAGAACGTGCGCGTGCTGGCGACGGGCTCCATGGCCGATCCGGCGGCGGCGGGCATGACCGTGCGCACGCTGGCCGGCGGCTTCCTGCTGCAAACCCGCGATTCGGGGCGCATCATGGAAAGCGACCTCAAGGTCGTCACCAGGCGCAAGCCCACGCCCGCGCAGATCGCCGACATGCTGTTCGCCTTTCGCGTGTGCAAGCATGTGAAATCGAACGCCATCGTCTACGTCAAGGACGGCGCGACCGTGGGCATCGGCGCCGGACAGATGAGCCGCGTCGATTCATCGCGCATCGCCGCATGGAAATCCCAGGACGCGGCCCGCGCCGCGGGCGAAACGGCGCCGCGCGCCAAGGGTTCCGTCGTCGCTTCGGATGCCTTCTTCCCCTTCCCCGACGGCTTGCTCGCCGCCGCGGAGGCGGGCGCCGAGGCGGTCATCCAGCCCGGCGGCTCGATCCGCGACGACGAAGTGATCAAGGCCGCCGATGACGCGCGCCTTGCCATGGGTCTCACCGGCATGCGTCACGTCCGGCATTAGCGCGTTGTGCGCCCCTGCGGGCGCAGGCCAACCCGCCAACTTATCGAGACCGGGCAACTTGTCCGCGATCAGATGATTCCGTCCGGTCGCGGGTTGCTCGGGTCGCTTTTCGCCGGCTCCCTGAGCGGCGCCAGGATTACTATCCCGACGATAAAGAACACCAGCACGGTGGCCATGCCGGCGCGCTGCGATCCGGCCCAGGCCGTGACCCAGCCGAGCAGGGCCGGGCCGATGAAGGCCGTCGCCTTGCCCGAAAGCGCGAACAGGCCGAACATTTCCGCCCGCATGTCTTCGGGCGCGAGGCGTGCCATCAACGAGCGGCTTGCCGCCTGGGCGGGCCCGAAGAAAATGCCGAGCAGAAGGCCCAATCCCCAGAACCATGCCTTGCTGTCGACCACCAGCACGGCGGCGCCGACGATCGTAAGCCCGACGAGGGCGATCATGATCGTGCGCTTGGCGCCGATGAGATCGTCGATCCAGGCAAAAGCCGCGGCACCCAGCCCGGCCGTCAGGTTGAGCGCGATGCCGAAAGCGATCACCTCGTCCACCTTCATGCCGAAAGTGCCCGCGGCATAAACGCCGCCGAAGGCGAACAGGGTGTTGAGCCCGTCGGTGTAG
Organism: Alphaproteobacteria bacterium; assembly: GCA_964229575.1. Classification (GTDB taxonomy): domain Bacteria; phylum Pseudomonadota; class Alphaproteobacteria; order SMXQ01; family SMXQ01; genus WHSO01. Next base: position 8,830 of record CAXRES010000183.1, read on the forward strand.
ATCATGTGCGCGATCAGGTAGCGCGTGGCCGCGCGATAGCGACGCGCCTGCGCGACCGTGTCACGCAGGCGGGCGAGGCCTTCGCGCACGGCGGCCATCGGATCGAGCGCGGCCCGCGGGCGGTCCGGCACCCAGAGAAACAGCGGCAGGGCGAAGACCGCGAACCAGAGCGCGGCTATGGGTCCGGCGGCGCGCACGTGTTCGGCCGAAGCGACGTCGAGGCCGAAGGGCGGCGGCGCCGCCTGGACGAAACCGAACAGCACGACGACGAGGCAGACGAGCCCGCCTGCGTAGCCCAGTCCCCAGCCCCAGCCCGACAGGCGGCCGAGGCGGGAGGGCGCGACGATTTCCGGCAGCATGGCGTTGTAGAAGACGATGCCGAGTTCGAAGGCAAAGTTGCCGATCCCGAGCAGCACGAGGCCGAGCACGATGTAATCGGGCGCGGGCTTCACCCACCACAGCGCGAAGGTCGCCGCGACGCACAGCGCGGTAAAGACGGCGAGCCACGGCTTTCTGGCGCCGCCGCGATCGGCGATGGCGCCGAGCAGCGGCGAACAGACGGCGATGGCCAGCGCCGAAAGCGACACCGCCGTACCCCATTGCGCAGTGCCGATGACCGGATCGGCGGCTACCGCCGTGGTGAAATAGGCGGCGAAAACGAAGGTCAATATGACGGCGGGAAAGGCCGAGTTCGCCCAGTCGTAAAGGCACCACGCCACGCGGGCCCGCGCGCCGTTGTCGGACCTGCGCGAAGGCCCCGCCACCTCAGGCCGCGACCAGCAGGCGAAGCTGGCGCAGCGCCACCGACAGCATGGCGATGTCGGCCGAACCCGCCGCCTGCATGTCGGCGAGCGTCTGTTCGGTGCGCGCCACCAGCGCCTTGCGCGCATCGGCCCAGACCTCGACGATGGCGTCGACCGCCCTTGCCCCGCCCGCCGCGTCGATGACATGGGCGACCAGGTCCTGTTGCAGCGAATAAAGTTCGTCGATCATCGACTGCACGGCCTGGCGGGCCCAGGCGTTCTGCGTTTCCACGCGCCGCGCCGAGGCGCGCAGCCAGTCGAATCCGAACCGCGCGCCGATGCCGTAATAGACTTTCGCCATGTTGGCGACGGCGCGCGCCTCGTAGCCGGCGAGGCGGACGATGTCGAGCGCCGAATTGAGCTGCGCCAGCGCCGCCACGTCGCGCGCCAGCGCTTCCGGCACGCCCGCCTCGCGGTAGGTGTGCCGGCGGGCGGCCAGCGCTTCCGCCGCCGCGGGCGCCAGAACGTCGGGCAATGCCTTCGACAGCGCCGCAATGCCCGGGCGGAAGCGGGCGATGCTGTCTTCGATCTCCAGCGGGTGTTCGCCGTTCTGCATGAACCACATCACCGCGCGTTCCAGCAGCAGCTTGATTTCGCGCAGCATGTCGATCTGGCGGGCGGCCGCAACCTTGTTGTCGAGCGCCTCGATCGCCGCCCACAGACGGTCGAGATCGAAGCCGCCGCGCACGATGGCGAAGCCGCGCGCGATGGTCGCCGAGTCCTGGCCGGTGCGGTCCTTGAGATCGGTGACGAAAGTCGGCCCGGCGCGGTTGATGATCTGGTTGTCGATGGCGGTGACGACGATTTCGCGGCGCAGGCGGTGCTTGAGAATGGCGTCGCGGTACGTCTTGCGCAAAGGCGTCGGGAAATAGTTTACGAGGTCCGCTTCCAGCAGCTTTTCGTCGGGCAGGTCCGATTCGAGCAGTTCGTCGTTGAGCGCGAGCTTGGAATGGGCGAGCAGCACGGCAAGCTCCGGCCGCGTCAGGCCGAGGCCGGCCTTGACGAGCCGGGAGAATTCCTCGTCGTCGGGCAGGCCCTCGACGGCGCGGTTGATGCGCCCGGAGCGTTCCAGCACGCGCACCAGGCGCTGGAAATTGGCCAGGCGCTCGGCCGCCTCCGCTTCGGCGACCGACAGGGCCGCGGTCTGAAGATAATTGTCGCTCAGCACCAGATCGCCCACTTCCGCCGTCATCGCGGCGAGCAGCCTGTCGCGCGCCTTCATGGCGAGCTTCTTCGAGGCGACCACATGGCCGAGGAGAATCTTGATGTTGACCTCGTGGTCGGAACAGTCGACGCCCGCCGAATTGTCGATCGAATCGGTGTTCAGCCGGCCGCCCTTGCGCGCGTACTCGATGCGCCCGGCCTGGGTCATGCCGAGATTGGCGCCCTCGCCCACGACCCTGGCGCGGATGTCCCTGCCGTCGATTCGCAAGGAATCGTTGGCGCGGTCGCCCGCGTCGGCATGGCTCTGGTGCGAGGCCTTGACGAAGGTGCCGATGCCGCCGAACCACAGGAGATCGATATCGGCCGTCAGCAGGCGGCGGATCAGCTCGTCGGGCGGCAGCGAAGACTGGGTGATGCCGAACAGGGTCTTCACTTCGGCCGATACCGGCACCGACTTGGCGGAGCGCTCGAACACGCCGCCGCCCTTGGAAATCAGCTTCCTGTCGTAGTCCGCCCAGGTCGAACGCGGCAGGTCGAACAGGCGCTTGCGTTCCCCGATCGCCCCGGCCGGATCGGGATCGGGATCAAGAAAGATGTGCATGTGGTTGAAGGCGGCGATCAGGCGCGTGTGCGCCGACAGCAGCATGCCGTTGCCGAACACGTCGCCCGCCATGTCGCCGACGCCGACGCAGGTGAAGTCTTCCTTCTGGATGTCCTTGCCGATCTCGCGGAAGTGGCGCTTGACCGATTCCCAGGCGCCGCGCGCGGTGATGCCCATCTTCTTGTGGTCGTAGCCGACGGACCCGCCCGAGGCGAAGGCGTCGTCCAGCCAGAATCCGTAATCGCGCGCGATGGCGTTGGCGATGTCGGAAAACGTCGCCGTGCCCTTGTCGGCGGCGACGACCAGGTAGGGATCGTCGTCGTCGTGGCGCACGACGTCGCTGGGCGGCACGACCTTGCTGCCGACGTTGTTGTCGGTGATGTCGAGAAGGCCGCGCATGAAGATCCTGTAGCATTCGACGCCTTCGGCGAGGAACGCCTCGCGCCCGCCATCGGCGGGCGGGCGCTTGACGACGAAGCCGCCCTTGGCCCCGACCGGCACGATCACCGGGTTCTTGACGGTCTGGGCCTTCATCAGGCCGAGGATTTCGGTGCGGAAATCATCGCGGCGGTCGGACCAGCGGATGCCGCCGCGCGCCACGCGCCCGCCGCGCAGGTGGATCGCCTCGACCCGCGGACTGTAGACCCAGATTTCACGCCACGGGCGCGGCAGGGGCAGGTTGTCGATGTCGCCCGAAGACAGCTTGATGGCGAGGCACGGCTTGAAGTTGCCCGCCGCGTCCTTCTGGTAGTGGTTGGTGCGCAGGCTTGCCAGCACGAGGTTGAGGAAGCGGCGCAGGATGCGGTCTTCGTCGAGGTTGCTGACCTTCTCCAGCGCGTCTTCGTAGGCCGCCTTCAGCGCGCAGACGCGCGCATTGGCGTCGGCGCGGTCGGCCGGGTCGAACTTCGCGGCGAACATCTGCGCGAGAATCGAGGCGAAGCCGCGGTTGCGCACGAAGGTTTCGATCATGTAGTCCTGGCTGAAGGGCGCGCGGGCCTGGCGCAGGTACTTCGAATAGGCGCGCACGATGATGACGTCGCGCCAACCGAGGGATTCGCCCAGCACAAGCTGATTGAAGCCGTCGTTTTCCACCTCGCCCGACTGGACGCGGCCGAGGCAATCCTCGAACAGCTCCTTGAGGCGGGTGAAGTTCTCCTTTTCCTGCGGCGCGATGCGCCGCTCGACCCCGAAGTCGTGAATCCACACCGGCGCGCCGTTCGCCGGCCCGACCGCGAAGGGGATTTCCTCGATGACCTTGAAGCCCATGTTTTCCAGCATGGGAAGCGCATCGGACAACGGCAGCGGCACGTCCGGATGGTAGATCTTGAGGCGCAGCCGGTTCGCCCCGTCGCCCTGCCGGCGGTAGAGGTGCAGGGCGGCGCGGCCCCCGGCGCGCGATTCTTCGATCTTGTCGGCATCATGCACCGCCTGCGAGGCCGAGAAGGCCTCCCGGTAGGCGGCCGGGAAGGCGCGGGCGTAGCGGGCGAAAAGTTCGAGGCCGGCGCGCTCGCCGTGCGAGGCGATCAGGATGTCGTGCAGGTCGTCGGACCACGAACGGGCGGCGGCGGCGAGGTCGCGCTCGATCGCCGCGGCGTCGTAGTCGAGTTCCTTTTCCGGATCGGTCTTGATGATGAAGTGTATGCGCGCCAGAACCTCGTCGCCGACCTGGGTATAGGCCGCCGACCGGGTGCCGGAGAACGCGCGGCACAGGATTTCGCTGAATTTTTCCCGCAGGCTCGCCGAATAGCCCTCGCGCGGGGTGTAGACGAGACACGACATGAAGCGGCGGAACGGGTCGCGGCGCAGGAACAGCGCGGTACGCTGGCGTTCGTGAAGATGCAGGATGCCGAGCGCGTTTTCCAGCAGGTCGTCTTCCGATATCTGGAACAGCTCGTCGCGCGGATAGGTTTCAAGGATATGCAGGAAGGCCTTGCCGTCATGGCTTGCCGTATCGAACCCCGTGCGGCTGACGACGCGCGCGATCTTGCTGCGAAGCAGCGGAATGAATCGCGGGCTCAGGCTGTAGGCGTGCGAGGTGAACAGGCCGATGAAGCGATGCTCGCCGACGATTTCGCCCTTGCCGTCGAACAGAACGATGCCGATCGTATCCATGTGAATGGGACGATGCACCGAGGAGCGGCGATTAGCCTTCGAGATGGAGATGGTCGTGTGGCGTTCCAGAATGTCGCGCACGTCGCGCGGCAGCGTCGAATCGTCGGCGTAGAAAATCCGCACGGTCGGGTCGCGCAGGACCCCGAGGCCGGAGCCATTGACCACATGGGCATCCTTGTTGCCGCGGCGGCTCGTGAAGTCGTAGCGGCGATAGCCGAGGAACGTATAGTGATCGTCGTCCAGCCACTTGAGGAAGGCCGTCACCTCGTTCAGCTCTTCGGCGGAGAGGGCGCCGGACGATGCGCCGATCTCATGGATGATTTCGGCGATCTTGCCGCGCATCGGCATCCAGTCCGCGACGGCGGCCCGCACATCGGCGAGAACCGCCTTCAGCGCGACGCCGATGTCCCTCGCTTCGGCCTCGGTCATCTGGCGGTCGACTTCGACGTGGATGCAGGACTCGGCGATTTCCTTGCAGGCCTTGACGGGGCCGGCATCGGGCCCGAGCGCCTTCAGCGCGCCCTTCGGCGTGCGCCAGACCTTGAGCACCGGATGGATGACGAGCCGCGTGGCGAAGCCCCGGGTATTGAGCGCGGCAACGACGGAATCGACGAGAAACGGCATGTTGTCGTTGATGATCTCGACGACCGAATGGCTGCCGCTCCAGCCGTGCAGTTTTTCATCCGGATTGAAGACGCGCAGTGCCGGAGTGCCCGGCTTGCGCGTCGCGGCGAAATCGAAAAGCGAGAGCGCTTGCGCGGCAAGTTCGCCCGGTTCGCGCCCGCGCACGTCATCGACCGGCACGCGCGCGAAATAGGCGCGGATGAAGGCGATGGCGGACGCGCCGGCTTTTCCCCTGGCGCGCCGTCCGGCGGCGGCGACGATCCTGTCGATCATCGCCCTGATCTGTCCGTTCCTGGCATCGGCCATGCTGTGTTCTCCAACGGGCGCGGGCGGCGGGGCGCCGGTATGGTTAACGGCCGCTAACACATTAAAACACTTATGATTCATTGACCAATCATGGTTAAAGTGGAGTAAACGCGGGCGCGGCGGCCAAGCCGTCGAGTTAGGATTTTATTGGCGGGTTCGGCGCCACACTCGCCCCGGTCCCGTCCCGTCCGCGCCGCCGAAAGCCATGAAACCCAGGACCTTGCCAGTGCCGCCCTCTCTGCCCCGCCGGTCGGTGATCAAGGGTGCGGGCGCGCTCGCGCTCGCCTCCGCGCTTGGCCCCATCGGCTGCGCCTCCGCCCCGGACGGGCGGCCGACCCCGGCGGGCGGGCGGGCATTTTCCGACGATCCGTTCGGTCTCGGCGTCGCCTCGGGCGATCCGCTGCCCGACCGCGTCGTGCTGTGGACGCGCCTTGTGCCGAGGCCGCTCGAAGAGGGCGGCGGCATGGGCGAAGCCCCCGTCGCGGTGCGCTGGCAGATCGCCCATGACGAGCGCTTCACCCGCATCGTCGCCCAAGGCGAAGCGCAGGCGCTGGCCGAACACGCCCATTCGGTCCATGTCGACGCCGCAGGATTGTCGCCCGCGCGCGGCTATTTCTACCGCTTCATCGCCGCGGGCGTGGCGAGCCCCACCGGGCGCACGCGCACCGCGCCCGCGGCGGGCGCCGACGCGGGCCTGCTGCGGCTCGCCTCCGTCGGCTGCCAGAATTACGAAGCGGGCTACTACACGGCCTATCGGCATCTGGCCGACGAAGATCTCGACCTCGTCATTCACACGGGCGATTACATCTACGAGCGTGCTGCGCGCAAGGCGCGCGGCGATCTCGTGCGTTACCATCCGGCGCACGAATCCCGCACGCTGGCGCAATACCGGCTGCGCTACGCGCTTTACAAGAGCGACGCCGATCTTCAGGCCGCGCACGCCGCGCACCCTTTCGCCGTCATCTTCGACGACCACGAGGTCGTCAACGACTGGAACGGCGACATGCGGAGCAGGGAGTTCCTCGAAAGGCGCGCCGCGGGCTTCAGGGCATGGTGGGAACACATGCCGGTGCGCGCCGCATTGATGCCGCAGGGCGGCGCCATCCGCATCTACCGCACACTCGATTACGGGCGGCTCGCGCGCATCAACCTGTGCGACACGCGCCAGCATCGCACGCGCCAGCCTTGCGGCGGCGGCACGGTGGAACGCTGCGGCGCAGAGAGCGATCCGCGCGCGCAGATGCTGGGCGCCCTGCAGGAGGCCTGGCTTTTCGGACAGTTGCAGGGCACGCCCGCGCGCTGGAACGTCGTCGCCCAGCAGGTGCTGATGGCGGAAATGAACCGCGCCCGACCGGACCAGGCGCCCGCCTTCGACATGGACAAGTGGGACGGCTATCGCGCGGCGCGACAGCGCCTGCTCGATCTTTTCGCGTCGGGCGCCGTCGCCAATCCCGTGGTGCTGACCGGCGACATCCACCGCCACATCGCCGTCGACCTCCGGCCCGACTGCGCGCAGACGCGGACGGGGGCGGTGGCGGTCGAACTGGTCAATACCTCGATCTCCTCGCGCGGCGACGGCGGGGCCAAGGGTGCGGCGCCGCGCAGCTGGCAGGCGAACAATCCCCATGTCCGCTATACCCGCGACCGGCGCGGCTATATCCGCCATGTGATCGGCCGCGACGGCTGGCAGGCCGATTTCCGCGTACTCGATTACGTCAGCCGGCCGGGCGCGCCGATCCGCACCGACAGGAGCTTCGTCGTCGAAGCCGGCCGCTCGGGCCTCCTGAGCGCCTGATCCCGGGCGCAGGCCTGCATCATGAAATCCCGGGCGCAGGCCCGCATCATGAAATCCCGGGAAGGTTAGGTTTCAGGCCGCGGCCGCGTCGAGCGGCGCAATCGGCTTCACGCCCTTGAGCGCCACCCCTTCGCCGAGCATGCCTTCGCGCATGAAGTCGGGCAGCACGCGGGCGTCCGGGTCCGACAGCCACAGGCGCAGGAGGTGGCGCTTGCGTTCGGGCTCCGGCCAGTCGACGAAGGCGCGGCGCGTGTGCAGCATGACGTGGTTGTTGAGAAGCTGGATATCGCCCGGTTCGAACGGGATGTCGACGGCCGAAGCCTCGACCGTTTCGCCGTAGACCCTGATGGTTTCCTTCTGCGCCGCGGTGAAGGGCGGCACGCCGGGCAACCCTTGCGACTTGTGCACATAGGCGCCGAGCCCGCGCGCCGAGAACACGTCCCGCTCGAACATGAAGATCGGCGCCTTGAACCACGGCACTTCGTCGGCGGAGCTGACCTGGCCGTGCTTGGTCCAGTACCAGTCGTTGCACAGCTCGCGCACCAGTTCCGGGCGCGATGCCAGCATGCGGTTGTAGACGGTGACCGAACTGGCGACGCGGCTTTCGCCGCCCGACTTGCTCTGGTGCAGGCAAAGGAGACCGACGTAATCGCTGTGATCGCAGTGAAAGCGCATTTCGGCGTTGGTGAGATAACCGCGCGTCTTGGGATCGCTGTAGTCGCCGCCGAGATCCTTCACATGGCCGAGCACGTGGCCCCTGGCGTTCTGGCGCAAGGGCGAGCCGAGATGGTTGCCGATGCCGAAATAGGCGATGGCCGATCCTTCGAGGCCGAGATCGGCGACCGGCAGGCCGCGCAGCATGACGAGGCCGCGCCCGTCGCGCAGCTCGCGCTGCACGTCGGAAACGATGCGGCCGAAGCGGCCGAGCGGGAAGTCCTCCGCCCGGATGTCGACGATACCGAGGCCGCGCTTGCGTACCTCCGCGACGGCACCGACCACATCGGCGATGTCGGCATCCGTCAGCCGGTAGATCCAGTCGCTGGTGGCGGCGAGTTCCTCGGGCGCCCATGCGGCGGGATCGACGATCGGGCTCATGGGCCGGGCCGGTTCGCGGCGCGACGTGGCGAAGGTGCGGAAATCGGTCATGGCGTGTCCGTTGCGAGCCCGTTGGTTTTCACCGGCCCACTATAGGCGATCGGGCTTTCGAGAAAACCCGACGGCCCGGATTTTTTCAGGACCGCTAATTCTTTGGGGAGAAGAAAATGGAGCGGGCGAAGAGATTCGAACTCTCGACCCTAACCTTGGCAAGGTTATGCTCTACCCCTGAGCTACGCCCGCTCTGATGGAAGGGCCCGCCAAAACCGGGGCCCCGCCGCAAGGCCCGCGATAATAATAAAAGAAACGGCCATTGCAAGCCTTCTCGGAAGTCCCCCTCGCTCCCGCCCTGGGGCCGCCGGAAAGGTGCCCGAAGCCGCGGTTTTCGCCGCAAAGCGGCCCTTTGCCCCGGGTCCCGGCCCCGGCGGCCGGACGTTGACAAAGCCGCGCCAAGGGCCATTTTAAGGGACAGCGGTTTCCACAACTCCAGGGCGCCTGAACGCCCGAGAAGCGAGCGCAAGAGAGCAAATGAGCATGATGATGGGTGGTCCCGGCGCGCCGGGACCGGCACAGGGGCCGGGAGCGCCGGGGGCGCCCGGCGCACCGGGCGGCAGGCAACCGGGCGAAATCGCCGCGGCGCCGCTGATCAAGGACGTGACCACCGCCACGTTCATGGCCGAGGTCATCGAGGCGAGCCGGACGGTGCCGATCATCGTCGATTTCTGGGCGCCGTGGTGCGGGCCGTGCAAGCAGCTTGGCCCCGTCCTCGAAAAGCTGGTCAATGCCGCGGGCGGCAAGGTGCGGCTCGCCAAGGTCGATATCGACCAGAACCAGGCGCTGGCCGGCCAGTTGCGCATCCAGTCGATCCCGATGGTCTACGCCTTTTTCGGCGGCCGCCCGGTCGACGGCTTCGCCGGCGCCCTTCCCGAAAGCCAGGTCAAGGCCTTCATCGACAACCTGATCACCGCGGCGGGCGGCGTGCCGGGCGCGGGCGGACCGGACCTGCCCAAGCTGATTGCCGAGGCGCGCGCCGCACTCGCCAAGGGCGACGACGGCGGCGCGCTCACGCTTTATTCGCAGGTCCTCGAGCACGACGAGAAAAACGTCGATGCGCTGGCCGGGCTGGCGCGCTGCTACATCGCTTCGGGCGAGACGGAAGCGGCC
>CAXRES010000184.1:0-27904 GCA_964229575.1 Alphaproteobacteria bacterium
CTTTCGCGGCGGCTGGGCGCGGAGCTTGCCGAAAACTAGCGGGCGCAGTCTTCCAGAAGGCTGGCCAGCGAGTTGCGGAATACGCGGTCGACGGTCCAGCTCCTGACCGCGCCCGCCATGATGAGGTCGCGGGCTTCCTGCGTGTCGCCGTACATTCGCCCGATGGTGATCAAGAGTTCGCCATGCGCCATGTCGGCGGTGACGTGCTCCTCGTTCGAATACTGCTTTTTCATCGGGATGCCGAGTTCGTCGCGCAGTTTTTCGCCCATGCGTCGCGACAGGCAGCCGCCCCTGATGACGTTTTCCGAATTGGAATACTCCAGCGCGGCCGAGGCTGCGAAGGCCTCCAGCCAGTGCGAGTGCTGGGCGATCTGCAGCCAGGCCTGGAAGGCGACGAAAGAGCCGTCCATCGTCGGCGCCGCGTAGTAGTCCCTGGGCTTGAGGCCGAAGGCGGCGCCCTGCTGTACCGCAAGCTCGTAATGGTTGGCCCCGCCGCGCGCTGCGACGCCGCCAAGTTCCTCGACTTCGTGTTCCCAGACAATCTTTTTCACCGGCAGCGGCGCCTTGCCCTGCACGTGGCCCCAGCAGTCGCGGCGGTTGAGATTGAACTGCGCGTGCTGCATGAAGAACTGCTGTACGCCCTTGAGCGTCCAGGGTGCCGCGAACATGCGCCTGTAGGCGGCCGATTCGAACTGCTCGTTGGCAAGGTCGAACAGTTTCTGTTCGTGCGCCTTGAGCGGATCGCCGCCGCGCCGGCGCGCAGGCGCCGCCTTTTTCGCGCGCGGGTTCTTGGCCGTCTTGGCTCTGGTTGTCTTTTTGCGCGCCATGTTCGGATCCTCCTCGGGGATGGTCTAGGCCTCGGCCTGTTCGCGGTAGAGGCCGAAGGCGTCCAGGATCGGACGGTCGGTCACCGTGAACAGAAAGGCGGGTTCGGTTTTGGACGGGTTGACGAAACGGTGCCAGGTCCAGTTGGGAACGGCCATGCCGTCGTGACGGGAAAATTCCAGCTTCGTATCGTCGAATTCGATGCGGCCTTCGCCGGAAACGACGAAATGCACGGCGCTCGTTCCACGCCGGCGCCGCCTGCCGGCGAAGCCGGGCGGCAGCATCTGGGCGTAACAGGCAAGCGTGGCAAGCGCCGGCCCGCCGGTGACCGGGTTGACGTATTCGAGCGCGATGCCGTCGCACGGATCGGCCGGCTGCCCGGCCAGCTGGTCGAGCCGGTCGCGCGTCGCGGCCCACGGATAGCGGAAGGGGCGCGGGGCGCTCGGGCGCTCCTCGTTGATCGGGCGCAGGAGCTCGGTGCCCGGCAGCGGCGCCTCGTTGCGCCGGTCCTGCGTCGTTTCGCCGAGTTCCTCGTAATAGTTCTGGTCGATCGCCGCGACGAAGGGCACGTCGAGCACGTCCAGCCAGGTGGCAGGGCGCCCGCGGTCGTTGTGGTGGTCGTGCCAGCACCAGCCGGGCGTCAGGATCAGGTCATAGGGCAGCATCGGCAGAACTTCGCCGTCGACCACCGTGTAAACGTCGTTGCCCCCGTCGATGGTGAAGCGCAATGCGTTGACCGTGTGACGGTGCGCCCAGGCGATCTCGCCGGGCTGGATGACCTGGATGCCGGCAAGGATGTTATGGGTGGTGCCGCGTTGCAGGGCGGGGTTCATGTAGATCAGGCTGCGCCGCGCCGTGTTGCTTTCGGGCAGCGCGATGCAGGAGCCGGCCAGGATCTTCTCCATCACCGGCCAGGGCCAAAGGTAAGGTTTGGCCCGGGGGACCGGATCGATCCAGACCCGCCCGTCCGGGCTGCGCTGCATGTTCTCCGGCCGGTTGGCGCCGACCTGCCACTGGCCGCGCACGTGCGCGTCGGCCATCAGCTTTTCGAGTTCTGCAAGGGTGCCGGCGGTGGCATTCATCCGAGGGTTCCGCGATCGCTTGGAGGCCCGGTCGATTTCTGGCCTGCCGGTCGACAATAGCCAAGGTCGCAACCAAAGAAAACAATTTTGAAATTCGAAAAAATAGTGTTTCGGCGGGCGCCCCGGCTTGTGTCCCGGCCGGGGCGGGGCTATCAATGAACAAAAGGACGATGCCGCGTGAAAATCGCGTCTTTGAGGGAGACAACCAGATGAAGCCGAGCGCATTCCTTACCGCCATTTCCGCCCTTTGCCTCGCCGCGGCGAATTCGGCCCCGGCGGCGGCCCAGGAGATGTTCGCAGGCAAGACCATCGCCATTTCCATCGGCACCGGGCCGGGCGGCAGCTACGACGCGTACGCGAAGATGATGTCGCGCCATTTCGGCCGCCACCTTCCCGGCAAGCCGGCCGTCGTGACCAAAAACATGCCGGGCGCCGGCGGCACGCGCGTCGCCACGTTCATATACGGGGTGGCGGCGAAAGACGGTACCCAGCTCGGCGCCACCCTCAACACCATTCCGATCTTCCAGCTGCTCAACCCGGAGCGGGCCAAGTACGACGTAGGCAAGTTCAACTGGATCGGCACGACGGCGAGCCCGACCAACGTGCTTGTCGTCTGGCACACCACCGGCATCAAGACGCTGACGGATGCCACGAAGAAGGAAATCCCGATCGGCGCCACCACGCCCGGCACCACCCAGGAAATGTATCCGCTGATGTCGAATTTCCTTTTCGGCACCAGGTTCAAGATCGTGCTCGGCTACGGCGGCGCGACCGAAGTGAACATGGCGATGGAAAGCGGCGAGGTTCTCGGGCGCGGCAGCAATTCGTGGATGTCGTATCTGTTCCAGAATCCCCACTGGGTCAAGGAAAACAAGATCATCCCGCTTTTCCAGATGACGCTCGAGCGCGACCCGATGCTCAAGGACGTGCCGCGGATGATCGAATTCGCAAAGACCGACGAGGATCGGCAGGTCATCTCTCTGCTGGCCACCACGGAAACCATCGGACGCGCCTTGATGGCCCCGCCGGGCGTGCCGGCCGACCGCGTTGCGGCGTTGCGCAAGGCGTTCATGGATTCGCTCAAGGATCCGCAACTGCGCGCCGACGCCGATCGCGCCAAGCTCGAGATCCAGCCGATCGAGGGCGCCAGGCTGCAGACGATGATCGAAGGGATCGCCAGCGCGCCCGCGCCGGTGGTTGCGCGTTTCAAGGCGGCGGTGACCAATCCGGCAACGGGCGCAGGCAAGAAAAAGTAGAAGTCGTAAGGAAACAGGACGGGAAGAGGCGTTCGAGATCATGAGCGGAGACAACGTCGAATCGAGAAGGCTTGCGGCGCTCGGCGATTTGCGCACCTGTCTTGAGCTCGCCAACGAGATGGGCGATCTGCAACTCGTCGAGGGGGCGGATCGTGACAAGGAGATCGGCGCGCTCTACGAATTGTCGCTGGAACAGCCCGATCCGCCGATTCTCCTGTTCGACAACATCAAGGGCTTCCCCAGGGGTTACCGCGTCGCCGTCAACGTGCGCTCGTCCAAGGTCTTCGACAACGGCTCCGGCCTCGAAGCGGTGCAGAAATACCGCAAGCACCGGCGCAAGACTTCGGGACCGATCCCGCCCGTCACGGTGAAGAGCGGGCCGGTGCTGGAAAACATCATGGAAGGCGCTGCCGTCGACACGAACGCCTTTCCGGCCCCGGTCTGGCACGAAGGCGACGGCGGGCATTACATCGGTACCGAATGCATGGTGGTGACCAAGGACCCGGACAGCGACTGGGTCAATGTCGGGACCTACCGGGTCAAGGTGCATGACAAGAATACGCTCTGCCCGTTCATCGAGCCGGGCAAGCACGGCGACGTCATCCGCAAGAAATACTGGGCGCGGGGCGAGGCCTGCCCGATGGTCATCAGCGTCGGCCAGGCGCCTGTGCTCGGCGCCGCGGCGGCCTCCACCGCGGCGGAGCGGGTGTCGGAATACGCCATCGCCGGGGCGCGCATCGGCCGGCCGATCGAGGTTGTCGAGGGCAGGCACACCGGCATTCCGTTTCCTGCCGATGCCGAGATCATCTTCGAGGGCTTCATGCCCCCGCCCGAGCAGCGCTCGGCCGAGGAAGGGCCGTTCGGCGAATGGCCGGGCTACTACGCCTCGAACTCCCGGCCCGAGCCGGTGCTCGAGGTCAAGGCGATCTATCACCGCAACGATCCGATCATTACCGGCGCGCCGCCGGTACGCCCGACGCTGCCGGGCTTCTGGTTCGGCACGGCGGGGTCCGGGCATTTCCGCTCCGCCGCCATGTGGGACGAGCTGGAAGCGGCGGGCGTTCCCGGCGTGCAGGGCGTCTACACCCTGCCGGGCGGCGGCCCGCGCTTCATCCGCGTCGTCTCCATCAAGCAGATGCACGCCGGACACGCCAAGATGGCAGGACTCGTGTCGGCAGGCTGCGGGTCATCGGCCTACCTCGGGCGCATGGTGATCGTCGTCGATGACGATATCGACATCACCAATCCGGCGGAAGTCATGTGGGCGTTGGCGACGCGCTGGGACCCCAAGACGCAGACGGACATCATCGACGGCTGCTGGACCGGCTACATCGATCCGATGCTGTTGCCCGAACGCCGCGAGGGCGGCGACATGACCAACTCGCGCATCATCATCTACGCCGTTCGCCCGTGGCACTGGAAGGACGATTTTCCAAAAGTCAATGCCGTGTCGCGCGACTACGCCGATCAGGTGCGAAGCAAGTGGGGCGACAGGCTTAAGTTCCTCTCGGACTGATCAAGGAAGATCGCGATGAAACCCGCTTTTCACCTCGCCACGGCGTTCTTCGGTTTCTCCGCCGCGCTTGCGGCGCCTGCATGCGCGCAGGATGTGGCCGACTTTTACGCGAAGAGGGACATCAGCGTCGTCGTCGGTACTTCGGCGGGCGGCAGCTACGACAGCACGGCGCGGCTCGTCGCGCGTCACTTCGGGCGCTACGTTCCGGGCAAGCCGAATGTCATCGTGCAGAATCGCCCCGGCGCGTCCAGCCGTGTCGCCACCAACTGGCTCTATAACGCGGGTCCCCGCGACGGATCGGTGATCGGCGCATTCTCGCAGACGCTGGCCATGTCCCAGGCGCTTGGCGAACGCGGCGTGATGTACGATGCGGCGAAGTTCAACTGGATCGGCACGCCGACCCAGCCGGTCAGCGTCATGGTCGCCTGGCGCGCATCCGGCGTGACCCATTTGATGCAGGCCAGGGACCGCGAGGTGATCGTCGGCGCCACCAGCGCGACCGGCGCCAATTTCCTTTATCCGGCGCTGGCCAACCAGTTGTTTGGTCTCAGGCTCAAGGTCATCATCGGTTATAAGGGCGGGCACGAGATCGACCTGGCGCTCGAGCGCGGGGAGATCGCCGTCCGCGGCTCCGCCACCTGGGACGAAATCCGTGGCGACTATCCCCATTGGGTGAAGGAAAAGAAGATCGTGCTTCTCATGCAGAACAGCCTGAAGAAGCATCCCGACCTGCCGGACGTGCCGCGGTTGGTCGATTTCGCGCAGACGCCCGAACAGCGGCAACTCCTCGATCTGATGGGCAAGGTCGCCGCCGTCGGCCGTCCGTGGCTGACCAACCAGGGGGTGCCGGCCGAGCGGGTAAAGGCGCTGCGCGGGGCTTTCGGCGCGACCATGAAGGACGCGAAATTCCTGAGCGAGTCGAAACGGCTCAAGCTTGAAATCGATCCGCTGACCGGCGAAGAACTCCAGGCGATGGCGGTTGAACTTGTCGCGATGCCGAAGCCGCTGGTCGATCTGACCAACGCCGCCCTGTCGCGCGGCGGCACCGAATGTCAGCGGTTTACCGACGCCAAATACTGCGAAGCGAAGAAGAAAAAGAAGCAAAAGGCCGGCGAGTAGAAAGCCTGCCGCCCTCGGCCCGCCGCCCCGGCGGGCCGGGCGGGGTGGCTGATCGGGGCGGGGGGTGGCCGGGCCACGGCAAAACTTTGCGCTTAAGCCCCCGGAAAAGCGCGCTAGAATAAAGCGTTCGATGTCTAATGGTTTGCCCCTCGCCGGGCGCCGGCAGCGAACACGGCGGAGACCGCGGCGCCTTTCGGAAGGCCGCGCAACCTTAAGATTCGACGGGGGAATCGTGAGCGAATCCAACACCTATCTGCCGCGAGACTGGGGCATCCAGCCGCCCTATCTCTATGAAGGCTACGCCTCGACCGTGGTGCGGTCGCCGCGCAAGCCCCTTGTGCCGCTGCCGCAGACGCTTTCCGAGCTCACCGGCCCGGTTTATGGGCACGACGCGGTGCGCGATATCGATGCGGACCTGACCAGGAACGGGGCCGTCAACGGCCAGCCTCTGGGTCAGCGCATCAAGGTTACAGGGCGCGTCACGGACGAAAACGGCCGGCCCGTCCCCAACACGCTGATCGAGGTCTGGCAGGCCAACGCCGCCGGCCGCTATGTCCACAAGGTGGACGGCCACGACGCGCCGCTCGATCCCAATTTCTTCGGCGCCGGGCGCTTCCTGACCGGGCCCGACGGCCGCTTCACCTTCCGCAGCATTCGTCCCGGCGAATATCCTTGGGCGAACCATCACAAGGCGTTCCGTCCGGCGCACATCCACTTCTCGCTGTTCGGGCCGAGCTTCGTCACCCGCCTGGTGACCCAGATGTATTTTCCGGGCGATCCGCTGCTGCCGCTCGATCCGATCTTCCTGTCGATCCCCGACGTGAACGCGCGCAACCGGCTGATTTCGCGCTATTCGGTCGAAGCCACCGAGGCCGACTTCGCGCTCGGTTACGAATTCGACATCGTTCTGCGCGGCAGCCGCGCTACCCCGATGGAGGGTTGAGACATGGACAGTCGCAAGACACCGCAGAGCCCAGGCCAGACCATCGGCCCGTACTTCGCCTACTGCCTGACGCCCGATGCGCACTACGGCCGCAAGGGCATCGCCGGCAACGTGCTGGCGAGCCCCGCCACCAAGGGCGAGCATATCCGCGTCACCGGTCGCCTGATCGCCGGCGACGGCAGTCCGCTCGACGACGCGCTGGTCGAAGTCTGGCAGGCCAACGCCGCAGGGCGCTACGCGCACCCCGCCGACAAGCGGGCCGACGTCGCGCTCGATCCCGCGTTCAACGGGTTCGGCCGCTGCCAGACCGACAAGGAAGGCCGCTTCACCTTCGATACGGTGAAGCCCGGTCGCGTGCCGGGGCAGGGCAACCGCCTGCAGGCGCCGCACATCAGCATCATCATCCAGTCGCGCGGCATGTTGTCGCACGCCTGCAGCCGCATCTACTTCTCCGACGAGGCCAAGGCGAACGAGGAAGACCCGGTGCTGGCCTCTGTCGAGGCGGCCCGGCGTCCGACCATCATCGCCAGGCGCGAGGACACGCCGGGAGGCGCCGTCTACCACCTCGACATCCACATGCAGGGAGAGAAGGAAACCGTGTTCTTCGACGCCTGAGGCGCCGGGGAACGCGTCCGCGTACCTCCATGGCGAAAATCTGTACCCTGTCCGAAGCCATCGGCGAATTCCTCCGTGACGGCGATACCGTCGCCATGGAGGGATTCACCCATCTTATCCCCCATGCCGCGGCGCATGAGATCATCCGCCAGAAGCGCCGGAACCTGACGCTCGTGCGCATGACGCCCGACCTGATCTACGATCAGCTGATCGGCATGGGCTGCGCGAAGAAGCTCGTCTTTTCCTGGGGCGGCAATCCGGGCGTCGGATCGCTGCACCGTTTCCGCGATGCGGTCGAAAAAGGCTGGCCGCACGCGCTCGAGATCGAGGAACATTCCCACGCGGCGCTGGCCAATGCCTATGTGGCGGGCGCCTCGGGCCTGCCGTTTGCGGTGCTGCGGGGCTATACCGGATCTGATCTGCCCAGGCACAATCCGAATATCAGGTTCATCAATTGCCCGTTCACCGGCGAACAGCTTGCGGCCGTTCCCTCGGTGCGTCCCGACGTCACCGTGATCCATGCCCAGAAGGCGGACCGCAAGGGCAACGTGCTGATCTGGGGCATCGTCGGCGTGCAGAAGGAGGCGGTTCTGGCGGCGAAAAGCTCCATCGTCACGGTCGAAGAGATCGTCGATTCTCTCGATGCCGGTCCCAACGCCTGCGTGCTGCCGCACTGGGTGGTTTCGGCGGTGGCCCATGTGCCGATGGGCGCGCATCCGTCCTATGCCCACGGCTATTACGAGCGGGACAACCGCTTCTATACCGCATGGGACGACATTTCCCGCGACCGCGACAGCTTCACGAAGTGGATGCAGCGCCACGTTCTGGCGACCAGGGACTGGGCGGAATACCGCGAGGTCCTGGCCGGGACCGGGGGGAAGGTCTGATGGCGGATTACACCACCAGCGAGATGATGACCGTTGCCGCGGCGCGCATGCTCGGCAACGGCACGGTGTGTTTCGTCGGCATCGGCCTGCCGTCGACGGCGGCCAACCTCGCGCGCCTGACGCACGCGCCGGAATCCGTGCTGATCTACGAATCGGGCCCGATCGGGGCGAAGCCCGACGTGCTGCCGCTGTCCATCGGCGACGGCGATCTCGCCACCACCGCCGACACGGTGGTCTCGACGCCGGAAATCTTCCGCTACTGGTTGCAGGGCGGGCGCATCGACGTGGGCTTCCTCGGCGGCGCGCAGCTCGACCGCTGCGCCAACCTCACTACCACGGTGATCGGGCCTTACGACAAACCCAAGGTGCGCCTGCCCGGCGCCGGCGGCGCGCCGGAGATCGCGGCGATGGCCGGGGAAATCCTCATCATCATGAGCCAGGACAAGCGCGCTTTCGTGGACAAGCTCGACTTCATCACCACGGCCGGCCACCTGACGGGCGGCGATGCGCGCAAGAAAGCGGGCCTTACCGGCAAGGGGCCGACGGCGGTGATCACCGATCTCTGCATTATGCGGCCCGATCCCGAAACGCGCGAACTGGTCGTCACCGACCTGCATCCGGGCGTGACCGCCGATCAGGTACGCGAAAAGACCGGCTGGGATATCCGCTTCGCCAACGACTTGCGCGAAACGGGCAAGCCGACGGCGAAGGAACTCGACGTCCTGCGCGCGCTTCTCAAGCGTACCGCCGAAGCCCACGGCACGGCGAAATAGGACATGGGCGGGCGCGGTCTTTTCGACGCGATTTTCGCCGGGGCCCGGATGGTCCCGGTCTTTTCCGACCGGGCGCATGTGCAGGGCATGCTCGACTTCGAGGCGGCACTCGCGCGGGCCGAGGCCGGGGCGGGCGTGATCCCGGCCCGCTCCGTCGGCGCGATCGCCGCCGCCTGCAAGGCCGATCATTACGATCTGGCGGCGCTTGGCGCCGCGGCGCGCGATGCAGGCAACACCTTCATTCCGTTGCAGGCGGCCCTGGCCGCCCGCGTGGCGAAGAAGGACAAGCGGGCGGCGGGTCACGTCCATTGGGGTGCGACCAGCCAGGATGCGATGGATACCGGCCTCGTGCTGCAATTGCGGCAGGCTTTCGCCGTCCTTGAAGCCGATTTGTCGAAGCTCGAACGCGCGCTCGCCCGGCTCGCCGGAAAATACCGCGCGACGCCGATGGCGGGCCGCACCTGGATGCAGCAGGCGCTGCCCGTCACCTTCGGCCTCAAGGCCGCGACATGGCTCGATGCCGTGCTTCGCCAGCACCAGCGCCTGCGCGAGCTGCGCGGCCGGGTGCTGGTGCTGCAATTCGGCGGCGCCGCCGGCACGCTCGCCTCCCTCGGGCCGAAGGGCCCGGCCGTCGCGGGCAAACTTGCGAAGGGCCTCAAGCTCGCACTGCCCGATGCGCCGTGGCACGGCGCGCGCGACCGGGTGGCGGAAGCCGGCCTGTTCGCAGCCGCGCTCACCGGATCGCTCGCCAAGATGGCGCGCGATATTGCACTGCTCGCGCAGACCGAAGTGGGCGAGGTGGCAGAGCCCGCGGGGCCGGGGCGCGGCGGTTCGTCCGCCATGCCGCAGAAGCGCAACCCGGTGTCCTCGGCCGCGATCCTCGCCAATGCTGCGCGCACGCCGGGCCTCGCCGCCACACTTCTCGCCGTCCTGCCGCAGGAAAACGAGCGCGGGCTTGGCGGCTGGCAGGCCGAATGGGCGGTGGTGCCGGAACTGTTCCTGCTGGCCTCTGGCGCGCTCGAACAGGCGGTGTTTCTGGCCGAAGGTCTGGAAGTCTTCCCCAAGCGCATGGCGGCGAACCTTGCCGCGTCCGGCGGGCAGATGATGTCGGAATCGGTCAAGATGCGCCTGGCGGCCAAAATCGGGCAGGGGGCGGCGCATGCCGCGATCAGGCGCGCCAGCGCCGCGGCCTTGGATGCCGGCAGCGATCTGCGCGCGGCGCTTCTGGCGGACCGGGAGATCGCCGCCGCGCTTTCGGTGCGTGAAATCGACGCGGCGCTCAGGCCGGAAGCCTATCTCGGCTCGGCGCTCAGGTTCGTCGATCGCGTGCTGGCGCGGCGCAGCTAATCGGGGGGACCGTCATGGACGAGAAGGAACGGCACAAGCAGGGCATGGCGACGCGACGCGCGGTGCTGGGCGACGCGCATGTGGACCGCGCGGAAAAGAACCGCAACGACTTCAATTCGGACTTCCAGGATTTCATCACGAAGTATGCCTGGGGCGATGTGTGGTCGCGCCCCGGCATGGACAGGAAGACGCGGAGCCTGATCACCATCGTCATGCTGATCGCGCTCAACCGCGAAGCCGAACTCAGGATGCACCTGCGCGCCGCCGCCAATACAGGCGTGACGCGCAAGGAAATCAAGGAAGCGATCCTGCAAGCGGGGCTCTATTGCGGCCTGCCCGCGGCCAACGGCGCCATGCATCTCGCGCAGGAAGTGTTCGAGACCACGGAAGAGTGGCGCGGGCGGAAGGACTGAACGGGATGTGTGGCGGCCTGATCTGTTTTATCGAGTCGTCGCCCGGTCTGTCCGGTGGATGCCCCGGACAAGCCGGGGCATGACGGGCGAGGGGGCGCGGTCCCTCCGCACTTCTGTCGTCATCGCCTTACCCCCGGATAAACCGGGGGAAGAGCATGGCTTTCGGACAAATACCCGGTTTGCCCTGCGTTACTTCCCCCCGCGCCCGCCGGAAGCGCCGCGGGCGGCGATTTCGGCATAGCCCGGCAACACGCGAGCGTCGATCATGTAGCGCCCGCCTGACTTGAATTTCTTCCTGCCGCGTTCGAGCGCCGCTTTCAGTTCCTTCGTCGTCGCCACCTGTTCGGCTTCGAAGCCCTGGGCCTCGGCCATCTTGCAGAGATCGATCGCCGGCTTGTCGATCTGCTGGCCGATCCACTTGTTTTCCTTCGGCCGGTCGCGGTCGATGGCGACGCGTTCCTGGTGGCCTTCGTCGTTGAAGTAGGAGCGGTTGTTGGCCACCACCAGCATCATCGGCAGTTCGCAGTGCGAGGCCGTCCACAGGGCCTGCACGCCCATCAGGAAGTCGCCGTCGCCGATCACCGGCAGGGCCATGCGGTCCGTATCGCGCAAGGCCAGCGCCGCGCCCACCGCGTGGCCGGGGCCGGAACCGACCGCGCCGCCCGCATCGTTGCCGAGGACATCGAGCGGGTGCGAGAACCGGCAGGCTTCCCCCGGATAGCCGAGAGGCGTGCGGGCGAGCACGCCCGCATTAGCGCGCGCGAAGGCCGAAACCGTGAGCGCGAGATCGAGCGGCGCCAACGGGCCGCTCGATGACGCCTTGAGCTGCCCGCCCGGCCCCCTGGTCCAGTGCGTGTGTTTACGCAGTGCCGCGGGCAGGGGGGCAGTCTTCTTCGCCGCCGGGCCCATCGCGTCGAGCAGTTGCGCGATGAAGGTATCGGGATCGGCCAGCACCGGCACGTCGACGGCGGGCAGCGCCTGGTGGTCGGCGCTCCAGCCGTTGTGGATCAGCGAATCGAGCGAGCAGGAAATCACCGTGGCGTCGACCGGGAGCTGCGTCTGCGCCGTGCCGAAGACGTGGCGCAGCGTGCCGGCGAGGTCGAGCCAGTCGAAGGAGACGATGAGGTCGGCCTGCTTCATCAGCTCGGCCACCGGCTTGCCGACGCGGAAGGACGGCGCCTCGACATGGTTGGGATGTTCGGTCGGGAAGGCGGCGGCATTATGCTGGTCGGTGATGACGACGGCACCAAGGGCCTCGGCCAGCCGGACGCGGCGCGCCCAGTCGTCCTCGCGCCTAGACACGCGGCCCATCATGAACAGCGGGAAGCGTGCCTTGCGGATGAGCCGCAGCGTCTCTTTCACGCTTTCATCGGTCGCGGGCGGCGGCGGCGGCGCGCGGAAGCGCGCGGGGTCGGGAAAATGCACCTCGCGCGTGAGGGGCGCTTCCTGCAGATCGGCGTCGAGGCAGATGTAGACCGGGCCGAACGGCCTTGTCGTCGCCAGTTGCGCCGCGCGCAGGATGCTTTCCACCGTCGCCTGCGGCGAGGCGGGCTGGTCGTCGAACTTGACGAAGGGGCGGATCATGCCGCCCTGGTCCTTCGCCGTGTGGATCCAGTCGATCCACGGGCGACGCTTGTCGGCATCGACCGGGCCCGTGGCGCCGAACACGACGACCGGCGTGCGGCCGCACCAGGAATTGAAGATCGGCATGATGCCGTGCATCAGCCCGACGTTGGAATGGAGTGCCACGGCCATCGGCTTTTCGGTGATGCGCGCATAGCCGTCGGCGATGGCGACGGCGTGTTCTTCGTGCAGGCAGACCATCATCTGCGGGTTGGCGTTGCCGAGGTAGTTGACGATGGAATCGTGCAGGCCGCGGTAGCTGGCGCCGGGAACCAGCGCGATGTATTTGAGATCGAGCCGGCGGATCGCTTCGGCCGCGACGTCCGAGCCCCAGCCCATGCGCCGGTTGCCGAGCCCCTCGGGCCGGTCGAGCTTCGGGAAGGCGGCCTTTTCGCGGGCGGGATGTTTCATTGTGAACCTCGGATTGAGTGTTGCGGCGGCGCGTACCATAGCCGTACCCGAGTGGAAACGGCATTGAAAATCAACGATTGAAGCCGACCGGGATCGTCCATCGTGCTGCCGTGCCCGCCGTCCCTTAAACGTCATGCCCCGGCTTGTCCGGGGCATCCTTGCGGCGGATCGCCCGGATAAACCGGGCGATGACGGAGAGGTATGGGCAGGCGATGCGTTGCCGTGCGTTTTTGCCCCCGTGTCATGCCCCGGCTCGTCCGGGGCATCCCTGCGGCACCGCGCCGAAATGAACCGCGCTAGATGAACTGATCCGAGGCGTTGGAGAAGATGCGCTGGTAGGCCTCGCCATACTTCATGTCGCGGCCGGAATTGCGCTTGCCCTGGATGCCGCGGTTGAGCGCAACGCGGGTGTAGTAGTCCCAGAGATATTCCTGCGCTTCCATGATCTCGAAGGCCTTGCGCTTTTGCTCCCACACTTCGCTGATGTCGAGGATGAACTGCGGCTTCCAGTTGCACTGCTCGGTCTGGTGCGGCTCGAACAGGTAGACCTGCGGTGCGCCGATCACCTTGACGTCGGGCTTGTAGCCGTGCGCCTGGGCGATGACGCGGGCTTCCTGCGCCACGTGCGCGGCCAGCGGATGATCGAAGTTATAGGGGTCCTCCAGCGCATGGGTGAGGACGAACTCGGGCCTGATCTCGCGGTAGGTGTCGGCCAGGCGATAGATCGCCTCCTCGGGTACGCGCAGCGGATAATCGCCAAGATCGTAGAACTCCGGCACGCCGCCGAGGATGGCCGCGGCGCGTTCGGCCTCGTCGCGCCGGCCGGCCTTGACCTTGGCCATGTCGCGCTCGCCCGAGAGCCAGACCTTGGCCGATTCGCCCCGTTCTCCATAGGACAGACAGACGATGCGCACGTGATAGCCGCGCCTGGCGTAAAGCGCGATGGCGCCGCCCGCGCGCCAGACGAAGTCGGCGGCATGGGCGGAAACGACGAGGATGGATTTCTTGCCGGCATCGGCCATGGTGGTGCGGTCTCCTGACTACGCTGGTGATGGACGAAAAATCATTCCGCGGCGCGGCGGGCAAGCCCCGTGCGGCCGTCCCAGAGGTCGGCCGGCACCAGGGCATAGCCTTCCATGAGGCGGCGCGTGGTGCGAAGAAGTGCGGCACTTCGCACGACGGGCAGTTCGTTGCCGGCCTCGCGCTCGAATTCGAGGCCCACGGTCACTTCGCCGGTCGGATGTTCGACCGACATCAGCTTGCTCGCGCCTTCCGGTACCACGGCGATCCCTTCGGCGACCGAGCCGGGAAGCGCACAGGCGGTGGCGATGGTGGCGGCGGCCAGCACGCCGATGGTGGCGTGGCAGACGTGCGGGATGAAGCAGCGCGTCATCACGGCACCGCCGTGGATCGGCGGGGCGATCAGGCACATCTTGGGCACGACCTTGTCCGCGATGTCGCCCAGGTTCATCATCGGTCCGGCCTTGAGCCTGATCTTTTCGATCGCGGCCTTCAGGTCCGCGTCCCTGTTCAGTGCGTCGCGGTCCTCGTAGCCGGTGCGGCCGAGCCTGCGCGCGTCCATCACCACCACCGGCATGCCATTGTCGATCAGCGTGCAGGGCACGCCTTCGATCACGTCGATGGCGTTGCCCGTCGGCAGCAGCGCCCCGCAGGTCGAGCCTGCGGTATCGAGGAACCTGGGCAGCACCGGCGCGGCGGTGCCGGGAACGCCGTCGATCCTGGCGTCGCCGTCGTAGGTCACCCGGCCGCCCGGCGTTTTCAAGATCACTTCGCAGACGTTGGCGCTGTTGACCATGTGGATGCGGATGCGGGTTTCGGGATCGTTGGCCCTGAACAGGCCGGCTTCGATGGCGAAGGGGCCGACGCCCGCCAGCATGTTGCCGCAGTTGGGGCTGATGTCCACGCTTGGTTCGTCGACGACGACCTGGGCGAACAGGTAGTCGATGTCGGCATCGGGGCGGGACGCCGGGCCGACGATGGCGACCTTCGTGGTCAGGGGATCGGCGCCCCCCAACCCGTCGATCTGGCGCGGATCGGGCGATCCCATGATGCGCAGCAGCACCCGGTCGCGCAGGGCGCTGTCAGCGGGGAGATCCGAAGCGAGAAAATAGGCACCTTTCGATGTGCCTCCCCGCATCAGGACACAGGGAACTTTTGTTTGTGCCGTCATGGGCTTGGCCCCGGAGTTGTTCCGCGCGCTATCCTATCGGGCGCGGCGGTTTTAGGCAAAACCCGGGATCGTCTGGCTGCAATGGCCGGGATTTGCTAGCCTTTCGTCAACCGGCAATCGACGCCGGACCGGGAGGGAACATGACCGAAGTCGCCGACATCATGAAGCTGGCCGACGAGGCCAGGGCCAAGGGCGAGGAGCGGCGCAAGATCGTGCTCCGCGACGAACATCTCGCCTGCGCGCGCATCGTCTACGATCCGGGCGAAGGCAACGACTTCCACTGGCACGACGGCACCAGTCAGGCGCTGTTCGTCGCGGAAGGCCGCTTCCTCGTGCGAACGCAGCACGCCGACGGTTCGGTCAGCGAACATTTCGTCGAACAGGGCCAGTGCGCGCTGGTTGGCGACAGGGAGCGCGAGAGTTTCATAAACCCCGGTCCCGGCCGCGCCGTCGTCTTCCAGGTGCTGCGCCCCGGCATAAAGGTCGTGCGGGACTGATCGAGGGTCGGGGCCGGGCCCGGCAGAGCGATCTTTGAATTCATGCGGATAGACTTTTCGGCCGCATGAAAGAATGGCGGCGCAATCGCGCGATTCCCCGGGTTTCGGGCCATTCTTCGTTGTAAGCGCCGGCGTTTTCCCCGACAATGCCGCCCAGGTAAAGCGCCGGGCGAAACAGGGAGCCGGCACGACGGGGTTTGTCGAGCCCCGCAACAATCAGACAAAAACATGTTCGGTTCCCGATCTGCCCCGAGCCGCCCGGCGCGGCGACCAATGGGAGACTGAAAAATGATTCGCACAACGACCAAATTCTTTCCCGGATTTTTCCTGGGCCTCGGACTGATCGCGACGACGGCGTTCGCGCCGGCGGCTTCGGCCGAAGTCAGCTTCAAGGGCCAGCGGCTCGACGCGGTGATCGGGTCGTCGCCGGGCGGCGGCACCGACGGCACGACGCGCCTCGTCGGGCGTTTCCTTGAAAAGTACCTGCCGGGCGGGCCGCGCATCGTCTACCGCAACATGCCGGCCGGACATGGCGTGCAGGCGCTCAACTACTTCGCCAATACCGCGAAGAAGGACGGCACGGTATGGACCGGCGGTTCCAGTTCCTATGTCGATGCGAACAACCTGCGCCGTTCGGTGGTCGAATACAATCCGACCAGGTTCGAGTATATCGGGGCCGTCGCGCGCGGCGGTTCCGTCATCATTCTGCGCAAGTCGAAATTCGCCAACGTAACGGACAAGTCGAAGCCCGAAGTCATCATCGGCGACATCGACGGCAGCCGCAGCTGGGGCCAGATGATGCTGTGGGGCAAGGACGTGCTCGGCTGGAACGTGCGCTTCGTCATCGGCTACCCGGGCACGGCGGCGCTTTCGATGGCGGCGCGGCGCGGCGAGGTCGATGCTTTCGGCACGTCCTCGATCAAGATGCACCGCGATCTCGCCAAGGGCGGCGAGTTCGACGCCTTCGTGCAGCTCGGCGAAGCCGAGGGGGGCAAGGTCGTGCCGCGCATCTCCTTCCCCAAGGTTCCCACCATGCCGGAGCTGATGAAGGACAAGCTTTCGGGCGAGGCGCTGGAGGCTTTCAACTTCTGGGTCAAGACCAACCAGATCGACAAGTGGTACGCGCTGCCGCCCGGCACGCCCGGGGACGTGGTCGCGACCTACCGCGCGGCCTACGCGAAAGTGGTGAAAGACGCGGAATTTCTCAAGCTGGCCCAGCTTCAGTTCAGCGAAGACTTCACGCCCCAGACGGCCGAGGACGTGGCCGAGCTGATCGGCGCGACGGCCTATCCGAACGCGCGCATCTTCACCTACATGCATGACATGGCGGTGCGTCATGGCCTCCCGGGCGAGCCGCTGTCGGATGAAGAGCTGAAGAAGCTCGCCAAGGCGCGCGGCGGCGTCAAGACGGTGACGTCGAACCTCGACAAGGTAGAAAACGACGGCCGCGTTCTTCACTTCATGGCCGAAGGCAAGGCGATGAAGTCGAAGATTTCCGGCAACCGCACCAGGATCGAGGTTGGCGGCAAGGAGGCCAAGCGCAGCGCGCTCAAGGCCGGAATGTCCTGCGAGTTCTCCTACATGGGGAACGGCGAGGAAATCAGCGAAGTGAAATGCAAGTAACAAGAACAGGGGCGGGCGGCTAAGGGGCCGCCCGCAACCTTCAAGCCCCGCATTTTTTTCACCAAGGAGAGCCCAGTTGGACCACATCCATTTTCCCTATCGTTCCTCCAGCCACCTCGCGCTGATGCACGTGATCCAGGAGTCCGGCGCGTGGGAACGCAACGGCCTGTCGGTCGAATACGACAAGATCATCGGCCGCGAAGATGCCCATAAGCTGGTGCCCACCGGCGAGGTCGAGTTCGTTTCCGGCAACCACGTTTCCACCTACGCCGCGCGCGCCCGCGGCGACACCTGGGTCTACCTCGGCCAGACCGTGAGCAAGAACAACATCGCCCTGGTCACGCGGCCCGATATCGGCATCGAGAAGCTGGAGGACGTGCGCAAGCGCAAGTTCGGCTCGCGCGGCCGTCATCCGGGGCTC
Organism: Alphaproteobacteria bacterium; assembly: GCA_964229575.1. Lineage (GTDB taxonomy): Bacteria > Pseudomonadota > Alphaproteobacteria > SMXQ01 > SMXQ01 > WHSO01. The sequence goes on from CAXRES010000184.1 coordinate 17,543, forward strand.
AACACCTGGCTTTATCTCAAGCAGAACGGCCTCAATCCCGATACCGATCAGGTCGAGATCGTGCGCGAGGCGCGCATCGAACTGCCCGACGGCACCAAGCAGGTCAACCGCAAGAGCCTGGAGCAGATGCTGAAGGAGGGCGACATCGACGCCTGCTTCATGACCCAGCCCAAGCTCGAATTCGCCAACCGGCACGGCCTCAAGATCATCCCGCTGCCGCCCCAGCCGATGGTGTTCTTCATGACGCTGTCGTCGAGCAAGTACATGGTGGACAATCATCCCGACATCATCACCCGCAACCTCAAGGCGACGATCGAGGGCATCGCGTATTTCAAGCAGAACCGCGAGAAGGTCATCCAGATCCTGATGGACAAGCACACGAAGGAAGGCAAGCTCGACCGAAAGGCCGCGGAAATCCTGTACGACGACCTGGCGCCGGTGCTTGAGCCTAACCTTTATCCGGGAATCGACGCGGTCAGCAACGTCTACCAGGAAGCGCTGAAGCAGGACGAGAAGAACGGCGACGCGGCGAGGATTCACCCGCTTGCGCTGTGGAACTTCCATTTCCTGCGCGAGATCGACGATTCCGGGTTCATCCGCGGCCTCTACAAGGACCAGCCGAAGATGCTGAGCATCGGCGGCTGACGCCGAAAGGGTACTCCACGGAAAAGGGCGGCCGTTTGGGCCGCCCTTTTTTTCTGCCGGAGTGTCTTGCGGCTTGCGCGCGCCTGGACATTCTGCGCATCGCGCCGTCTAGGCGCGTTTGGCCATTCTTGAGGTCAGCACGCTTTCGTCCATGAACTTGCCCATGCGGCAGTCGACGCCGTGCTTCGCCAGTTCGTCGAGGAAGATGCGGTGCACGCGCGGGTCCTGGTCCTCGTACTCGATCTGGAATCCGCCTTCCTCCTTGACCGAAACGTCGACCCCGAGCTTGATCGCGCGCTTTTCGGCGCTGAACGGATAGCGGGTCGATCCCATCGCCGTGGCGAAATAGCGCACGGGGACGGGCGCGGTATTGAAGTGTTGGTGGAAGATCATGTCGGGCGGCGCGAAGACCGAGCCGTGGCCCCAGTCGAAGCGGCGCATTTCCTCTTCGCCTTCATACCAGAACAGCGAATAGCCATGTCCGGCGACGATATGCACATGGAAATCCGGCGTATGGCGGTGCGCCTTCTTGTAGGTGCCCACGCCCATTTCAGAGACATGGGTATGCACGACGCCGTCGGCCATGCAGAACTGGATGTTGGACGACCCGGCGCCGCGCTCGTTCCATTTCTTGAGTTCGAAAGCGGTGACGTCGGGAATGAAGTTGGCTTCCCACATCGTGCGTCCGCGCTGCGCCGGCACATATTCGCCTTCGCCCGCGAACCAGCCCGGATCGGCGCGGCCCTCGCGCGCGGCAAAGCGGCGCTTGTTGTCGAAAATGAACTGTTCGCGGTGGAACAGGTTCATGGTGACCGGCAGGGTGTTGGTCGAGGCGAAGCGCGCGCGCTCCTTGCCCGAGCCGTTGAACAGCTGGTAACGCGCGTTCAGAGGCACGGCGAAGATCGAATTGGGACCCCATTCAAAGCTGTGCTTCCTGCCGTCGTGGGATTCGATGGTGGCCGAACCGTGGCCTTCGATCACCAGGACCACTTCCTCGAACAGATGCTGCAGAGGCGCGCTCTTGCCGCCGGGCGGAAGTTCGTAGAGGAAGATCGAGATGAAGTCGCCCCGGCCCTTGAGGTGGACCGCCGCGCCGTCCATGCCGAAGCGCGGCCAGCGGGCGACGGCGAGCTTGTGCAGGTCGACGCAGAAGTCGTCGTGCACGGGCACGCCTTCGCCCTTGAGCCAGTCGAGGTACGGATCGACCAGATACCGCATTTCGGCATTGGTCTTCTTGCCTTCGAGAAAATCGGTGCTCATGGCCTACTCCGCCGGGCTCTGCCTGAGAATGGCTGGTTCATCGAAGATGTCGCCCATCCGGCTTTGGACGCCGGTGCGGGCGATTTCCTTCAGCCACAGGGCATGGATGCGCGGGTCCTGATCGGCATATTCAATCTGCCGGCCGCCCTGCTTGATGGAGACGTCGGAGCGGTTGTTCTCCGACCCGGCGCGCCGCATGTAGATCACCGGATAGCGCTTTGAGCCTAGTCCGACGGCGAGATAGCGCGCCGGTTGCGCGCTGGTGTCGAAGTGCTGGTGGAACATGCCGTCGGGCGGCGCGAACAGCATGCCGTGACGCCAGTCGACGCGCACGAAGTCCCTGTCGCCGGGATACCACAGCAGCGAGTAGCCTTCGCCGTGAACCAGGAAGATGTGCAACCCCGCGCCGTGGCGGTGGCCCTTCGTGTAGGTGCCGACCGGCATTTCGGAAACGTGCGCGCCCATGACCCCATCGGCCAGGATGAACTGCATGTTGCCCGATCCCTTGCCGCGCGCTTCCCAGGGTTTGAGCTCGAATCCGGAAAGATCGGGGACGAAGTTGGTGTCCCACAACACGCGGCCGGGGCGGATCGGCGTCATCTCGCCTTCGCCCGCGTACCACGAGGCCTGCTGTTCGCGGTCGGCGAACCATTCCGGATTGTCGAAGACGAAATCGACGTCGTGATAGAGGTTCATCACCATGCAGGCGTTCGACGTGCTGGCGAGCCGCGCCGGTTCCGAGCCCGAGCCGTTGAACAGCCGGTAGGGCGCGTTCAGCGGCAGGGCGAAGAGGCTCTTGGGTCCCCATTCGAAGCTGTGGGTGCGGCCGTCCTCGGTCTGTACCTGGGTCGATCCGTGGCCGGACAGCACATAATAGACGTCTTCGTAAAGGTGGCGCTGGGGCGCGGTGGAACCGCCGGGCGCAAGGTCGAACAGGAAGGTCGAGCAGAAATTGCCGCGTCCCTTCAGGTTGACGATCGCGCCGTTGCAGCCGAAGCGGGCCCAGGGCTTTGTCTCGACGGCGAGCAGGTCGACCCCGAAGTCCTCGATCACCGGCACGCCTTCGTCGGACGCCCATTCGAGATAGGGGTCCACCAGCACGCGGTCGCGCCTGTATTTCTCCAGATCAGCCGGCGTCAGTTTGGTGCTCATGCGCTCTCCCGTACTTTTGTCACCCGGCGTTCGCCGTCATCTTGTCTTCGTCGAAATACCTGCCCATGCGCGAAGCAACGCCGTTCTTCGACAGTTCGCGCAGGAACATGGGATGAATGCGCGGATCCTGATCGGCGTATTCGATCTGGTAGCCGCCGTCCTTGGCGCTCTTGAGCGCGTCGGACTTGCGCTCCCTCTTGACCGAAGTCACGGGATAGCGGTGCGAGCCTAGCGACACGGCGAGATAGCGCGCCGGGTCGGGCGAGGTGTTGAAGTGCTGGTGGAACATCTGGTCGGGCGGCGCGAAGACCCAGCCGTGGCGCCATTCGTGGCGGACGAAGTCCTGGTCGCCTTCGTTCCACAGGATCGAGAATCCCTCGCCGGTCACGGCGAAGACATGGGCGCCCGGCCCGTGCTTGTGGCCTTTCTTGTAGGTGCCGACCGCCATCTCCGAAGTATGCGCGTGCATCACGCTGTCGGCGAGGATGATCTTGAGGTTCTTCGATCCCGCGCCGCGCGCTTCCCACTCCTTCAGGGCGAAGGCCGCAAGGTCGGGCACGAAATTGGTTTCCCACATGTGCGAGCCGGGCTTGATCTCGATCAGCCGGCCTTCGCCTTCGTACCACGAAGCATCGCCGGCGCGGTCGGCGAAGGGGTAGGGGCAGTTGAAGATGAAGTCCTCGTTGTGAAAGACGTTCATCATCAGCGGCAGGTTGTTGCCGGACGCAAGCCGTGCCGGCTCCCGGCCCGAGCCGTTGTAGAGCCGGTATTCGCAGTTGAGCGGCGGCGAAAAGACCGAACGCGGCCCCCATTCGAAGCTGTGCTCGCGCCCGCCCGGCAGCGTCAGCTTGAGCGAGCCGTGGCCCGAGAGGACGTAAAACACTTCGTCATAGAGATGACGCATGGGCGCGCTGGTGCCGCCCGGCGGCAGGTCCAGCACCTGTACGGCGACGAAATCCCCGCGCCCCGCAAGATGCGCGAAGGCGCCACGGATGCCGAAGCGGTCCCAGGGCGCGGTTTCAACCGCGAGCAGGTCCAGGGCGAAGTCCTCGACCACCGGCACGCCTTCGCCCCGGGCGAAGTCGAGATAGGGATCGAGCAGGAACTTCCGTTCCCTGTCGGGGGCGAGAGCCATCGCGGAACGGCGCGGGCTATTTCTTGTCGAGCGGAATTTCCTCGAGGTAGCCCGCGAGGATGCCCTTCCATGCGCGATCGAGCGCCCAGGCCTCCTTGAGCCCGTCCATCACCTGATCGAACTTCGCCGGCGTGTCGCAGTGGCGCTCGACGACCTTGCTGATCAGGCTGCCATGCTCCACGTCGACCTCTGCATGCTCCTTGGCGTTGAGCTGCTTGTGGAAGGGGATGCCGAGTTCGGCCTCCTGCTTCTTGCCCCAGCGGTAGGACATGCCGCCGCCGTCGACCCAGTCGGACGAGTTCGACACTTCGAGCGCGGCGCAGGTGGCGACCGAATAAAGCCAGGGCGTGTCCTTGGCCAGATGAATATAGGCGTAGATGACGGCGCGGGTTTCGTCGCGCATCACCTCGTTTTCGAAATCGGCGCGCGTCAGGCCGATGGTCGAGGCCTGGCGGACCTGAAGCGAGTAGTGGTCCTCCACCCCGCGCTTTTCGTTGCCCTGCAATTCGTCGAGTTCGTGTTCCCAGATCAGCGCCTTGACGTCCATCGGCGCCAGGCCCTGCGCGAAGGCCCAGCAGTCGCGACGGTTCAGGTTCCAGAAGCCTTTCTGCAGGACGTAGACCTGGGCGCGACGGCGATTGATCGGCGTCTTCAGCAGGCGTTGATACTGCTCGCTCTCGAATTGCACATTGGCGAGGCGGCGAACCTCTGCATAGAAGTCCTTCTTGTACCCGGTCAGGTCGATTGCTGTGGCCATCGGTTTGCTCCCTTGAAATTTTCGGAAGTGTAACATGTCGCCGCGCAGGATTCCTCGATTCGATGCGGTCTTCAGGCCCCGATTGCAGGCGGTCTTCTGACGAAAAACAGTTTTGCCGTTCTTTCACGGGGTGTCGGCCCGGTTTCGGTGCGCGCGCCGGTATCGCGAGTCTCCGGCGCGGATGTGTTTCGCTTTCGATCCGGGTGCCGGCGGCTGCAACGCGCCGGGGGGCGGGGTAAGTCGTCCGGGCCGCCCCGGCAGGGCCGGCGTGGCGCGCTCCGGCCACCGCGGCACCGCGAAAAATTTAAAAAATATCGGTTTGTCAACAGGTTATGTCGATATTTATTGACGTGTCCGGCATCCGTATGAACCCTTGTTTTCGCACGAATCGCTTGAATTCCAGGGGTTTGTCCTTAGTCTCCCACGCCATGACGAACGCGGCGATTCCGGCGGCCCAGAAGCCTGCTCTTCTCACCAGCGCCCTGCAAACCTGCCGCAGCGGTTTCATGGCTGTGGTCGTGTTCAGCCTGTGCATCAACGTCCTGATGCTGACGGCGCCGCTCTACATGATGCAGGTCTACGACCGCGTGCTGTCGAGCCGCAGCGGCGAAACCCTGCTGCTGCTCCTTCTGATCGCCCTTCTGGCGCTCGGCGTCATGGGGGCGCTCGATGCCCTGCGCGGCTTTCTGATGAACAAGATGGGGGCATGGATGGACGGGCACCTGTCCGGAACCATCCTGAGCGAATCGGTCATGGCGCATCTGCGCCGCGGCGGCCTGCCGTCCGTCCAGGGCCTGCGCGACCTTTCGACGGTGCGCAACTTCCTGACGGGAGCAGGCATATTCCCGATCCTCGACGCGCCCTGGGCGCCGATCTTCCTGATCGTCATTTTCATGCTCAATCCCTGGCTCGGCGTTCTGTCGCTGCTGGGCGCGCTCGCGCTGTTCGGCCTGGCGCTGGTCAACGAACTGGTGACGCGCGAGGCGCTCAAGCGCGCGGGCGGCGCCTCGCAGGTCGCCATGAGCGACGCCGAGGCCGCGGTGCGCAACGCTGACGTGGTCGAGGCGATGGGCATGATGCCCAATCTCCTCCAGCGGTGGCACAAGAAGAACGCCGAAGCCACCGCCCTGCAGACCATCGCCGGCGACAAGGGCGGCGGCATTTCCGCCCTCTCGAAGTTCCTCAGGCTCTTTCTGCAGATTGCCGTGCTGACGCTCGGCGCCTGGCTGGTGCTGCGCGGCCAGTTGACTTCGGGCGGGATGATCGCCGCCTCGATCCTGATGTCGCGTGCGCTTGCTCCGGTCGAGCAGGCGATCGGCACCTGGAAGATGGCGATCAATGCCCGGCAGGCCTACGAGCGTGTCGTGGCGCACCTGGCCCTTGCCGAACAGCGCGCCGGAGGCATGCCGCTGCCGGTTCCCAAGGGCAGGCTCACGGCCGAAACCCTGGTGTTCGCCTTTCCCGGCCAGCGCGATCCGCTGCTGCGCAACGTCAATTTCGCGGTCGAGGCGGGGGAATCCCTGGGCCTGATCGGTCCCACGGCATCGGGAAAGACGACGCTGGCGCGCATGATCGTCGGCAATCTGCAACCGCGCGCGGGCGCCATTCGCCTCGATGGAATGGACGTCGCCCAGTGGGACCGCTCCGACCTCGGGCGGCACATCGGCTACCTGCCGCAGGACATCGAACTGTTCGCCGGAACCGTGCGCGAAAACATCGCCCGCATGAGCGAGGGCGAGCCGGAGGCCGTGGTGCGCGCCGCGCAACTGGCCGGCGTCCACCAGATGATTCTCGCCATGCCCAAGGGCTATGACACGGAAATCGGCGCGGCCGGCGCCGCGCTGTCCGGCGGCCAGCGCCAGCGCATCGGGCTCGCCCGCGCGCTCTACGGCAATCCGCGGCTCGTCGTGCTGGACGAGCCCAACGCGAATCTCGACAGCGAAGGCGAAAGCGCGCTCATGCGCGCCCTTGCCGTGCTCAGGCAGGCCAAGGTGACGACCGTGGTCATCGCCCATCGCCCGGCCGTCGTGCAGGGCGTCGATAAACTTCTCGCGCTGAAGGACGGGACGGTCATGTTGTTCGGTCCGCGCGACGACGTTCTGGCGAAGTTGCGCGCCAATCAGGAACAGGCGCGCGCCCAGGCGCAGGCGGCACAGGCCGCGGCGGCGGGCAATGTCGCGGGCGGGCCGGCGGCATGACGGGCTGGCGCAAAATTTCCGAACGGATCGCGGGGCTCCGGCAGCAGGCCAGGGCCGGCGGCATGATCGGCTGGCGCGAAATTTTCGAACGGATCGCGGGGCTCTGGCAGCAGGCCAGGGCCGGCATCGCCGCGCTTCTCAAGCCGGTTCCCGCCGAGGGCGAAGTAGCGCCCGAACGATCCTACGCCGGCGATCTCGACGTTCGGGGGTTGATCCGGGCGGGTGGCATCATCATCGGCATCTTCTTCGGCCTTCTCGGCGGCTGGGCGAGCCTGGCGCCGCTCGAAAGCGCCGCCATCGCGCCGGGCGTGGTGAGCGTCGATACCAACCGCAAGACGATCCAGCATCTCGAAGGCGGCATCGTCAAGACGATCCATGTGCGCGACGGCGACGTGGTGAAGAAGGATCAGGTGCTGATCACCCTCGATCGCACCAAGGCGGAAGCGACGCTCGATCTGGTGCGCGGGCGCAGGCTCGCGGCCATGGCGCTCGAAGCGCGGCTGGTCGCCGAACGCGACGGCGCTTCCGACATCGCCTTTCCTGCCGAATTCCTGGCCGCTCTGGAGCAGCCGAGGGTGGCCGAGGCCGTCAACGGCCAGCGCAAGATTTTCCACACGCGGCGCGAGGCGCTCAATCGCCAGATCGACGTACTCAATCAGCGCAGCCGGCAGTCGGACGAGGAAATCCGCGGCCTCAAGGGCGAGATCGCGGCCGAGGACCGCCAGCTCGAACTGCTGGCCGGTGAAATCAAGGACACCACTTTCCTGCTGAAACAAGGTCTGGCGCGCAAGCCGCGGCTGCTCGAATTGCAGCGCCGGGAGGCCGAGATCCAGGGCATGCGCGCGCGAAATGTCGCCGCCATCGCGCGCGCCCAGCAGATGATCACGGAAGCCGAACTCAAGGTCGCGGAACTGCGGACGGCGATTCTCAACGAGGTGGCCCAGTCGCTGCGTGACGCGCAGAACGAACTGTTCGACCTGAGCGAACAGACGCGCGCCGCCGAAGACGTGCTCAGGCGCATCGAAATCACGGCGCCGGAGGCCGGCACCGTCGTCGGCCTGCAGATACATACCTCGGGCGGCGTCATCCCGCCGGGTGGCAAGGTCATGGACATCGTGCCCATCGGCGACAAGTTGATCGTCGATGCGCGGGTCGATCCGGGCGATATCGACGTGGTCCGACCGGGGCTGGAGGCGCGCGTGCACCTGACCGCCTTCCAGCAGCGCAATTTCGAACCGCTCAAGGGGCGCGTCGATTCGGTATCGGCCGATCGCCTGGTGGACGAGAAGACCGGGGTTCCCTATTTCCGCGCGCGCATCGTCATTACCGACGACCCGGTGAGGGTGATGAAGGCCTCGCCGCTCTATCCCGGCATGCAGGCGGACGTGCTGATCGTCACGGGATCGCGGACTCTGATGCGCTACTTCCTCGATCCCCTGTTCCAGAGCTTCAATCGCGCCTTCCGCGAAGTCTGACGCGATCCCCCCTGCCGATCCCCCTTGTCCCGGCCCGTGGTCGTGGTAGCGTTGCTCAACGCAACGAAAACCATGAGCAGGGGAAACGCGTCATGAGCCATGTACCGCCGAGTCTCGAAGACATCCTCGCTTCCGCCACCGCGACGGCGATGCCGCCCGACGAGGTGAGCGAGTCGACCCGGCTGCGCAACCGCTTCCAGGCGATCGCCAACATGAACCGGGTCTTCGCCATCCGCCCGGGCGAAAAGGTCTGCTTCCTGACCGATCCGCGCCTCGACCGGCGGATCGTCGATGCGATCTCCGGCATCGCCTATGCCAACGGCGCCAGCGTGCGCGAATTCATGTGGCATTCGACGCGCAACACCGAAATCCTGCCGGAAGCCCGTCCGCTGGTCGAAGACAGCGACTTCGTGGTGTCCACCTGGTTCGCCTCCACCGGCTGCCCCTTCGCCAACAAGCTGCGCCGCGAAAAAGGCCAGCGCTGGGTGAAGATCACCTATTTCCGCAATCTCGACCTGCTGGAAACGCCGCAGGCGCGCTTTCCGGTCGACCTCGTGGGCGAGATCATCCGGGCCACCGCGCGGCTCTATCCCCGCGGCAAGTCCTTCGACATGCGCTTCACCGACCCGCGCGGTTCGGACCTTAGCATCAAGTTCACGCCGCAGATGACGGAAAACCTGCTCGGCATCACGCGCTGGAAGGGCGTCAACACGGCCGACGCGCCCGGCTGCTACGTCCATTACCTGCCCACCCACGGGCCCAATCTCTACGCCCAGACCGCGCACCGGCGCGAGCCCGGCAAGTTCGCCGAGATGGAAGGCATCATCTATCCGCAGTGGGGCGTCGGTTTCCCCAAGCCCTTCGAGAACAAGGAAGTGGGCGTCGAATTCAAGGACGACTTCGTCGTGAAGATTCACGGCAAGGGCCGCGCCGCCGACGCCTGCCGCGAATACCTGATCGGCGGCAGGCTCAACGAACTCGGTTGCGGTTTCAATCCGAAGGCGCCGCGCTACCAGGTCTATCCGGCCGGGCCCAACTCGCCGGGCGGCCTGCATTTCGGCTGCAACGCGAAGAAGGAAAGCGAATATCTCCGTCGCACCATTCCCAACTGGGAAGAACCGCATATCCACATGGACTTCGTCACCTGGGACTCCACGGTGAAGGCGGGCGACGTCACGATCCTCGACAACGGCTTCCTCACGTCGCTCCGCGACGAACAGGTCGTCGCCGCCGCCTCGCGCTACGGCGATTCGGTGGAGCTGCTCGAATCCTACGCGATATAGGGCAGGGGGATTCGCCGTACTTCGTCGCGCCCGTCCCCCGGTTTATCCGGGGGATTGTCCGGGGCATCGCCCTCTTTTTGTCATGCCCCGGCTTGTCCGGGGCATCCATGCAGATATTCCGTGCGCCCGGGCGTGGATCGCCCGGATAAACCGGGCGATGACGACTTGATCGGGGGAATAGGGCGCGCCCCGGCTACTTGCAGGCGACGCTTTCCGCCGCGTCGCCGTCGCCAAGATACTTGACGTCGCAGACCATGCCGGCCTTGAGCGCGCTGCGCTTGGCTTCCTTGCCGCCCACGGTGATTGCGGTGTCCGACAGGTCCGCTGTCACGGCCTTGCCGCCGTCGGTAAACGCGAGCGCGCGCTTCTTGACGCCGCCGATGGTGGCGCCTTTTACGGTCTTCCAGGCGAGCTTGGCATCGGCGACGGCCGCGGGGTTGACCTGTGTCGCGGCATT
>CAXRES010000185.1:0-3791 GCA_964229575.1 Alphaproteobacteria bacterium
GAAAAGCTGCGCGAGGCGCTGGAAGGGGCGGCCGGCGCGCTCAACGGCGAAAACGACGTCGTCGCCGCGATGAACCGCGCCGCCCGCGCCCTCGAGCGCCTGCGGACGGATGCCGGCGGCAGGCTCGATGCCGCCATCGCCGCGCTGGGGCGGGCCGCCGCGGAAGCCGCCGACGCCGCGGCCGAGATCGACGCCGCGGGCCGGGCCCTGCACGGCGATCCCGGCAGGCTGGCGGCCGTCGAGGACCGCCTGTTCGCGCTGCGCGCCCTTGCCCGCAAGCACGACACGGCCCCCGGCGCGCTGGCCGAACTGGCCGATGCCTTGCGCGCCCGCCTCGCCGCCATCGACGATTCGGATGCCGCGCTTTCCCGTCTCGCCGCCGCCACGGCCGGGGCCCGCAAGGACTTCATCGACGCGGCCAGGGCGCTGTCGACGGGCCGTGCCAGGGCGGCGAAGGCGCTCGATGCCGCGGTGGCGAAGGAACTGCCGCCGCTGAAGCTCGAAAAGGCGCGTTTCGCCACGCGCCTCGATCCCCTGCCCGAGGACCAGTGGGGCCCGTCGGGCGCCGAACGGGTGAGCTTCGAACTGGCCGCCAATCCGGGCAGCCCGCCCGGGCCGCTCCATCGCGTGGCCTCCGGCGGCGAACTGGCCCGCGTCATGCTGGCGCTGCGCGTCGTGCTGGCGGGCGGGGCCGCGGCGCCGACGCTGGTTTTCGACGAAGTCGACAGCGGCATATCGGGGGCCACCGCCGCGGCGGTGGGCGAAAGGCTCGCCCGGCTCGGAACCGAGATGCAGGTTCTCGTCGTCACCCATTCGCCCCAGGTGGCCGCGCGCGGGCTGCAACACCTTCGGGTGCAGAAATCGAGCGCGCGCAATTCGACGGCGACATCGGTCGCCGAACTGGCCCCCGATGAGCGGCGCGAGGAAATCGCCCGCATGCTGGCCGGCGCGCGCATCACCGACGAAGCGCGCGCCGCCGCCGACAAGCTGCTTGCAGGGGAAGCCTGATGGCGCGCAAGGCGAAACGCGGCAAGGAACCCGCGCCGGTCGAGGAGTTGAACGAGATCGAGGCGGCGGCCGAACTCGCCCAGCTCGCGCGCCAGATCGCCCATCACGATCAACTCTATTACGCCAAGGACGCGCCCGAGATTTCGGACGCCGAATACGATGCGCTCAGGACCCGCAATGCGGCCATCGAGGCGCGCTTTCCCGGCCTCGTCCGCAAGGACAGTCCTTCGAAGCGCGTAGGCGCGGCGCCCGCGGGCGGGTTCAGAAAGATCACCCACGCCGTGCCGATGCTGTCGCTCGACAACGCCTTCACGGCCGAGGACGTCGGCGAATTCGTCGCCCGCGTGCGCCGCTTTCTCAACCTTCCGGCCGATACCCCGGTCGAGATGATGGCCGAGCCCAAGATCGACGGGCTTTCCATCTCGCTGCGCTACGAGGGCGGCCGCTTCGTTTCGGGCGCGACGCGCGGCGACGGCACGACCGGCGAGAACGTCACGGAAAATCTCCGCACCCTCGATGAAATCCCCGATCGCCTGACGGGAAAGGGCTGGCCCGAGGTTCTGGAGGTGCGCGGCGAGGTCTACATGGGCAAGGCCGAGTTCCGCGCGCTGAACGAACGCCAGGCCGGGGCCGGGGCCAAGACCTTCGCCAACCCGCGCAACGCCGCGGCGGGCAGCCTGCGCCAGCTCGATCCCGCCATCACCGCGGACCGCCGCCTGCGCTTTTTCGGCTACGCCTGGGGCGAGGTCTCGGCGCCGCTCGGCAAGACGCTGGCCGAGGCGCGCGACAACCTGGCCCATTGGGGCTTCACGCTGAACGCGGGCCAACTCTGCCGCGACGAAGACGCCATGCTCGCCTTCCACCGCGACATGGAGAGCCGTCGGGCGAAACTCGACTTCGACATCGACGGCGTCGTCTACAAGGTCAACCGACTCGACTGGGTCAACCGGCTCGGCCAGGTCAGCCGCAGCCCGCGCTGGGCCATCGCCCACAAGTTCGCGGCCGAACGGGCCGAAACGGTGCTGGAAAGGATCGAGATCCAGGTCGGACGCACCGGCACGCTGACGCCGGTCGCGCACCTCACGCCGGTCACGGTGGGCGGCGTGGTGGTCAGCCGCGCCACGCTGCACAACGAGGACGAGATCCGCCGCCGCGATGCGCGGGTGGGCGATACGGTCGTGATCCAGCGCGCGGGCGACATCATCCCCCAGGTCGTCGAGGTCATCGCGGAGAAACGCCCGAAGGGGTCGAAGCCCTTCGCCTTTCCCGACCATTGCCCGGCCTGCGGTTCGCTCGCCGTGCGCGAGGAAGGCGAGGTCGCCTGGCGCTGCACCGGCGGACTGATCTGCCCGGCGCAGGCGGTGGAGCGCCTCAGGCATTTCGTCAGCCGCGACGCCTTCGACATCGAAGGGCTCGGCGAAAAGCACATCGAGGAATTCTGGAAGGACGGCCTGATCGGGACGCCGGGCGACATCTTCCGGCTGGAACGCCACCGCGAAAAGCTGCTGGAGCGCGAAGGCTGGGGCGAAAAGTCGGTGGACAACCTGATCGCCGCCATCGACGCGCGGCGCACCATACCGCTCGACCGCTTCATCCATGCGCTCGGCATCCGCCAGGTGGGCGAAGCGACCGCCAGGCTGCTGGCGCGCGCCTATCACACCCTGCCGGCGTGGCGGAAAGCGATGCAGGAGGCCGAGGACCGCTCCTCGGAGGCCTACGGCGAGCTTACCAGCATCGCCGGCGTCGGCCCGTCGATGGCCGACGACAGCCTCGGCTTCTTCGCCGAGCCGCATCACCGCGAGGTGCTCGACGATCTCGACGAGCTGCTCGACATCACCGAGGTCAAGGCGCCGCGCGCCACCGGCTCGCCCTTTTCGGGCAAGACCGTGGTGTTCACCGGCAGCCTGGTCACGATGGGCCGCAAGGAGGCCAAGGCGCGGGCCGAAGGACTCGGCGCCAAGGTGGCAGGATCGGTGTCGAAGAAGACCGACTACGTGGTGGTCGGCGCCGATGCCGGATCGAAGGCGAAGAAGGCGGCCGAACTTGGCGTCACGGTGCTCTCCGAAGACGAATTCCTGAAGATGGCGGAGGGCTAGGTCGGCGCCGTCGCGCAGGCTTTCTTAAATTCGCGCCGTCGCGCGTTGGAGCCAGGCGCGCTCGGCCCTGTCGAGATGCGGGCCGACGACCTTCAGCACGCGCGCGTGATAGGCGTTGAGCCAGGCGCGTTCCTCGGCGTCCAAAAGTTTCGGGTCGATCAGTCGCCGTTCGACCGGCACCAGGGTCAGCACCTCGAAGGCGTGCATCTTTCGCCCTCCCGCGCCCTTGCCGTCCTCGCGCACCGCGAGCAGGTGTTCGATGCGGATGCCGTAGGCGCCCGCCTTGTAGTAGCCGGGCTCGTTCGACACCACCATGCCGGGCCTGAGCGCCACGGTGTTGGGCACCTGCGAGATGCGCTGCGGCCCTTCATGGACGTTGAGGAAATGCCCGACCCCGTGGCCGGTGCCGTGGTCGTATTCGAGCCCCGCCTGCCACAGCGCGCGCCGCGCCAGCACGTCGAGCTGCGAGCCCGAGGTGCCCGCGGGGAAGCGCGCCATCGAAAGCTGGATATTGCCCTTGAGTACGCGGGTGAACTGTTCCTTCATCGCCGCCGTCGGCCTGCGGCCGCCGCCGACGAACAGCGTGCGCGTGACATCGGTCGTACCGTCGAGATACTGCGCGCCCGAATCGAGGAGATAGATTTCGCCCGGCCCGAGGCGGCGGTCGGTCGCCGGCGTCGCCCGATA
>CAXRES010000186.1:0-6926 GCA_964229575.1 Alphaproteobacteria bacterium
CGCGCGCCAGCGCGTCGGCGACGATGGCGCGTTTCCAGTTTTCGTAGACGCCCTCGTTCATGTGCTGGGCAGCGCAGCCGCCGCAATCAAGGAAATGTTTGCAGGCCGGCGCGGCGCGGTCCGGGGCGGCGGCAAGCACCTCGACAAGTTCCGCCCTGCCCTCCTCGCCTGCGCCCCGGCGCACGCGCACCCGTTCGCCGGCGAGCGCGCCCGCAACGAACAGCGTGCGGCCCGCAGTATCCCTGCCGATGCCGTCGCCGCGCGCGCCGATGGCCTCGATCCCGATCTCGAATTCCGGCCCGCCCGCGCTCATGCTCCATCCCTGTCGTTGTAGGCGCAGATCAGGTATTCGACGTTGCCGTCGGCCCCGGTGATCGGGCTTTCGGTGACGCCCGCGACGCGCCAGCCCATGACATCGGCGAGCCAGGCGCGGATTCGCGTCACCACCTCCTCGCGCAGTTCCGGCTCGCGCACGATGCCGCCCTTGCCGACGCGGCCGCGGCCCACCTCGAACTGCGGCTTGATCAGCGCCACCAGAACGGCGCCCGGCCGGGCGAGCGCGAGAGCGGCGGGCAGCACCAGTTCGAGTCCGATGAAGCTCGCGTCGCAGACTACCGCGTCGGCCGCCTCGGGCACCTGCGCGCGCGTGAGACCGCGGGCATTGACGCCTTCGAGCAGCACGACGCGCGCGTCGGTGCGCAGCTTCCAGGCAAGCTGTCCCTTGCCGACATCGACCGCGTAGACGCGCGCAGCGCCATTGGCCAGCGCCACGTCGGTAAAGCCGCCGGTGGAGGAACCCACGTCGATGACCACCGCGTCCTTGAGCGAGAGGCCGAAATGTTCGAGCGCGTGGGCGAGCTTGAGCCCGCCGCGCGACACCCAGGGATGGGGCTGGCCGCGCACTTCGAGCGCGGTTTCGGGATCGAGCCGCTGGCCCGGCTTTTCGAGCTTCGTCTCACCGGAAAAGACCTTGCCCGCCATGACCAGCGCCTGCGCCCTGGCGCGGCTCTCCACCAGCCCGCGATCGACGAGCAGCTGGTCGAGACGCGGACGTTCGCGGCGCGCGGCGCTCACGAACCGCGCTCGACGACGAATCGCGCGATGGCGCGCAGCCGGTCAGCGCGCGGACCGAACAGGTCGAGGTGCGCCGCCGCCTGATCGGCGAGGCGTCGGGCCTGGGCGCCCGCCTTTTCGACGCCGAGGACGGAAACGAAGGTGGCCTTGCCGCGCCCGGCATCCTTGCGCGTGGCCTTGCCCACCGCCTCGGGCTCGCCCAGCGCGTCGAGCAGGTCGTCGGCCATCTGGTAGGCCAGCCCCAGGTCGTGGGCGTAAGCGGCGAGCGCCCGGCGCTCGGCATCCTGGGCGTGGCCGAGGATGGCGCCCGCGTCGCAGCAGAAGGAAATCAGCGCGCCGGTCTTGAGACGTTCCAGCCGCGCGATCTCGCCGGCATCGAGTTGCATGTCCTCGGCCGCGAGGTCGAGCACCTGCCCGCCGACCATGCCGCGGGCGCCCGCGGCAACCGCGAGGCCCGAAACCAGCGCCCCGCGCACCGCGGCGTCGGGATGGGTGGCGGGCTCGACCAGAAGTTCGAAGGCAAGCGGCAGGAGCGCATCGCCCGCGAGCACGGCGAGCGCCTCGCCGAACACCACATGGCAGGTCGGCTTGCCGCGGCGCAGCGTGTCATCGTCCATGCACGGCAGGTCGTCGTGGATCAGCGAATAGCTGTGGATCAGTTCCACCGCCGCGCCGACGCGCAGGCTGATGCTTTCGGGCACGGAGAAGAGATCGGCCGCGGAAACGACCAGGAACGGACGGAAGCGCTTGCCCCCGCCCATCACGGCGTAGCGCATCGCCTCGGCCAGGCGGCCTTCGGGACCGGGCCCGGCCGGCGGCAGCGCGGAATCGAGGATCCGGTCGGCGGCATCGGCGATGCGCGCGAGCGCCGCCGCCAGGTCCTGCGCGGCTGGATGTTTCGAAGTCACGGGATCAGCCGGCGTCGGCGGGTTCGACGCCTGCGGGGCCGGACGGACCGAGGGAGATCTTTTCGACCTTGGCCTTGGCCTCGGCCAGTTTCTTCTCGCAATGGGCCTTGAGCCGGGCGCCCCGTTCATAGGCCGAAATCGCGGCATCGAGCCTGACGCGGCCGTCCTCCAGCTCGCGCACGATGGTTTCAAGCTCCGCGAGCGCGTCCTCGAAGCTCATGGCGGCGATGTCTTTTTCGGCTTTTGCCATGGTTGCGGCACTCCCCGGTTGCAGGGCGGCCAGTGTAGGAAACGCCGTGGCCCGGGGCAAGCCGCGGCCAAGGGCTCGCCCGGTCTACTCCGGCGCGGCCGGGGCCGCGACATAGGCGCGCACCGAGGCCGCCAGGGCGTCGAGGTCGTAGCCGCCTTCCAGCAACGATACCAGCCGGCCACCGGCATGACGCCGGGCGATAGCGCGCAACTCGCCGGCAAGCCAGGCGTAATCGGCGGCCTCCAGCTGCATCATCGACAGGGGATCCTTGCGATGCCCGTCGAAGCCGGCCGACACGACGAGGAAGTCCGGCGCGAAATCGTCGAGCGCCGGAAGGATGCGTTGCAGCCACGCGGCGCGGAAACCTTCTCCGCCCGTGCCCCGCGGCAAAGGCGCGTTGACGATCCGGCATGGCCCGTCGACGGACTCGAGGCCGGTGCCGGGGTAGTTCGGATATTCGTGCGAGGAGGCGAAAAAGAATCCCTCGCGCCCGCGCAAGGCATCCTCGCTGCCGTTGCCGTGATGCACGTCGAAGTCGACCAGCGCCACGCGGGCGCAGCCGTGCGCCGCGCGCGCGTGGACGGCGGCGAGGGCGGCGTTGTTGAACAGGCAGAAGCCCATGGCGCGATCTGGCGTGGCGTGATGGCCGGGCGGCCTGACCGCGCAGAAGGCATCGGCGACCCCGCGTGACATCCCGGCATCGGCGGCCCCGCCCGCCATCACCGCATCGACCGCGGCGAAGGCCGCCCCGGCGGCCCGCAGCGCCGCCTCCCGCGAGGCGGGGCAGACGATGGTATCAGCGTCGAGCGCGGCGTAGCCCTCGGCCGGGATTGCCCCGAGCACGGCCTGCACCATGTCCGCCCGATGGACGCCTTCGAGCGCTTCCGGCGCCGCCGCCGGCGCCTCGGCCACCGCCGTGCCGGGGAGCCCGTCGAGGCCGCGCAGGACGGCGTCAAGCCGCGCCGGCGATTCGGGATGGCCGGGGCCGGGATCGTGGCCGCGACAGGCGGGATGGGTCAGGATCAGCGTGGTCATGCGGCAGGGATTGAAGCCCCTGAGCCGCCCGCGCGCAAGCGGCGCATGGCGGTCCGGCGTACATTGACAGGCCGCACCGGCGACCGCGATAAATTGCGTTCGGAAAACGCCGGCGGAAGGATCGCAAATGCCCCTGTCACGAGCCAACGGAGTGGACATCTGGTACGAGGTTTCGGGCGACGGCCCGCCGATGGTGCTCGTCCACGCCAATCCCTTCGACCACGATCTTTTCCTGTACCAGCGCGCGCGTTTTTCCACCTGGTTCAAGGTGATCGCCGTCGATATCCGCTCCTACGGGCGTTCGGCCAGGGTGGAAACCCCTTTCACCATCGACGACATGACGGGCGACGTCATGGGGGTGATCCATGACGAAAGGGCTGAAGGCGCCGTCATCGTCGGCGTCAGCGTCGGTTCACGCATCGTCATGAAGATGGCCATCGATTACGGTCCCGAGATCGCCGCCGTGATCGCCGTGGGCTCGGGATCGGAGCCGCGCGGGGCCAACTTCGACCGCCGGATCAGGGGCTACGAAGGGCCCGACCTGCCGGGATACCACGCCGAACACCTGCGCTCGCTGGTGTCGCCCGCATTTCCGAAGACGAAGCTCGGCGCTTACCTGCTCAACATCTTCTCGGAGCGCGACCCGACGCTTTCGGGCAGGGCCATCGCCCAGGGCTTCCGCGCGCTCGCCGTGTCCGACGTCACCGAACAGTGCCGTACGCTCGACAAGCCCGTGCTGGTGATCAACGGCGAGTTCGACAATGCGCTTCCGCGCGGGCGCGCCATGGCGGAAATCCTGCCGCGCGGCCGGCATGTCATGATCCCCGCTACGGGGCACGCCTGCTGCCTGGAAGACCCGACGGCCTTCGATGCCGCGGTGATCGAATTCCTGCGCTCCGAAAAGCTGATGCCGGTGCTTTAAGCACCGGCATCGCAGGAAACGACCGAACGCGTCGGCGGCTTATTCGAACCAGTCGTCGCGGTAAACCAGCGGTGCGGCCTTGGCGCCCTTGGCGTTGTCCGGATGATCGCCGGGCAACGACCCGCCCTTGATGTCGAGGCGCCCGGGCAAGGACTCGTCCTTCGCTTCCTCGGTATGGCAGCCGACGCGGAACAGCACCAGCGGCTCTTTCGACGTGGCGTTGAAACAGTAATAGCAACCCTTGGGCAGCAGCACGCCTTCATGGACGCCGACGTCGCGGGTTTCACCATTGGGCCCGTAGAAGCGGGCCGAGCCCTGCATGACGATGAACATGTGGTCCTGCTTGGTATGGGCATGCAGGCCGTTTTCACCGCCCGACGCATAGACCTTCATCGTGCCCCACATGTTTTCCGTCTTGCACACCGGGGTGTTGGTGCGGCCCGACTTCACCAACCGCGTGCGCATGCTGAAGAACACCGGCTTTTCCGCCGTGGCGAGCAGTTCATTGCGCGCGGTGCCGTGCTTGAACTCTTCGGACTCGCGGGCATCCATGGGGATATTTTCGACCGACATCACGTTTCCTCCAGACCTATCGTTCAATTGGCGTTGGCGGGATTATAACACCCGAAGGCCGCCCCGGGAAAACGGCGCTGAACGGCGGATTGCGGGCATTTCGGGCGCCTCATCCCTGGCGGACGAGGAGCGCCAGAACCGCGTCGATATCGGCAGTTTCCGGGGCTCCCGCCATCAGGTGTTCGAACACCTCGGCGATGTCGTAGCGCCCGACACCGGCGGCGACGGCCTCGTTATAGGCGGCGTTCATGGCATCGAGCAGCGGATAGCGCCCGCCGAGGTGGTGGGCGAATTCGGCCAGCCGCGTGACCTGGCGCACCCGGCTCCCCATGCCCCGGACGGGAGACTTGTCGCCATCGGCTTCGCGGCCCGCGGCGCGGCCTTCCTTGTCCTGGGAAAAGCTCGAATAGTCGCGCCCGATCATCAGCGCGCCGCGGCTTTCCAGCATGGCCGAGGTGGCGTTCGATCCGGCGATCGCCTCGAACATCGCGGCGCGATCGAGGCCGGCGCGGGTGGCCAGCTCGAACGCTTCGGCCGCGGCCAGCGTATGGGCGCAGACAAGATAAAGCGCCACGAACTTCGCCACCCGTCCCGCCCCGAAGGGGCCGAGCCAGGTGACCTTGTCGGTCATGTCGCGCAAGGCACCGGCATGGGCGTCGAAGGCGCCGCGCTCGCCGCCGACGAACACCGCCGCCGTGCGGTTTTCGAAATAGACCGGGTTGCCGGAAATGGTGCCGTCCAGCATGACCATGCCGACGGTTTCGAGCGCCGCCTTCTGTTCGAGCTTCGCCGCGAGCGGCAGGGTCGAAAGCTCGAACACGGCAAGACCCCTGCGCCCGGCCTGCGCGAGTCCGTTCGCCCCGGAGCAGACCTCGGCCAGCGCCTGTCCCGAAGGCAGACTGGTGACGACGAAATCGGATCTTTCGGCGACCTCGCGCGGGCTGGCGGCGGGGACGCCGCCGGCCCCGGCGAAGGCGTCCATCGGCGAACGGCGATAACCGACCACCCGATGGCCGCGGGCCATCAGGTTCTTCGCCATGGCGAAACCGAGGTTGCCGAGCCCGACGATGCCGACGGTTGTGCTCACGGAGCGGTCACGGCGCTGGCGGCGGGAGAGGACGGCGGGGCGGCGGGGAACCGCCGCCCCGGCCGACTACAGGTCCTTGGAGCGGTCGAAGTGACCGAGACCCGGACGATAGGTCTTGTCGTCGAGGAACTGCTTCATGCCCTTTTCGCGCGAGCGTTCCTTGTCGACGTGCTTGAGCGCGTCCGACTTGGCATTGAGGTAATCGGCCGCCTGGTCGACGCTCATGTAACGCACGGCGCGCACGCCTTCCTTGGTGTAGCGCAGCGCCGCCGGGCTCTTCTGCTGCAGGAGCTTCGCGAGCTTGACGGTTTCCGCGCGCAGCTTCGCCTTCGGCACCGACCTGGTGATGAAGCGCATGGCGGAGGCTTCCTTGCCGTTGAAGGTCTCGCCGGTGCAGGCATAGTACATGGCGTCGCGCATCGACATCATTTCGACCACGTTCCAGCTGACGATGCCGCCCGGCAGGATGCCCCAGTTGATTTCCGACAGGCCGAAGATCGCGTCGTCGGCGGCGATGGCGAAGTCGCAGGCCGAGACCTGGGTGAAGGCGCCGCCGAAGCAGTAGCCGTTGACCATGGCGATGGTCGGCTTGGGAAAAGTGGCGAGCTTGGTCCAGCGCCAGGCGTGCGAGGCGTGCTTGGCCTTGTGGCGCTTGGCGGGATCGTCGGTGGTGCCGCGGAAGTACAGGCGGATGTCCTGGCCGGCGGAGAACGCCTTGCCCGCGCCGGTGATCACCACGACCTGGACTTCCGGATCGATGGCAAGCTCGTCGAGCGCCTGGTTCATGTCCAGGTGCAACTGCGGGCTCATCGCGTTGCGCTTCTCGGGCCGGTTGAAGATGCACCAGGCGATACCGTCTTCCTTTTCGATGATGACGGTCTCGAGATTGCGGACGGTTTTCTTGGACTTCGCGGCTTTGGCCATCAGGCGCTCCCCAACGTTTGCAGTTATGAAATTTTTCGCCCGCAGGGTAGCAACGGCATTCCCCCGGCGCAAGCGGCGGAAACCCTTGGAATCCGCCGCGTTCGGGCCGGGCGCGTTGTGCCCCCGAACGGGCGCAGGCCAACGCGCTATCTT
>CAXRES010000187.1:0-3821 GCA_964229575.1 Alphaproteobacteria bacterium
CCAAGGCGCCCGAAACGGCGACGGCGGCAAAGATGCCGAGCGCCGAAGCGCTCGCCCGCATGGGCGAGGCGATCGAAGCGCAGCTCGCCGAAAACCCCGACGAGACCCAGGGCTGGACGCTGCTGCTGCGGCTCTATCGCAAGCTCGGCCGCGGCCCCGATGCCGCCGCCGCCTACGGTCGCATCGCGGCCACGGTCAAGGATCCGGCGCGGCGCGCCGCCATGGCCATCGCCTGGGGCGAGGCGCTCGTGTCGGTGGAAAACGGCATGGTGACGCCCGCCGCGCGCGCCGCCTTCGACGAAGCCCTGAAACTGCAACCGGCAGATCCGGCGGCGCGCTACTACCGCGGCCTGGCGCTCGCCCAGGGCGGCGACCGCGCGGGCGCGCTCGGCGTGTGGGAGGACCTGGCGCGCACCGCGCCCCGGGATGCGCCGTGGCGCGCGGCCCTGGACGAACAGATCGCCCGCCTCAGGAAGGATATGGGCCGGCGCTGACGCCCCTCGCCGGGCCGGCGAATCGTGCTAGCCTTATCGTCGGAAAAATAAAAGAGGGGGGCTTCCATGAAGGCGGTAGCGGCCTGCGTCGTCATCGTGGCTTGTGCGGTCCTGAACGCTTTCGCCGCCGTCCCGGCCGCGGCGCAGAATTATTACCAGTCGAAGTCCGGGCTTTATTCGTTCCAGATGCCGCAGGGCTGGCGCGTCGACAGCGAGGGCGGCAACCTCGACGTCGCCATCGTGCCGCCCGGCGGCAAGTCGCAACGTTCCATCTTCTTCGTGCTGTCCACCCCGAAGGCGTCGCTCGACGCCGAGATGCGCTACGCCGCGGGACAGACGCAGATCGTCAGTTCGCGCCCCGTGCGCGTCAGCCGCTTCGACTGCCTCTACGCCAATACGCGCAGCGCGCGCGGCGTGCCCGCCCATCACGTCTTCTGCCACGTCACGGTGCGCTACCGCGACGGACCGAAGCGCGTCGCCTTCGGCATCGGCGCCGTCAGCCACCCGAGCTACGAAGCCGAGCACGAAAAGCAGTTCTGGCAGGCGCTGTCGTCGCTGAACTTTCACCAGGCCGTCACGCCCTGACGGCTCAGTCTCCGGCCTTGCCTTTTTCTTCGCCGGATTTCCACAACGGTTCCCAGAATCCGAGCAGGGCCCTGAGATCGTCGTCGAGGAGTTCCGGGTTACGGAAGGCGATCTTCTTGCCCTTGATCGCATCGGGATAGGCCATGAAGCCGCGGCCGATCAGGTCCTTGTGCACCGGCGGCGCGCCGTCGGCGGCGTACTGGGCAAGCTGGCCTTCCTTGCTCAGGAGCCAGTTCATGAAAATCTTCGCGGCGTTCATATGCGGATTCTTTGCCAACACGCCGACCGAAGAAATCGACACCGGCACGATGTCGGGGCAATGGAATCCGACCGGCGCCCCCTTCTTTTCGAGACTACGCACCTGATAAGCGGCAGCGGCGAGCGTGGCGTTGAATTCGCCGGCGACGACGAGGGAAACGAGCGCACGGGCCCCTTCCTTGCGCCGCTGCGGCTTAACGTCCGTGAACAAACGGCGTGAAAAGTCCCTGACCCAGTCTTCGCCTTTTTCGCCCCACAGCGGCAGCAGCCATGACGTGGCGCCGCGCCACAGCGCGAGCCGGCCGTCCTTCAGTCCCGGCGCGGTCAGCAAATCTTCCCAGCGTGCCGGCATGTCGGCCGGAGCGATGAGCTTCGGGTTGAAGCCGATGCACCAGTAGCGCACGCGCACGCCCGCCCAGTAGCCGCGCGTCGATCCCATGCCGGCAGGTATCTTCGTCATGTTCGGCACGTCCGACAGGTCGGCCAGCGCATTGGCCGCGCGGAACTGGTTTATCGAACTGTCGACGCCGGTGATGATGTCCGTGGTGATGCGGCCTTCCTTGAAGGCGATCAGCGGAACGCGCACCCGCGTGTTGTTCGAACCACGCGAATAGGCAATCTTGATGAAGGGAAAGCGTTCGCGGAATGGTGCCGCCATCGCATCGAACTCGCGCGGCGACCAGCTGCCGTTGATCTTGAGCGCACCTTCGGCGCGCGCCCCCAAAACCCAGGCATCGGGCACCTTTTGCTCCTCCGCCCAGTCGGCCAGCAGGTCGGGCGCGACCTTGAGATCGGCGACGATCCTGCGCGCCGAGGGCGGCATGTCGTCGGCCGCCGACGCGGCCACGGAAGTCAGCAGAAGGGCGGCGATACCGATCGCGCCGCCTGCGGCGATGGTACGGGTGAACATAAGCGGTCTCCTGCCGTTCGTTCAGGTAGGAATGATTCCCGGCGGGCGCGTGGTGCCGCCCGAAAAATTCTTTCCCGCGTCGAAACGGATCGGATCATTGCGCCCGCGCCCGCGAACGACGCCGACGGGATCGCGCCCTTCGGCAACGGCGCGGATCGACTCTTCCAGGCTGCGCCGGAACATGACGATGCCCTGGTCCGAGGTGCCCAGTGTCTCCTTCGTGCGATCGGCGATGCGGCCCTGGCTTTCCTGGGCGATGCGATCCTGTTCGTGCGACGGGATGCGCCACCAGCCGTCGTCGATTTCGTCATAGGCCATGTAGTCGTAAGCCGTGTGCCCGCGCGCCCTGGTCGTGTAGGGGCCCTTTTCGGCGATGACGGCCTGGACGAAGTAGGTGGCCGTGGTGACGTCGTCCACCGGCACGCGCAGGTTGAGATAGTGCTTGGGATCGTCGCCGACGCGGGCGGCAAGGCGGCGCGTATGCGACGGGAAAATCTGGTGCGTCACGTTGTAGAGACTGTCGGGATATTGCTGTTCCTGGCGGAAGCCGTACCAGGTCTTTTCCCAGGTCACATTGGCAGGCTTGAGCGCGATTTGCGGATAGCCCGGCGCATGCAGCGCCATCAGGTGATGGGGATCGCAGCCGTTCTCCGCTCGCTGCAGCCAGTTGCACTTTTCTTCCTTGGAGTAGAGCACGCGGTTCATGTCATCGCGCACCAGAAGATCGTAAGGCGGAATCTCCGGCGCCGGATCGGGGCCGAGATAGGCCCAGACCAGACCCGCCAATTCCTGCACGTGGTATGTCCTTGCCCGCACTTCGTCGAGCAGCGGCGTGCCCGGCGGTTCGGCCGGCATGTCGAGGCAGCGCCCGGTGCGGTCGAACTTCCAGCCGTGGTCGCAGCAGCGGATGCCGTCCGCCTCGCAGCGCCCCAGTTCGAAGCCGGCGCCGCGGTGCGGGCAGGCGCGCGCGATCAGGCCGAGCGCACCGGAACCATCGCGGAACAGCACCAGGTCTTCGCCCAGCAGGCGGACCTGCACGGGTTTGGTCGTCACGTGATCGCTGAAACCGGTCGGCCACCAGTAGCGGCGCAGCATTTCGCCGCACGGCGTGCCGGGGCCGACGCGCGTCAGCCGTTCGTTCTGTTCGGATGTCACCATGTCTGCCTCCCTTCCGGCCTTATTGCCCGCACTCTGGCGGGCTTCCCTTTGCGGGTTGGAGCCTTCGCGGCCCGTCCGGATCGAGCAATATCTTAATCACGAGCGCCGGCGTCGTGCTAGGATTTCCCCGTCGGGGGCGCCAAGACCCCCGCGAGGGAACGGTCGGAAACAGGGGGCAATCATGACGCCCGAACAGAATCGCAGGCTGACCCAAGTCGGCCCAGGAACCCCCGCGGGCGCCGTCCTGCGCCGCTACTGGTGGCCCGTGTGGTTTTCGCACGAGCTGACGAACAAGCCCGTGCAGGTCCGCCTGCTGGGCGAAGACCTGGTGCTGTTCCGCGACGGCACGGGCACGATCGGCGCCATCGAGCGCGCCTGCCCGCACCGCGGAGCCGGCTTCGAACTGGGGCGCTGCG
>CAXRES010000188.1:0-4150 GCA_964229575.1 Alphaproteobacteria bacterium
CTTCTCCATCAGCGGTTCGGACTTCGTCGAGATGTTCGTGGGCGTCGGCGCGTCGCGCGTGCGCGACCTCTTCGAGCAGGGGAAGAAGAACGCGCCCTGCATCGTGTTCATCGACGAAATCGACGCGGTCGGCCGCCATCGCGGCGCCGGGCTCGGCGGCGGCCACGACGAACGCGAACAGACGCTGAACCAGCTGCTGGTCGAGATGGACGGGTTCGAGGCCAACGAGGGCGTCATCCTGATCGCCGCGACCAACCGGCCCGACGTGCTTGACCCGGCGCTGCTGCGTCCCGGCCGCTTCGACCGCCAGGTCGTCGTGCCGAACCCCGACGTTCTCGGGCGCGAGCAGATCCTGCGCGTCCACATGCGAAAGGTGCCGCTCGCCCCCGACGTGGATGCCAAGGTCATCGCCCGCGGCACGCCCGGATTTTCCGGCGCCGACCTCGCCAACCTGGTCAACGAGGCGGCCCTGCTTGCCGCCCGCAAGGGCCGGCGCATGGTCACCATGTCGGAATTCGAGGCCGCAAAGGACAAGGTCCTGATGGGCACGGAACGCCGTTCCATGGTGATGACGGAAGAGGAAAAGACCCTCACCGCCTATCACGAGGCCGGCCACGCCCTGGTGGCGCTGTTCACGCCCAGGCACGATCCGTTGCACAAGGTCACGATCATCCCGCGCGGACGGGCGCTCGGCGTCACCATGTCGCTGCCCGAAAAGGACCGCTACGGCTATGCCAAGCTGGAACTGACCTCGCGCATCGCCATGATGTTCGGCGGCCGCGTCGCCGAAGCGCTCGTGTTCGGTGCCGACAACATCACCACCGGCGCCGGCGACGATATCCGCCAGGCGACCAACCTGGCGCGCCGCATGGTCACCGAATGGGGCATGAGCGAAAAGCTCGGGCCGCTCCGCTACTCCGACAACGAGGAAGAGGTTTTCCTCGGCCACTCGGTCACCCAGCGCAAGAACGTCTCCGACGCCACCGCGAAGCTGATCGACGAGGAAATCCGCGCCATCGTCGAAGGCGGCGAGGCCGACGCGCGCCGCATCCTGACCGAGCACAGGGAAGAACTCGACCGCGTCGCCAGGGCGTTGCTCGAATACGAGACGCTTTCGGGCGACGACGTGCGCACGCTGGTCGACGGTGGCACCATCAGCCGCGAATCGAGCGAGCCGCCGCGCGACGCGGGTTCCCGTTCCACCGTGCCGACCTCGGGCGCCAAGGCCAAGCCCAAGGACGGGCCGGGCATCGCGCCCGAACCGCAGCCCGAAGGCTGACCCCGGCCGGCCCGCCGGCCGCGGGTTTCCCCGGCTTCCGTCATGCCTGGTCCCCTGACGCTCCTCAGCGATCTCGTCGCGGTCGAACCGCGCGATCTCTTTCTGCGCCCGCTGACCGTCCTCGCGCCGGGTGCGCGCGCCACGGCGCGGGTCGCAGGCGGGTTGGTCGGCTTCGACACGATCGAGGTCATGGTCCGCAAGCCGGGCGGGATCGAACGCGCCATCGCGCCGATCAACGACCTGCAGCTGTGGACGCGCCATCAGGGGCGCGAGATCGCCCGTCATGCCGATGCCGTGCTCGACCGCATCACGCGCCCGCGTGAAGCCTTCGCCGGGGTGGCGATGGACCGCCCGCGCATCATGGGAATCCTCAACGTCACGCCGGACAGCTTCTCCGACGGCGGCCTTCACGCCTCGCCGGAGGCGGCGGCGCGCCATGCCCTTGACCTGATGAGGGCGGGCGCCGCCTTCCTCGACGTCGGTGGCGAATCGACGCGTCCCGGTTCCGATCCGGTGGATCCGCACGAGGAACGCCGCCGCGTCCTGCCGATCATCAAGGCGCTGCACGAATCGCGTTTCAGTGCGGTGTTATCCATCGATACGCGCAAGGCGGGGGTTATGGAAGATGCGGTCCGCGCCGGCGCCGGGATGGTCAACGATATTTCGGCACTGACCTACGACGAACAGTCTCTCGCAACCGTGGCCAGGCTCGGGGTGCCCGTCGTCCTCATGCATTGCCAGGGCGATCCCAAGACGATGCAGGACAAGCCGCGCTACGGCCACGCGCCGACCGAAATCTTCGACTATCTGGCGGCGCGCATCGTCGCCTGCGAGAATGCCGGCATCCCGCGCTCGCGCATCGCCGTCGATCCCGGCATCGGATTCGGCAAGGGGCTCGCCCACAATCTCGCCGTGCTCGCCGACCTCGCGCTGTTTCACGGGCTCGGTTGTCCGGTGCTGGCGGGCGTGTCGCGCAAGAGCTTCATCGGCCACCTCGCCGGCATCGCCCACCCGCGCGAGCGGATGCCCGGTTCGCTTGCCGCCATGCTGTGGGCGGTGGGGCAGGGCGTGCAGATCGTGCGTGTCCACGACGTCGCGGAAACCGCGCAGGCGCTTGCCGTCTGGCAGGGCGTCGCCGGGGCCGAGGGATAGGGCATCTGCCGGGGCGGCGCTTTCGCGGGCGCCGCTTAGCGAGTAGACTGGCGGCGAAACCAACCGGGGCGGGCGCATGACGGCACGCAAGTATTTCGGCACCGACGGCATCCGCGGCACCGCCAACACGGCGCCGATGACCGCCGACGTGGCGCTTGCCGTCGGCATGGCGGCGGGGCTGCAATTCACCCGCGGCGCCCATCGCCACAAAGCGGTCATCGGCAAGGACACGCGGCTGTCGGGCTACATGCTGGAACCGGCCCTGACCGCGGGCTTCATTTCAGTGGGCATGGACGTCATTCTGGTCGGCCCGCTGCCGACCCCGGCCGTCGCCATGCTGACGCGCTCCTTGCGCGCCGATCTCGGCGTCATGATCTCGGCCTCGCACAATCCTTATCAGGACAACGGCATCAAGCTGTTCGGCCCGGACGGACACAAGCTGTCGGATGCGGTCGAAAGCGAGATCGAGGCGCGCATGGATGCGGGCGCCGGCGGCGACCTTGCGCCCGCCGCGGACCTCGGCCGCGCCATGCGGCTCGACGACGCGGTCGGCCGTTACATCGAATACGTCAAGGCGTCCTTTCCCAAGGGCCTCAGGCTCGACGGTCTCAGGATCGTCGTCGACTGCGCCAACGGCGCCGCCTACAAGGTGGCCCCCGCCGTGCTGCACGAACTTGGCGCCGACGTGGTGGCGTTCGGCGTGCGCCCCGACGGCTTCAACATCAACGCCGAGTGCGGCTCGACCCACCCCGAACAAATGTGCGAGACGGTGCGCCGCGAAAAGGCCCATCTCGGCATCGCGCTCGACGGCGATGCCGACCGCGTGCTGATGGCCGACGAAAAGGGCCTTCTGGTGGACGGCGACCAGTTGATGGCGGTGATCGCGCGTTCGTGGAAGGAGGCGGGCCGCCTCACCGCGCCCAAGGTCGTGGCCACCGTCATGTCGAACCTCGGGCTCGAAGAATATCTGGCCGCGCAGGGGCTTGCCCTGCTGCGTACCCAGGTGGGCGACCGCTATGTGGTCGAACGGATGATGGCCGACGGCCTCAACCTCGGCGGCGAGCAATCGGGCCATATCGTGCTCTCGGACTACGCCACCACCGGCGACGGCCTGATCGCGGCCCTTCAGGTCCTGGCGGTCCTCGTCGCGGCAGGAAAGCCGGCCTCCGCGGTGCTGCGCCCCTTCGCGCCGCGCCCGCAAAAACTCAAGAGCGTCGCCGTCGGCGCCGGCCGCCCGCTCGAGGCGGCGGCGGTCAGGAAAGCCATCGCCGAGGCCGAGGCGCGGCTCGGCAAGACGGGCCGCCTGCTCATCCGTCCGTCGGGCACCGAGCCGCTGATCCGCGTCATGGCCGAAGGCCCCGATGAAGCGGTCATCGCCGGCATCGTCGACGAGGTGGCTTCCGTCATCGTCAAGGCGGCCCGCTGATCATGAAGGGCCGCGTGCTCATCGTCGCGGGATCGGATTCCGGCGGCGGCGCGGGTATCCAGGCCGACATCAAGGCGGTGACCATGCTGGGCGGCTTCGCGGCCACCGCGATCACCGCGCTCACCGCCCAGAACACGCTGGGCGTCCACGGCATCCTCGGCATCGATCCCGCCTTCATCCGCCAGCAGATGCAGGTGGTGCTGCGCGACATCGGCGCCGACTGCCTCAAGACCGGCATGCTGCACAGCGCCGAGGTGATCGACACGGTCGCCGCCACCATCAAGGAGGAGGCG
>CAXRES010000189.1:0-6679 GCA_964229575.1 Alphaproteobacteria bacterium
TCGACAAACTCGTCTGGGCGATCCGCTGGGGCGCCGACACGGTGATGGACCTGTCGACGGGCTCGAACATCCACAACATCCGCGAATGGATCATCCGCAATTCGCCGGTGCCGATCGGCACCGTGCCGATCTACCAGGCGCTGGAAAAGGTCGGCGGCGTGGCCGAGGACCTGACCTGGGAAATCTACCGCGACACGCTGATCGAGCAGTGCGAGCAGGGCGTGGACTACTTCACCGTCCACGCCGGCGTGCGCCTGCCCTATATCCCGCTGACCGCGAAGCGGCGCACCGGCATCGTCTCGCGCGGCGGCTCGATCATGGCGAAGTGGTGCCTGTCGCATCACAAGGAAAACTTCACCTATACGCATTTCGAGGAAATCTGCGAGATTCTCAAGGCCTATGACGTGGCCTTCTCGCTCGGCGACGGGTTGCGGCCCGGCTCCATCGCGGATGCCAACGACGAAGCGCAGTTCGCCGAACTGCGCACGCTGGGCGAGCTGACCAAGATCGCCTGGAAGCACGACGTGCAGGTGATGATCGAAGGCCCCGGCCACGTGCCGATGCACAAGATCAAGGCCAACATGGACGAACAGCTCAAGCACTGCGACGAGGCGCCGTTCTACACGCTGGGCCCGCTCACCACCGACATAGCGCCGGGGTATGACCACATCACGTCGGGCATCGGCGCGGCCATGATCGGCTGGTACGGCACGGCGATGCTCTGCTA
This sequence comes from Alphaproteobacteria bacterium, assembly GCA_964229575.1. Classification (GTDB taxonomy): domain Bacteria; phylum Pseudomonadota; class Alphaproteobacteria; order SMXQ01; family SMXQ01; genus WHSO01. Next base: position 728 of record CAXRES010000189.1, read on the forward strand.
CGTCACGCCGAAGGAGCATCTCGGCCTGCCCGACCGCGACGACGTGAAAGTGGGCGTCGTCACCTACAAGATCGCGGCGCATGCGGCCGACCTCGCCAAGGGCGTGCCGGCGGCGCAGGAACGCGACGACGCGCTCTCGAAGGCGCGCTTCGAGTTCCGCTGGCGCGACCAGTTCCACCTGTCGCTCGACCCCGACACGGCGCTCAACTTCCATGACGAGACGCTGCCGGCCGAGGGCGCCAAGGTGGCGCATTTCTGCTCGATGTGCGGACCCAAGTTCTGCTCGATGAAGATCACGCAGGAAGTGCGCGACTACGCCGCGAGCGGCATGGCCGAGATGAGCCAGGTGTTCAACGAGACCGGCGGCAAGATCTATCACGACAAGGACAGGCTCTCCGAAGTCGCGAAGAAGCTGCCCGCCGCCGAATAGCGCCGGACCCTTTCAGGCATGGAAAAAAGGGCGGGGTTATCCCCGCCCTTTTTTTGTTGGGATGATCGGAGCAGCTCTCCACCCTCAGGGCGGCAGGACTAGGGGTTGCGGGGCGGCCCCCTCAGCGCGTCGGGCTGTAGCCGAGGTTGGGGGCGAGCCACTTTTCGGCCTGGGCGAGACTCACGCCCTTGCGCCGGGCGTAGTCCTCCGCCTGGTCGCGCCCGATCTTGCCGAGGCCGAAGTAGCGCGCTTGCGCGTGGCCGATGTAATAGCCCGACACGGCGGCCGCCGGCCACATGGCGAAGCTCTCGGTCAGCTTGATCCCGGCGTTCTGCTGCGCGGCCAAAAGGCTGAACAGGGCGGGCTTTTCCGAATGGTCGGGACAGGCGGGATAGCCCGGCGCCGGGCGGATGCCGCGGTATTTTTCCGCGATCAGGTCGGCGTTGGAAAGATTTTCATCCCGCGCATAGCCCCAGAATTCCTTGCGCACGCGCTCGTGCAGGCGCTCGGCGAAGGCCTCGGCCAGCCGGTCGGCCAGCGCCTTCAGCAAAATCGCGTGGTAGTCGTCGTGCGCCTTCTCGAACTCCTTCGCGCGCTCGTCGCAGCCGTGGCCCGCCGTCACCGCAAAGCCGCCCATGAAATCGGCGATGCCGGTCTCCTTCGGCGCGACGAAATCGGCGAGACAGAGGTTGGGCCCGCGCGTCTTCTTCATCTGCTGGCGCAGGAAGTGGACGGTCTCGATCGTCTTCTTGCGTGAGGCATCGGCGTAAAGCTCCACGTCGTCGCCGGTGCTGTTGGCCGGCCACAGGCCGACGACGGCGCGCGCCGTCAGCCAATGTTCGTCGATGATGCGCTTGAGCATCGCCTCGGCGTCCTTCCACAGGCCGCGCGCGGCTTCCCCCACCTTCGCGTCCTTCAGGATCGCGGGATACGTGCCGCGCAGTTCCCATGTCTGGAAGAACGGCGACCAGTCGATGCGCGTCGCAAGCTCGGCCAGGTCGTAGTCGGGAAAGGCGCGGATGCCGGTGAAGGCCGGAGCCACCGGCGCATAGCCCGCCCAGTCGATCTTCGCGCCGTTGGCGCGCGCCTCGGCCAGCGTCAGCAGGCGGCCCTCGTCCTCGCCCGCGTCGAAGCGCGTCTTGATCTCGGCGTAATCGGCGGCCGTCTGGGCGACGAAATGCGCCCGCTTGTCCTCCGACACCAGGTTCTGGGCGACGCCGACGGCGCGCGAGGCATCCACCACATGCACCACCGGCCCCTTGTAGTTGGGCGCGATCTTGACGGCCGTGTGTACCTTCGATGTCGTGGCGCCGCCGATCAGCAGCGGGCAGGTGAAGCCCTGACGCTGCATCTCGGCCGCGACCGTCGCCATTTCTTCCAGCGACGGGGTGATCAGGCCGGACAGGCCGATCATGTCGGCGCCCTTTTCCGTCGCCGTCTTCAGGATGGTCTCGTAGGGCACCATGACGCCGAGGTCGATGACCTCGAAGTTGTTGCATTGCAGCACGACGCCGACGATGTTCTTGCCGATGTCGTGGACGTCGCCCTTGACGGTCGCCATGACGATGCGGCCCTTGGGTCCGCCGCCGCCGCCCGCCGCCTTTTCCGCCTCGATGAACGGGATGAGGTGGGCCACCGCCTGCTTCATCACGCGCGCCGATTTCACCACCTGGGGCAGGAACATCTGGCCCGAGCCGAACAGGTCGCCGACCACGTTCATGCCGTCCATCAGCGGGCCTTCGATCACCTGGATGGGGCGCGGGAACTTCAGGCGCGCTTCTTCCGTGTCGGCGACGACGAAATCGGCGATGCCCTTCACAAGGGCATGCTTGAGGCGCTCCTCCACCGGCGCCTCGCGCCAGGCGTTGTCCTCGGTCTTTTCCCTGCGCGCCCCCTTGAGCTGATCTGCGATCTCCAGCAGGCGCTCGGTCGCGTCGGGGCGACGGTTGAGCACCACGTCCTCGACGCGCTCGCGCACGTCGGGCGGAATCTCGGCATAGACCGCGAGCTGACCGGCGTTGACGATGCCCATGTCCATGCCGGCGGCAACCGCGTGATAGAGAAAGACCGCGTGCATGGCCTCGCGCACCGGATCGTTGCCGCGGAAGGAAAACGACAGGTTCGATACGCCCCCGGAGATGAGCGCGTGCGGCAGCTTCTGCTTGATCCGGCGCGTCGCCTCGATGAAATCGACGCCGTAGTTGTTGTGCTCCTCGATGCCGGTCGCCACGGCGAAGATGTTGGGATCGAAGATGATGTCTTCCGCCGGGAAACCCGCCTTTTCGGTCAGCAGCCCGTAGGCGCGCGTGCAGATGTCCACCTTGCGCGCGAGCGTGTCGGCCTGGCCCTTTTCGTCGAAGGCCATGACCACCACGGCGGCGCCGAGCTTCAGGATTTCCGCGGCCTGGGCGAGGAAGGGCGCCTCCCCTTCCTTGAGGCTGATCGAATTGACCACGCCCTTGCCCTGCAGGCACTTGAGGCCCGCCACCACCACCGGCCACTTGGAACTGTCGACCATCGTCGGCACGCGGGCGATGTCGGGCTCCGCCGCGGCGAGACGCAGGAAGCGCACCATCGCCGCCTCGGCATCCAGCATGGCGTCGTCCATGTTGACGTCGACGATCTGCGCGCCGTTCGTCACCTGGTCGCGGGCGATGTCGAGGGACTGCTCGTAATTGCCCTCGCGGATCAGCTTTGCGAAACGGATGGAGCCGGCGACGTTGGTGCGTTCGCCCACGTTGACGAAACCCGCGTCTCGGCCGCCGCCAATGGTGAGAGGTTCCAGCCCCGACAGGCGGCACGCGGGGACAAGATCGGGCAGCCGGCGCGGCGCGACGCCGGCTATCGCGTCGTTGATCGCGGCAATGTGCTCGGGCGTGGTGCCGCAGCAGCCGCCGACGATGTTGACGAAGCCCGAACGGGCGAATTCGCCGAGCAGCCGGGCCATGTTCTCCGGCGTGTCGTCGTAGCCGCCGAAGGCATTGGGAAGCCCGGCGTTGGGATGGACGGAAACGCGCGTGCCGGCGACCCGCGCGATGGCCTGCACGTGGGGACGCAGTTCGCGCGCGCCGAGCGAGCAGTTGAACCCGACCGAGACCGGGTTCGCATGGGCGACAGCGTTCCAGAAGGCTTCCGGAATCTGGCCCGAAAGCGTGCGGCCCGAAGCGTCGGTGATGGTGCCCGAAATCATCAGCGGCAGGCGCCGGCCGATCCTTTCGAACAGGGTCATCAGCGCATAGATCGCCGCCTTGGCGTTCAGCGTATCGAAGGAAGTTTCGATCATCAGGAGATCGGAGCCGCCCGCGATCAGGCCCTCGGCCGCTTCGGTGTAGGACACCACGAGATCGTCGAAGGTGATGTTGCGGAAACCCGCGTCGCCCACGTCGGGCGACATGGAGGCGGTGCGGTTGGTCGGCCCGAGCACGCCCGCGACGAAACGCGGCTTGTCCGGCGTCTTCTTCGTCCAGGCGTCGGCAGCCTTGCGGGCGATGCGCGCGCCTTCCTCGTTCAGTTCGCGCACCAGGCTTTCCGCGCCGTAATCGGCCTGGCTGATCGAGGTGGAATTGAAGGTATTGGTCTCCAGTATGTCGGCGCCCGCCGCGAGGAAGGCGTCGTGGATGCCTTCGATGATCGCGGGCCGGGTCAGCGTCAGCAGGTCGTTGTTGCCCTTGAGTTCGCGCGGCCACTCGGTGAAGCGCGCGCCGCGGAAGTCCGCCTCGCCCAGCCGATGGGTCTGGATCATGGTGCCCATCGCGCCGTCGAGCAGCAGGATGCGCTCAGCCAGCAGCCGGTCGAGCAGGCGGGCCGTGTCGGCGCTCATGTCGCGGCGCGCGGCCTGAGGCCGAGGATATGGCAGATCGCGTAGGCGAGATCCGCCCGGTTGAGGGTATAGAAATGGAACTCCCTGACGCCGCCGGCCTGAAGCGCGCGGCACTGTTCGGCGGCGGCGGTGGCCGCGACCAGGCGGCGCGTTTCCGGGTCCTCGTCCAGCCCTTCGAACAGCCGGGCGAGCCAGCCGGGCACCGAGGCCCCGCACATCGCGGCGAACTTCTGCACCTGGGCGAAGTTGGTGACCGGCAGGATGCCGGGCACCACCGGCACCGTGATGCCGGCCGCGCGCACACGATCGAGAAAGCGGAAATAGACGGCGGGATCGAAGAAGAACTGGGTGATGGCCCGGCTCGCCCCGGCGTCGATCTTGCGCTTGAGGTTGTCGAGGTCGTCCGCGGCGCTTTTCGCCTGCGGATGGGTCTCGGGATAGGCGGCGACCGAGATTTCGAAGTCATGCTGCGCGCGCAGGCCCGCGACCAGATCGACGGCGTAAGGAAAGCCGTCCGGATGCGGCGCATAGCCGCCCTGTCCTTCCGGCGGGTCGCCGCGCAGCGCCACGATGTGGCGCACGCCCGCCTGCCAGTAATGGTCGGCGACGTCGAGCACTTCGGCTCGGCTCGCGCCCACGCAGGTCAGATGCGCCGCGGGCGTCAGGCCGGTCTCCTTCAGGATGCGGACCACCGTGGCATGGGTGCGTTCGCGCGTGGAGCCGCCGGCGCCGTAGGTGACGGACACGAAACGGGGGCCGAGCGGCGCGAGGCGGCCGATCGATTCCCACAAGGCGGCTTCCATCTTCTCGGTCTTGGGCGGGAAGAACTCGAAGGACACGGCGATGCCGGTGTCGGGGGCGATGCGTGCGGAGAACTCGGTCATGTCAGGCGCGCTCCTTGGCGCCGCTCGATCTGGCGGTTGTTTCGCCGGGCCTGGCAGCCAGCCACAGCTTGACCGTCAGCGGCCCGCCCGGCAGGGAAACCGGCGTCCCCGGTTCGAGCCCCGCCGACTTGCACCAGGCGGCGATTTCCGCGTCGGAAAATCCGAGGCGGCGGTGAGCGTGTTCGTCGCGCAAATGCTCAAGCTCATGGGGCGCAAAATCGACGATCAGCAGGCGTCCGCCCGGCGCCAGCACGCGCCTTGCCTCGGCCACCACCTGGCCCGGCTGGTCGGCGTAGTGCAGCACGAGATGCAGGGTGACGAGGTCGAAGCTGCCGGGACCGGCGTTGATGGCGTACATGTCGCCCAACCGCACCGAACAGTTGACCAGCCCGTCGCGGTCGAGATTGGCGCGCGCCATCGCCAGCATCTCGCGCGACAGATCGATGCCGAGGCCGCTGCCCACGCGCGGGCCGAGCACGCTCAGCATGCGGCCCGTGCCGGTGCCGATATCGAGAAGGCCGCCCACCTTGCGATTCCCGAGTACATCGATGACGGCGCGTTCGATCTCGCCGTCGTCGACCCGCAGGCGCCGGATTTCGTCCCAGTGCGCGGCATTCTTGCGGAAATAGGTCGCGGCCGCCGCCTCGCGCTCGGCCTTGATGGCGGCAAGCCGGTCGGCATCGCGCCGCAGCACGGCATCGTCGGCGGGCGCCATGTCGACGAAGGCCGCCGCCGCGCGCGCCGCGGCGCCCGAATGGGCAAGCCGGTAGAAGGCCCAGGTGCCCTCGCGGAACCGTTCGAGCAGGCCGGCATCGACC
>CAXRES010000190.1:0-8018 GCA_964229575.1 Alphaproteobacteria bacterium
ATGATGTCGGCAAACGTCTGCTCGCCCGGCCGGTGACGCTGCAGGATGAGATCGCAGAAGCCGATCATGACGGTCAGCAAATTATTGAAATCGTGGGCAATACCGCCCGCGAGCTGGCCCACGGCCTGCATCTTCTGGGACTGGGCGAACTGCGCCTCAAGACGCTTGTTCTGCGTGGTGTCGAACAGATGCACGATGAGGCCGGAGAGCGCGCCGCCCGCATCGTCGAGCCGGGTGATGGAAAGCGAGGCGGAGGCCTCGGGGTTGCGCAGGAACCGCACGTCGAGACCGTGCGGCGGGCGTTTGCCCTCCGCCACCTCGCCGAGAAGCAGGGCGAGCGCGTCGCGGTTCTCGGGCACCAGGAGTTCGGAAAGCGGCACGCCCGCGATGGCGCGCGCGCGGCCGCTCAATTCACGGAACGCCCTGTTGCAGTCGACGATCTCGCCCCGGAGATCGAGGATGGCGATACCGGTCGGGCCTTCCTCGAACAGCTTGCGGAAGCGCTGTTCGGAGGCATCCAGCGTCTGGCGCATCTCGCGCTCGGTAGTCAGGTCGCGCACGATCGAGCGGGTGCATAAAGTGCCGTCGGCCGCTTCGCCGACCAGCGTCTGGATGATCTCTGCCTGGAATTCGCTGCCGTCGGCGCGGCGCAGCGTCACCTCGCCCCGGCTGCCGTCGAAACCCATGCGGAACGGGCTCCACGGCTTCTGGTTGTCGGTGCCGACGCCCGAAATGAAATCGGCGAGCCGGCACCGCGCGCCGACGATCGCGTCGGTCGTCGTGCCCAGCCAGCGCGCCAGCGTGCCGTTGGCGTATTCGAATATCCCCGCAGCATCGACCGAATAGAAGCCGAGAGCCGCGTTTTCAAGGAAGTCGATCAGCTTGGCACGCTCTTCGGTCAGCACCTGCTCCATCTGCCTGCGCGAGGTGATGTCTTCCATGCACCACAGCACATAGCCGCGCCGGTAGCCGAGCGCGTAGGCCGAAACCTTCAGCCATTGCCGTTCGCCCAGTTCACCCGGCATGCAGATTTCCGCATGGCCGCTGCCGCCGGCGTTGGCGATTTCGCGCAGGAGCGCGAACTGCCGCGCCCCTTCGGCCTGTTCGGCGACTTCATCGATGCGGGCGAAACGGCGACGGGGATCGCCCTGCATCATGCGGGAGAAAGCGTCGTTCCAGTAAACGAGTTGGCCGCGGCTGCCGGTAATGGCGCGACCGTTCGGGTCGACGCTGAAGGCCCGCAGCAGGAAATAGGAGCCGAGCAGCCGCCGATAGCGCACCCAGGCGCCGCCCGCGAAAACGACGAAGCCGATGGTGCAGAAGACGCCGGCCGGCACCGCCCAGGCGGCCCCCACTTCCGGCAACACGACGATGCGCGACAGCGCCGCCGGGCGGCCCAGCACGCCGCCCGGCCCGCTCAGCAGCAGGTAGGCGAGCGTCGCCGACGCGGCGGCAAGCGCGACGAGCAGCCACAGCAACAGGCTGCGCCAGGGCGCGCCGCCGGGCAGGCGGTCGGGATAGGATTCGGCCGACGGCGGTTCGGGAAGACCGCTCATGCGCAAACCCCGGGGCGAGGCTCGGAAGTCCTTGTCATGGCGCCAGAATGCCAAAGGCCGATGGCGCCGCCAACTTCAATCGCGGGGGACCTTGAGGATTCCGGGGATTGCGGCGCCTATCGCCAGTCGTTCTTCTTCAGCTTCATGACGTAGCCGATGACCTCGGCCACGGCGCGGAAGTGCTCGGCCGGACTGGTCTGGCCGATTTCCGTGCTGGCGAAGAGCGCACGCGCGAGCGGCGGGTTTTCCACCAGCGGCACGTCGTTTTCGGTCGCCAGTTCGCGGATCTTCTGGGCGATCAGGTCGGCGCCCTTGGCCACCACTTCGGGGGCCTCCATTTCGTCATGGACGTATTTCAGGGCGACGGCGAAGTGGGTCGGGTTGGTGACCACCACCGTAGCCTCGGGCACCGCCTGCATCATGCGCTGGCGGGCGCGCTCCGTGCGGATCTGGCGCAGCCGCGCCTTGACCATCGGATCGCCGTCGGACTGGCGCATTTCGTCCTTGATGTCCTGACGGCTCATGCGCAGTTTCTGCATGTACTGGTGGCGCTGATAGAGGTAGTCGAGCGCGGCGATGACCGTCATCACGGCGAAAACGGCGATCAGGAGGCGCCCGGACACCGACCACAGAAAGGCAAGGTACCCGCTCGCCGCCATCGTCGGCATCTGGCTCAGACGATCGAATTCGGGCAGCACGACGGCGGTCGCGACCGAGCCGACGATGATCAGCTTGAGCAGTCCCTTGAGGAACTCCACCAGGGACCGGACCGAGAAGAGCCGCTTGATGCCGCCCATCGGCGATATCTTTTCGAACTTCGGCTTGATCGATTCGAAGGCGACGAGCGGCGGGTGCTGGACGATCGACGCGGCGACCGCCAGCACGACGAGAAGCCCGAGCGGCGCCAGCAGAATCCCGCTCACCTCACGGATCGTGTCGGCCATCAGGCCGCCGAGGCCGCCGGTACCCCCGGCATTGTCGTGCGCCTGGGCGATCATGCCGGCGAGCAGCGACTTGGTCTGTTTCATGATCGCCGGCGCCATCATGACGACGATGATCGTGCCGCCCAGCAGCATGAACCAGTTGTTGATTTCCCGCGATGAGGGGACCTCGCCCTTTTCGCGGCTTTCGTCGAGCCGCTTCGGTGTCGGCTCTTCCGTTTTCTGGCTGTCGTCCTGGCTTTCCTCGGCCATCTTCTTGCCTCAGCCCCCGAGCGCGGTTTCAAACATTTCGGGGAAGCGGTCGATGAACCAGTTGAGCATCGCGCCCGCGGTGATGGCGAAAACGACGAAGCCCAGGAAGATCTGCACCGGCATCGCGATGAAGAAAATCTGAACCTGCGGCATCAGGCGCGACAGGACGCCGGCCCCCAGATAGAACACCAGACCGACGACGATGAACGGCGAGGCGAGCTGCACGCCGAGAATGAACACGTCGCCGACCAGCCGGACGATGACCTGGGTGAATTCGTCGATCGGAAGCACGCCGCCGGACGGCAGAACGTTGTAGCTCATGGCGAGCGCGCGCAGCATGACGTGGTGCAGGTCGGCGGTGAACACGATGAGAAGCCCCGCGGTCGACAGGAACAGGGCGGTAACGGCCGACTGTTCCGCCACGACCGGATCGTAGCCGAGCGCGTTGGCGATCCCGCTCTGGAACGCGAGTACCGTGCCGCTCGTGTGCAGGGTCGACATGATGATGCGGCCGACAAGGCCGAGGAAGGCGCCGATCGCGCTTTCGCCCATGATCAGCACGGTGATGCGCAGCGGCTGCTCGGGCAGCGCCGGCAGGCCCTGGGCCAGCACGGGAGTCAGCACCAGCGTCAGGGCGCCGGCCAGGATCAGCCGGTACTGTGGCGGCACATAGATCTCGCCGAACCCCGGCATCAGCATGATCGCCGCGCCGATGCGGGCGAAGACGATGAAGAAGGCGAAGACTTCGGCGGGAAGTGCCTGAGCCAGCACGGCTAGCCCCCGGTGGCGATGCGGCTGAACAGCTCCTGCGAGTACAACGTCAAGGAATTGAGCATGAACGGCCCGAGCAGCAGCAGCGACAGGAAGATCACGATGATCTTCGGCACGAAGGCAAGCGTCATTTCCTGAATCTGCGTCAGCGCCTGGAACAGGGAGATGACGAGGCCGACCGCCAGGCCGATGAGCATGACCGGCGCAGCGACTTTCAGGATCACGATGATAGAGGCTCGGACGATCTCATGGACGTCGGCGGGAGACATGATGCGCGCTCCCGTTCTTCAGATCGGCATCCGCAGGATTTCCTGGTAGGCCTGTATGACCCGGTCGCGCACCGCGACCACCGTCTGCAGGGCGAGATCGGCGTTGGCCACGGCCATCACCACCTCGTTCAGGTCGGCCTTGCCGACCATGGCCTTGGCCGCCATCTGTTCGGACTCGGCGCCGGCCTTGACCACCGTGTCGCCGAACTCGCTCATCAGGTCCTTGAAGCTCTTGCCGGGCGCGGTGGCGCGCGCCTCCATCCCGGGCTGGCTGCCCGCCGCCGCCGCCTGGCGATAGGCGCCGATCGCGCCGGTCATGTTGATAGCCATTGTCCTTATCCTTCCTTGAGACGCCCGTCAGTGGAGTGCCGCTAGACGCGCAGCAGGTCGATGGTCTTCTGCAGCATGTTCTTGGCGGCCTGGATGACGCCGAGGTTGGCTTCGTAAGAACGCTGCGCCTGCTTCATGTCCATCATTTCAACCATCGACTTGACGTTGGGCATGCGCACGTAGCCCTGCGCGTCGGCCGACGGGTTGCCCGGATCGTACTTGCGTTCGAACTGGCTCTGGTCGGCCTGGACGCGGTCGATGGAGACCGTCCTCACGCCGAGCGTGCGGTCGAGGACGTTCTTGAACGTCACGATCTTGCGACGGTAGGGATCGCCGCCCGGTTCGGTCGGCATGTTGTCGGCGTTGGCCATGTTTTCGGCCACGATGCGCATGCGAAAGCCCTGTGCCTTCATGCCGGAGGCCGAAATCTTCATTGCCTTGAGGATATCCATTGCCGTCTCCCGTTCCTGCGATTACCGCGCGCCGGCTTCTCAGCCCGGCCGGCCGAGCGCCGCCTTGATCATGGCGATGTGCTTGCGATAGAGGTTGATCGTGAACTGATGATCCATCGCCGACTGGGCGACCTTCATCATCTGGTCTTCGACGTCGACGGAATTGCCCGACAGCGAAACTTCGCCGTCCTTGTCCTCGAGCATCTTGAAATGCTGGCCCGTATCGGCCGCGCCGCGCGGGGCGATGTGGGCGGCCTGGGTCGCCGCCAGGGCGACATCGCGGCCGCGCGCGCCGCCGAGCAACTCGCGGAACGTCGGCTGCTTGAGGTCGCGCGCGTGAAAGCCCGGGGTGTCGGCGTTGGCGACGTTCTGCGCCAGCACCTGCTGGCGCTTGCCCAGCCAGGACAGGCGCTGGGACATCATCGAAAACAGGGGCAGCTTGCCGAGATCCATCGCGGTCGCGTGGCTCCGGTTCGCCATCCTGGCAGGGTGGGATAAGGCCGGGCCTGCTTGGCCCCGTGCCTGATGCGCGATTTTCCGTCCTGTGCTATTAACGTTCCGTAAATTTCGTGGGATTTTAGACAAATCCCCGGGACCGGCCGCCGCGCCGCGAACGGCCGCAATAACCGTGCCGCCCCAGGCTGTCGCTGTGGGGCCGGTAATCCAGGTAATCCAGGTCAGGTAATCCAGGTAAGGATCCAAGATGCTCTATCTCACGCGAAAGCTCGGCGAATCGGTCATGGTTAACGACAACGTGGAGATCACGGTGGTCGAGGTGCGGGGCAAGTCGATCAAGCTCGGCTTTACCTTTCCGCCGGACGTGACCGTGCTGCGGCGCGAGATCTTCGACCGCATCCAGGAAGAGAACCGGGCCGCCGCGGCCGGGGGCGCCGCGGGGCTCGACGACCTTCCGGCAAGCCCGCCCAAGGCCGAATAAACCGGCGAATAAACGGCTGCCCGGCGGCCGTTTTGTCGCGTTCTTAAGCCTTTATTAAGCACGATCGGGTCTGATTCGGGAAAGGTTCGCGCGCAGGCAGCGCGCCCCACCCGCGTGCAGGCAGCGCGCCAAGGCCGGATACGCGCGTGACCACGAGCCACGATTCCAGCAAGCGCACCGATCCCGGCCGCGATATCGCGGTGGCGCTCGCGCATAACCGCGACGGCGGCGAGTTGCCGCATGTCATCGCCTCGGGACGCGGCGCCGTCGCCCGCCAGATCCTCGAGGTCGCCTTCGACCGCGGGATCAAGGTGCGCGAGGACGCCGATCTCGCCGAAGTGCTGGCCGCGGTCGAGGTCGATTGCGATATCCCGCTCGCCGCTTTCGCGGCCGTCGCCGAAATCCTGAGCTACGTCTACCGCGCCCAGGGCGTCCCGGTCCCCGAACCGGCCCGCCCGGACTCTCCGACCGGAGCCGCACCATGAACCGAGCCGAAACCATCCGAGACGAACTGACGCGCGTGGGCGACATCATCGTCGCCGCCCGCGACCTCGTGTCCGACGGCCAGATGATCAACCTCAAGCCGCTCGAAGGAGAGATCGGCCGCATCTGCGAAGGCTTGAACGGACTGAACGCGGTCGACGCCGAACGCATCAAACCGGTCCTGCTCGGCCTGATCGACGATCTCGACCGCCTGGCCATCGAAATGCGCAACCGCCAGAACGACTGTGAAGAGCAGTTGCGCTCGCTGTCGAGCCACGGCAAGGCGGCCCGGGCCTATACCGGCGGCGCATCGCCCGCCGGCCGCCGCAAATAGTCTTTTGCCGCTTACGGATTATTTCCCCCCATGTCGCTTGGCTCGTACTTCAACTTCCTGCTCTCCCTCGTCTTCGTCATCGGACTGATCGGCCTTGCCGCCTGGACCTACCGACGCTTCTTCATGGGCCGGTCCGTCTCGGCGCGATTCGGCCTTTCGGCCGGCCGCCTCAACGTGGTGGAAAGCCGCGCGCTCGATGCGCGCCGCCGCCTGGTTCTGGTGCGCCGTGACGGGGTCGAACATCTGATCCTGCTCGGTCCCAATTCGGAAACCGTAGTGGAAACGGGCATCCCGGCGCCCCTGGCGCCCCCGGCGCCAAACCAGCACGCGCCTTCGGCGACGGCGCAGGGGGCCGGACGATGACATTCCTGTGCCGGCTGCTGTTGCCCGCCGCCGTCGCGGCCATCGCCTTCGCCGCGCTGCCGGCGGCGGCGCAGAGTCTCAGCCTCGATCTCGGCGACGGCGGCGGCAGCGCCACCGGACGGATCCTGCAGATCGTCGCGCTCATCACCGTGCTGTCGGTGGCGCCGGCCATCCTCATCATGGTGACGTCGTTCACGCGCATCGTCGTCGTGTTGTCCTTCCTGCGCTCGGCGCTCGGCACCCAGCAGACGCCACCCAACATGGTGATGGTCAGCCTCGCGCTCTTCCTCACCGCCTTCATCATGGCGCCGGTCGCGGAGAAGGCCTACAACGACGGCATCGCGCCGCTGATCGAGGAACGCATCGACGGCACGGAAGCCTTCAACCGCACCGTCGCGCCGATTTCAGAATTCATGCTGCGCCAGGTGCGCGAACAGGATCTGCGCCTGTTCTACGACCTGGCCAAAATGCCGCCGGCGGCCGCGGCGGCGCAGACGCCGCTCAAGATTCTGGTGCCGGCGTTCATGATTTCCGAACTGCGCCGGGCCTTCGAGATCGGCTTCCTGATCTTTCTGCCGTTCCTCGTCATCGACATGGTGGTGGCTTCCGTCCTCATGTCGATGGGCATGATGATGCTGCCGCCGGTGATGATCGCCCTGCCCTTCAAGATCATCTTCTTCGTGCTGGTCGACGGCTGGTACATGGTGGCGGGCTCGCTGGTGCAGAGCTTCGGCGAATAACCCGCCTTTGCCCGGTATCGGTACCGGTACCGGTATCAGTAGATGAAGGGAATCCAGCGCTTCGTCCGCGCCTTGTAGGCGCGGTAGGCCTCGCCGAAGCGCTCTTCCAGGCGGGCCTCGTCCTCGCGCACGCGACGCTCGAACCAGACCATGTGAACGAAAAGCAGCGCCAGCGCCACCCACGACTTCAGGGTGATCGCCAGGCCGGCCAGGAAAATCATGTGGCCGAGATACATCGGATTGCGGATAAAGCCGTAGATACCGCCGTCGACGATGCGATCGGGCGGAACGTCGATCCCGGGGCCGCCGCCGCCGAGCCGCGTGCGAAAACGCCCGCCCAGCCGATATTGCAGATAGCCCCAGATCAGGAGCGGCACGCCCCACGGCACGAAGTCGAGCCGGCCGCCGCCGATCAGATATTCAGCCAGCATGACGAGCGGCGGGATGACGATGAAAGTGCGCCGCGAGGTGCTGTTGAGCCAGCGCCAGAATGACCAGCGCCGCCTGCCGCCGGACGCGCCGGGCTCGATGAATCCGCTCATGACGTCTCCTTAACCCCTCGTGGGCGCACATCGTAGACGCTCGGGCCA
>CAXRES010000191.1:0-2859 GCA_964229575.1 Alphaproteobacteria bacterium
TATTTTCCCCAGAACTGACGACGAGGCGCAATGAGTCCTGTGCACTTGAAGAAACCATGATTCCATATCGTGTTGGAAGCCATCGTACCTCCTGGCCTTTACCCAACCATTTGCTTGTCGCGCCCGACGATGCACCAAAGCCAGGCGTCCATTGGAGTCGATGAACTTATCGTTTAAATGGGCTACCCGATTACACAGGAATTACACAATCGCGGGATTTTCGGACCAAGCTAATTCGCTCCAAGTCCGTGCAAAGAAATGGTGCCCAGGGACGGAATTGAACCGCCGACACGGGGATTTTCAGTCCCCTGCTCTACCAACTGAGCTACCTGGGCGCCGGAATGAACGACGCGCCCGAAGAGCGCGCCGGGCGGTTATAGGGGCAATTGGCCCCCCTGTAAAGCGCGCGCTGGTTCCTCCGCCGGCACCGAAAGCGCCCGGAAACCGGGCTATTCGGGCCTTTGCCCCCGGGATGAAGGATGCTCGTTTTCCTCAGCCGCGGCCTCCTCGCCGGCCGCGCCGTCGGGCGGTTCAACGGCCGGAATCCGGTAGCTGCCGTCGAGCCACTTGCCGAGGTCGAGATCGGCACAACGGCGCGAGCAGAAGGGCCTGAAATCCACCGCCGCAGGCTCGGCGCAGATCGGGCATTTGCGCCGCCGGCTGGGCGCCTTCGTCGGAGAGGTCCGGTCCATCATGGCGGCAGACTAATCCGAACCATTCCGCCGGCCAAGACCGCTGCGTTTTTTCCGAAATGGCCCGTATTCGCCTCGAATTTTCGGAAAACTTTATTGAAAATCAAAACGATAGAATTTGACCGAACGACGTCATCAATTAGGTTCCGTTTTTATGGAACCTGCAACGACCCCGTCGCGGCGCCTGACGCCGCTGTGCCTCGCCTTGCTGCTCGTCGCCGCGGGCGCGGGCGGCATCGCCACATGGATCGCCAATATTCCGGCCACCCACGAGAGAGGGCCGATCCCCGTCGCCGGCGCACCGAACGCGGTCGCCCAATGCCTGTCGCGCGCGTTGAAAGACCTGCCCGAACTCGCCGATGGCAAAGACACGCGGGCAGGCACGATCACCATCCTCCGCGACGAAGAGGCGCAAACCACGAAGCTGCACTACGGGGGCGTCGCCAGGCTCGATTTCGTCGTCACGCTGTCGGGTGCGGGTGAGGGCAGGTCGAGCGCGCGCCTCACCGTTCTGCCCGCGCCGAGCCCCGCCCCGGCCATCGAGGCGAGCATCCGGCGCTGCAACGGCAGTTAGCCGTCGGGATTCTCGCCGGAAAGCGCCGCCAACCGCGCCTCGAGCGGGCCCTGCCCGCGCCTGCGCGCCAGTTCCACCAGGCCGAGCTCGGAAAATCCCGTGGCGCGGATGAAGGCGGGATCCTCCGCCAGCGCCGCAAGCAGGACGTCGAGCACTTCTTCCTCGTCCCCGGCATCGTCCATATGCACGAAATCGATCACCGTCAGCCCGCCGAGACCGCGCAGACGCAACTGCCGCGCGATTTCCTCCGCCGCTTCCAGGTTGGTCCCGAGAACGGTGTCGGCATGGTTCGACCGACCGGTGTTGCGCCCGGTGTTGACGTCGATCGCGGTCAAGGCGTGGGTCTGCTCGATGACGATGGACCCGCCGCAGGGCAGGCTGACAGCCGGCTCCAGCGCATCGGCGATGTCGTCCTCGATGCCGAGCAATTCGAACAGCGGATCGATGCCGTCCCACAGTTCGACGCGACGTTCCAGCCCCGGCAGATATTCGGCGAAAAAGGCGCGTGCCTCCTCGGCCGTGCGCGCGTCATCGACGATCACGCGACGCAGCCCCGCGTGCGCGCGATCGCGAAGCACGCGGTATATGCCGCCGCCTTCGCCATGCAGACGACAGGGCACGTCGCAATCGCGCGCGTCCTCGGCGATCTCCCGCCAGAGCGCGCGCAGGTCGGCGACGTCCGCGGCCAGCGCCTCGGCGCTCGCGCCGACGGCGGCGGTGCGCACGATGAAACCGTCCTCGCCGTCCATGAATTCCACGAGAATGCTTTCGAGCCTTGCTCTTTCCGCCTCGTCTTCGATGCGCCGCGACACGGCGATGCGCGCCTGGCCCGGCGTCAGCACCAGAAAGCGCCCGGCTATGGTGATGTTGCGCGTCAGCCCGGCACCTTTTCCCGCCTGCGCCGCCTTGGTCACCTGGACGAGCACCGCCGCGCCTTCATGGGGGACGGCCTCACCGTCGCCGCCGCCCCCGCGCGGGGCGAGCGAGAGGAAGCCGGCGCGCTCGGCGCCGATGTCGACGAAGCACGCTTCCATGCCCTTCATCACCGCGCTCACGCGGCCGACGATGATGTCGCCGACCGCGCCCGGCTCCTCGCCGTCCTCGACCAGCAGCTCCATCAGGCGCCCGGCCTCGCGCAGCGCGACGCAGAGCGTGCCGGAAGCCGAACTGGCGACCATTTCGTCGATCATGGGGCGCCCCCCGCGGGGCCGAGGCCGGCGGCCGCCAGCAGGCGTTCGGTCTCGAACAGCGACAGGCCGACGACGTTGGAATACGAGCCGTTGATCGCGCGCACGAAGACCGCGGCGCGGCCCTGGATCGCGTAGCCGCCCGCCTTGCCGTGCCATTCGCCGGAGGCGATATAGGCGTCGATCTCGGCGGCGGCCATCCGGGCGAAGCCGACCGCGGTCGTCACCAGCCGTTCCAGGCATTTGCCGTCCGGCCGGCGCACGCAGATGCCGCCGATGACGCGGTGGCGGCGGCCCGACAAAAGGGCAAGGCAGGCGCGCGCCGTCGCCTCGTCCTCGGCCTTGGGCAGGATGCGCCGTCCGCAGGCGACCACCGTGTCGGCGGCAAGCACCACGGCGCCCGTGG
>CAXRES010000192.1:0-5730 GCA_964229575.1 Alphaproteobacteria bacterium
GGCGGAACTGGCCCGCCACAATCTTGACCAAATTGTTTCGGAAACTATTTATATTGTAGGAGTGTCCGCGCTTTTGTCGCTGGTCCGGGCGGCAAATGGCGACGTTTCGTCAGTGTAGGGAAGGAGACGCGTGCGCATACCCGGTGAGGGCACGCAGACTCGTGGCAACCACATACCAGAAAGAAAGATAATGGCTGCTGATAAATCACAGAATCTCCAGGACGTCTTCCTCAACACCATCCGCAAGCAGAAAACCCCGGTGACCATTTTCCTGGTCAACGGCGTCAAGCTGCAGGGGATCGTTACGTGGTTCGACAACTTCTCGGTGCTGCTGCGCCGGGACAACCACTCGCAACTGGTCTACAAGCACGCGATCTCGACCGTCATGCCTTCGGCGCCGGTGTCCCTGTGGGAAGGCGATGACGAAGGCGCTTCCGCCGACGCTTCCGCCGACGCCTGACATCCCGGCCCGATTCCGGCGGCTCGCGCGTCGTGCGCCCCGACGGGCGCATTCCGGCGCGCAAGCCTATTGATGGCGGGCAACCTTTCTGCGATCAGATGAGTCCATTTGATCGCAGGTCGCTCTTGTCGGTTCCGGCTTCCAGAAGCACGACGTCCGCGCCGTCCGGTCTGGGTTCGTTCGAACCCGGACAGGGAGGGCTGTCGGGCCGTGCCGGAATCGTGCTGCCGGTGCTGCGCGGCGAATTCACGCGAACCCCCGAGGCGCGGCTGGAGGAGGCCTGCGGCCTGGCCGAAGCGATCGATCTGTCGATCGCCTTCGCCGAGGCGATCAACCTGCCGCATCCGCGGCCGGCGACCCTCATCGGCCAGGGCGCGGTCGAACGCCTCAAGCAGCGTATCGAGGACGAGGAGGTGGCGGTCATCGTCGTCGACGGGCACCTTTCGCCGGTGCAGCAGCGCAACCTGGAAGTGGCCTGGAAATGCAAGGTCATCGACCGCACCGGGCTGATCCTCGAGATATTCGGCGCGCGTGCGCGCACGCGCGAGGGCGCGTTGCAGGTGGAACTCGCTTCCCTGACCTACCAGCGCTCCAGGCTGGTGCGTTCATGGACGCACCTCGAACGCCAGCGCGGCGGCTTCGGCTTCCTTGGGGGGCCCGGCGAAACCCAGATCGAGGCGGACCGCCGTCAGATCGACACCCGCATCATCAAGATCAAGGGCGAGCTGGAGGACGTGAAGCGCACCCGCGCGCTGCACCGCAAGGCGCGTTCGCGCGTGCCGTTTCCGGTCGTGGCGCTGGTCGGCTACACCAATGCCGGCAAGTCGACGCTGTTCAACCGCATCACGCGGGCCGACGTCACGGCGAAGGACATGCTGTTTGCCACCCTTGATCCGACCATGCGGGCAGTGAGGCTGCCGTCCGGGCGGCGCATCATCCTTTCGGACACGGTGGGCTTCGTTTCCGACCTGCCGACCGATCTCGTGGCGGCGTTTCGCGCGACCCTGGAAGAGGTCCTCGCCGCCGAGCTGATCATTCACGTGCGCGATATTTCGCACGCCGATTCCGAAGCGCAGAAAGTCGACGTCGAAACCGTCCTTGCCGATCTCGGCGTCGATCCCGCGACCGGCGGGGGCATGATCGAAGCGCTCAACAAGATCGATCTGCTGGATGGGGAATCGCGCTCCGCGGTCGTGGCCCGCGCATCGCGCGATGAGGGCGCGGTCGCCCTGTCGGCCTGGACGGGGGAGGGCATCGACGCTCTCCTTGCGGCGCTCGATCGGCGGCTCTCGGCGCGGCGCAGGGTTTATCATTACGATCTCGGGCCCGAGGACGGCGCCGCCGTCGCCTGGCTCTACGAGCACGGCGATGTCATGGAGCGGCTCGACGACGAGATGGGCCGCAGCCATATCACGGTCGGACTCGATCCCGAGGATGCGGCGCGGTTCGAGGCCCGGCAGCGCTGAGCGGCCATAACCAGCTAATCCCGATCGCACCAATGGAGTATTTACCCGGGCCCTTCGTCCGGGCGACCATGCCGGCCAGTGGACTCGTAGAGGGCGCGGCGTAATGGCTGGTTGGTTGGCAAGGTTCCTCCCGACAAACTGGGTGGAGGTTTCTCCGGAAACGGCTGAGGCCCATCCGTTTTTCGGCCTCAGGGGCCGGTTCCTCGTCGTCCTCCTGTGGCTTTTCGCGCTGTCGTGTCTTTCCTTCGTGATCGAACTGGTGCTTTACGACAGCAGCGCGATCTACCAGCGCGTCTTCCACAATAATGTTTTCATTTTTTCGGCCATGTTGTTCATTGTGTTCGGCATTGTCAGGCGCGCCTGGTGGACGCGTTACCTGGCTTACTGGATGTTCGCCCTGACCTTGTCGAACCTGTTTCTCTACGGGGAAATCCCGGGACAGAAGGAGGGCGCCGCCGCCAGCAGCGATTTTTTCTTCTGGGTCATGCTGGCCCTGCTCCTGTTGCGCGATTTGCCGCTGTGCGTCTACCTGACGGTCTCCCGCCGCGCCCGCCTTACCCTGGAACACCACCTTTTTCTGCCCGAGCAGCGGCAGGCTTCAGCGCTTTCCTAGCCGTGGTTTTCGGCGACTTAACCCTGTTGGCCTGTTGACAGGGCGGACCCCCGCGCCTATATGACTGGCACTCGCCGCGAGGGAGTGCTAACAGCTTCCCGGGCGAGTGGAATTTAGGCCTTAACTTTCAAACCTTTATAGGGAGAAGGTCATGAACATCCGGCCCTTGCACGACCGCGTCATCATCGAGCCGCTCACGGCTGAGGATAAGACGGCGGGCGGCATCATCATCCCCGACACCGCCAAGGAAAAGCCGTCCGAGGGCAAGATCGTCGCCGTCGGCCCCGGCTACCGCGCCGAGGACGGCAAGGTCACCGCGCTCGAGGTCAGGAAGGGCGACCGCGTGCTTTACGGCAAGTGGTCCGGCACCGAGATCAAGGCCGACGGCAAGGACCTGCTGATCATGCGCGAAGGCGACATCTTTGCCGTGCTCGACAGCACCGCGAAGGTGCATGCCACCGCGAAGAAGGCGGCCGCCGGCGCCGCGGCGCACGATCACGCGCACGTCCCTGGCACCGACTGCTGCTAGGCATCTTTACTAACCAGTACCCCAAACCAGTATCCAGGAGAGAACAGACATGAACATCCGGCCCCTGCACGACCGAGTGGTCGTTGAGCCGCTGGCTGCGGAACAGAAGACCAAGGGCGGCATCATCATTCCCGACACGGCGAAGGAAAAGCCCTCCGAGGGCAAGGTCGTCGCTGTCGGCTCCGGCTACCGCTCGGACGACGGCAAGGTGACGCCGCTCGACGTCAAGAAGGGCGATCGCGTCCTTTACGGCAAGTGGTCCGGCACCGAGATCAAGGTCGACGGCAAGGACCTGCTGATCATGAAGGAATCCGACATCCTCGGCGTCGTTCAGTAAGCGCCGACGGACCAGAAAACCAAGGGAGTAATCGAAAATGGCTGCTAAGGAAGTCAAGTTTTCCACTGATGCGCGCGACCGCATGCTGCGCGGCATCGACATTCTGGCCGAGGCCGTGCGCGTCACGCTCGGTCCCAAGGGCCGCAACGTCGTCATCGAGAAGTCGTTCGGCGCTCCGCGCATCACCAAGGACGGCGTCACGGTGGCGAAGGAAATCGAGCTTTCCGACAAGTTCGAGAACATGGGCGCGCAGATGATCCGCGAAGTCGCTTCGCGCACCAACGACGAAGCCGGCGACGGCACCACCACGGCGACCGTTCTCGCCCATGCCATCGTGCGCGAAGGCGTCAAGGCCGTTGCCGCGGGCATGAATCCGATGGACCTCAAGCGCGGCATCGACATCGCCGTCGAAGCCGTCGTCGATGACCTCAAGAAGCGCTCCAAGCCGGTCAAGACCAGCCAGGAAATCGCCCAGGTCGGCACCATTTCGGCCAACGGCGAAAGCGACATCGGCAAGATGATCTCCGACGCCATGGACAAGGTCGGCAAGGAAGGCGTCATCACCGTCGAAGAGGCCAAGGGTCTCGACACCGAGCTGAACGTCGTCGAAGGCATGCAGTTCGACCGCGGCTACCTCTCGCCCTACTTCATCACCAACGCCGAAAAGATGACCTGCGTCCTCGACGACGCGCTCATCCTCCTGCACGAGTCCAAGCTCTCCAACCTCCAGTCGATGCTGCCGGTTCTCGAATCGGTCGTGCAGTCGGGCAAGCCGCTGCTCATCATCGCCGAGGACGTGGAAGGCGAAGCTCTCGCCACCCTCGTGGTCAACAAGCTGCGCGGCGGCCTCAAGGTCGCGGCGGTGAAGGCGCCCGGCTTCGGCGATCGCCGCAAGGCCATGCTGCAGGACATCGCGGTGCTGACGGGCGGCCAGGTGATCTCCGAAGATCTCGGCATCAAGCTCGAGAGCGTCACCATGGACATGCTCGGCAAGGCCAAGAAGATCACCATCGACAAGGAAAACACCACCATCGTCGACGGCGCCGGCAAGAACAAGGCGATCCAGGACCGTTGCGGCCAGATCCGCGCCCAGGTCGAAGAGACCACCTCCGACTACGACCGCGAGAAGCTCCAGGAACGCCTGGCGAAGCTCGCCGGCGGCGTCGCGGTGATCAAGGTCGGCGGCGCCACCGAGGTCGAGGTGAAGGAGCGCAAGGATCGCGTCGACGACGCGCTGAACGCCACCCGCGCCGCGGTGGAAGAAGGCATCGTCGCCGGCGGCGGCACGGCTCTGCTGTATGCCACCCGCAAGCTGATGGGCCTGAAGCTCGAAAACCACGACCAGCAGGTCGGCGTGGACATCGTGCGCCGCGCCATCCAGGCGCCCTGCCGCCAGATCGCGGAGAATGCCGGGGCGGACGGTTCCGTCATCGTCGGCAAGCTGCTCGAAGGCAAGGATACCAACTACGGCTACAACGCCCAGTCCGACAAGTACGAGGACCTGGTGAAGTCGGGCATCATCGACCCGACCAAGGTGGTGCGTACCGCGCTGCAGGATGCGGCTTCGGTCGCCGGCCTGCTCGTCACCACCGAGGCGATGATCGCCGACAAGCCCGAAAAGAAGGATGCGCCGATGCCCGGTGGCGACATGGGCGGCATGGGCGGCATGGGTGGCATGGGCTTCTAAGCCCGTCCGTTCCATGGACCGGAATGGGGCCGCGTTTCCCGAAAGGGGAGCGCGGCCCTTCTCTTTTTGCTAAAACGCCCGTTCAAGGGAGAATCGCAATGTCCGACAGCACTGCATCGGCGCGCGTCGCCTTCATCGGCCTTGGCGTCATGGGCGCGCCGATGGCGGGCCATCTCGCGGCGAAGGGCCACAGGGTCGCCGTGTGGAACCGCGCGGCCGCGAAGACCGATGCCTGGACGGCCGCGCATGAGGGCCGCGCGGCGGCGAGCCCGGCCGATGCGGCGCGGGACGCGGACTTCGTCTTTACCTGCGTCGGCAACGACGACGATGTGCGCGCGGTCGTCCTGGGGGCCGAGGGTGCCTTCGCGGGCATGAAACGGGGCGCCGTGCTGGTCGACCATACGACGGCCTCCGCCGGCCTTGCGCGCGAGCTTTTCGCCGCGGCCGCCGAACGCTCCCTGTGCTTCCTCGATGCGCCGGTGTCGGGCGGGCAGGCGGGGGCGGAGAACGGCCAGCTCACCATCATGGTCGGCGGCGATGAGGCGACCTTCGCCCGCGCCGAACCGGTGATGCGCGCCTACGGCAAGGCGGTGACGCTGATGGGCCCGGCGGGGGCGGGACCGCTGACCCAGATGGGC
>CAXRES010000193.1:0-8152 GCA_964229575.1 Alphaproteobacteria bacterium
TGAAAAGGCGTATCGAGGGTTCGAATCCCTCCCGCTCCGCCAATCTCTTCCGGGCTTTTCCCAATCACGCATCTGGCGGTTCGAGCAGGGCGGTTCGCCTTTTTTCATGGGGCGGAGATGACGCGCGTGAAAAAACGGCGCGCGAGCCGGTGGTCCGCGCGCCGCGTTTTTTCAGGATGTTGCGAGCCGGGTTACTGCTTCTGTCCCGGCAGGATGGCCTTGGCCTTGGCCACGATGTCGGCCGGCATGGCGTAGAGTTCCGCCAGGGCTTCCGTCGCTTCCTTCGCCGTCATGGAGGAAATCGGCCGTGCGGTCTTCTTCGATTCGGCGAGCAGCTTGGGATCCTTCATCGTCGCATCGAAGGCCGCGCGCAGGGCGTTCAGGCGGTCGGCCGGAACTTCCGGGCGGGTGATGAAGGGCCGGCCGATGTCGCCGGCCGCCGTCAGCAGCTTGACGATCCGCTTTTTCTCCTCCGTGGCGGCGATGTCGCCCGCATAGACGACCTTCGAATCCATCCCCTCGGGCGTCGACGGCGAGGACTTCATGACGAAGGTCAGCTTGTTGTCGCGCAGCCAGTCGTCGGGGACGCTGGTCCAGTCGCCGCAGTCGCCGTCAAGCTCGCCGCGCTCGATGGCGATCTGCTTTTCCTTCGAACTCTTGTAGCCCTTGACCTGCCTGAGCGGCGCTTCGAACACGCCGAGCAGCATCGCCTGGTTGAAGTAGGAAGCCGAGCCGACGCCGGTCAGGCCGTAGTTGATGTTCTTCACCTTGTTCAGGTCGGCGGCGTTGCTCACGGTGGGGAAGCGGCTCTTCCATACATAGCAGACCGAAACGTCGCGGTTCATCGAGCCGATCCACGCGAAATCGCGGAAGTCGACCTTGACCTTCTGCGACGGCGTCACGATCGAATTGGTGATCTGGCCGAAATTGAAGATCACGACCGCGGTTCCGTCCTTGGGCGCGGCGGCCTGAAGGTACTGCACGGCCTTGAGGGAGCCCGCGCCCGGCATGTTCTGCACGATCACCTGCGGCTTGCCGGGGATATGGGCGCCCCAGTAGCGGGCGAGAAGGCGCGCGTAGGCGTCGTAGCCGCCGCCCGGTCCGAAGCCCACCGTGATGCTGACCGTCTTGTCCTTGAAGGCGTTCTGCGCATGGGCCGCCGGCGCCACGCAGAGTCCCGCCGCCGCCACCGCCGCAAGCGCCGTTCCGCGCAATATCAGATTCATTGTCCTACCTCCTGCCCGTAATAGCTGGGGACGGGGGCCCTTCGGACCACCCATGGATTTACGGCAAGGACTATAGCCGGGCAGGGGGCCGGGCGCCGCTCTTTTTCACCCGCGGCCAGCGCCGTTTTTTCCGCCGGCCCCGGGGCGCGGCGCGGTCTGCAAACGCCCGCATCCCGGCTGGTATGGCGCAAGCGGCGCAAGCGGGGAGGATCGGCCTGATCAGGATCACGAACCCGATCCGGGACCGGCCGTTCGGTCGTCGCGCGCCCCGGGCGTCCGGATAATGCATCGAACGACTTTCCAAAGCCGGCTGCGCGCTGGCATTATGCGATCAAGAAAAAAGTATTCAGGGGGGCAGAGTTGGCAAAGCGTGAAGAGTGCGATGTCATCGTCATCGGCGGCGGCAGTTCGGCCTTCGATGCCGCCGTATCCGCGAAGAAATCGGGCGCCGGCCGGATCATCATGCTGGAGAAGGCGCCGGAATCCGAATACGGGGGCAACGCGCGCTATTCCGGCACCGGCTTCCGCTTCGTCCATTCGGGGGCGGAGGAAATGCGCGAACTGGTGCCCGACGTCGACGAGGACTACTTCCGCTCCCTGCACATCCCGCCTTATACGCGGGCCGACTTTCTCGCCGATCTCGACCGGATGACCCAGGGCTGCATGGACCCGGCCCTCAAGGAGACGCTGGTCGACGAATCGAATGCCGCCATCCACTGGATGAAGGATGTCGGCATCAAGTGGGAATTCCTCAAGGAACACGCCAAGGTCGGCGGCAAGCGCTATTTCGAGCGCGGCATCGCGGTTCACGTGGCGGGCGGCGGCCTTGGCCAGCTGACCCAGTGGCGCAACATCGCCGAGGGGCTCGGCATCGAGGTGCGCTTCAATTCTCCCGTCAGCGGCTTCCTCGGCAACATGCATCGGGTCGAAGGCGTGCGCGTGTGCCCGCCTTCCGGCGAGTACGAAATCCATGCGAAGGCGGTGATCGCCTGCGCCGGCGGCTTCCAGGCGAGCGCGGAGATGCGCGCGCGCTATCTGGCGGGCAACACGGATTTCGCCAAGGTGCGCGGCTCCAGGCACGACACGGGCGAAGTGCTGCGCTACCTGGTCGAGCTGGGCGCGCTGACGGGCGGCCAGTGGCAGAGCGCGCACATGTCGCCGATCGACGCCAGGGCGCCCGATTTCGAGACGCCCCAGCACGAAGACGGCCGCGGCAACACGCAGAGCCGCTACGACTATCCCTTCGGCATTTCCGTGAACAACCTGGGCGTGCGCTTCTTCGACGAAGGCGAGGCGCAGCATTCCTTCACCTATGCCAAAACGGGGCGCGCGGTTCTGGCCCAGCCCGGATCGTCGGCCTTCCAGATCTACGACCAGAAGGGCATCCGGTTGCACCGTTATCCGCACCACAAGGCGACGTTCGAGGAGGCCGCCACGATCGGCGAGCTGGCGAAGAAGATCGGCCTCGCGCCGGAAGTGCTGACGCATACGGTCAACGAGTTCAACGCCGCCTGCGACGCTTCCGTGCCGTTCGATCCGACGAAGCCGGACGGGAAGCGGACGCGCGGGCTCGTCATCGACAAGTCGAACTGGGCGGCGCCCATCGACGAGGCGCCGTTCCGCGCCTATCCGGTGGCCTGCGGCATCACCTTCACCTTCGGCGGCCTCAAGGTGAACCGCCGCGCCCAGGTGCTGAACTCGATGCACGAGCCGATCCGCGGCCTCTATGCCTCGGGCGACATCATCGGGCTTTTTTATTACAACTACCCGTCGTTCACGGGGCAGACCCGCAACGCCGTTTTCGGCCGCATCTCGGGGCGCAGCGCGGTGGAGGACAACTGAACGGCCGCGGTTCTCTCGCGGCGGACGCGTTCTGCCGGCCCTGAAGACGCCGCGCGCCGCGAACGCGGGGTCATTCGGCGGGCGGGTTTTCCCTGGCGGCGATCAGTTCGTCGAGCGCCTTGCCGAAGGCCTCCAGCCTGACCGGCTTGGAGAGAAACCGGCTGATGCCGGCATTGAGCGGTTCGCTCAGCCGATGCATCGACGTCACGTATTCGCCGGGAAATCCCGATACGACCAGGATCGCTGCCCGGTTGGGAAATTCGCGGCCGAGCCAGCGCAGGTACTCGACCCCGTCGGTGTCCGGCATGACCACGTCGAGCACGACGATGTCGGGCTGGAATTCACGGAAAAGGTCCTTGGCGGCCTTGGCGCTGGTGGCCATGCGCGTGTCGTAACCGAGTCTTTCCGCAAAGTTGCGCAGGACTTCTGCAACGTCAGGGCTGTCGTCGACGACCAGAATTTTCTTGCGGGATGTCATGGGTGTCGGTTACGCGAGGGCGCGGGGCTGTTCGGGCGGCAAGGGTGTTTCAGATACCAGATTGCCCCGCGCCGTCATAGGCCTTTATGGGTGCCGGCGTATCCGTTATCTTCCCAGGATCCGGTTTTCGGAGCAAACCCATAGACGGCCTGAACGGCCTGAACCAGGGGAAAGCAGGACGGTGAGCGCCGGCCCTTACATCATTGACGACCCCGCCCGTCACACGTTCCGGCTCAACCGGGAAGTGCTGGTCTCGCCGGAAATTCTCGCCGGCGAGACGAGCCGCATTTTCGAGCGGTGCTGGATTTATGTGGGGCACGCCTCGGAAATTCCCGGCGCCGGGGATTTCCGCACCCGCCGGGTGGCCGGGCGGCCCGTGATCTTCTGCCGCGATTCGCATGGCGCGGTGCGCTGCTTGTTCAACACTTGTCGCCACCGCGGCGCCATCGTGGCCCGCGAGCGCGAGGGCAACGCGCGGCGCTTCTATTGCATTTATCACGGCTGGACCTACGGCAATTCCGGCGCGCTCGACCGTGTGCCGGGCGCGGACGCCTACGGCCCGGAATTCGATGCCGCCTGTCTCGGCCTCGCATCGCCGGCGCGCTTCGAAAGCTACCGGGATTTCTGGTTCATGTGCCTCGATCCGGCGGCGGCGGCGCTCGAGGACTACCTCGGTCCCGCGCGCGATTACATCGACCTCGTCATCGAACAGTCGCCTTCGGGCCGCATGCAGGTCATCGCCGGCACGCAGGAATACGACGTCGCCGCCAACTGGAAGCTGATGGTCGAAAACAGCGTCGACGACTATCACCTGCCGTCGACCCACGCGAGCTGGCTCGGTTACATGGCGAATTCCGGCGTCGAAGTGCGGCCCAGGCTGGAGGAAGGCCTGGTGCTGCCGGCGCACGGGCGGGCCATCGATCTCGGCAACGGCCATTTCACCACCGACAACGTCAACTACCGCGGCCGGCCGGTGGCGCGCTGGATTCCCATCTATGGCGAAGGCGCGAAAGTCGAGATGAATGAAATCCGCGCCGAACTGGTCGCGCGCCTGGGGCCGGATCGCGCGGCGCGCGTCGCCGACACCAACCGTAACCTGGTGATCTTTCCCAATCTGGTGATCAACGACGGCTCCTCCGTCACCATTCGCACGTTCTCTCCGGACGGCCCGGCGCGCATGCACGTCACGGCCTGGGCGCTGGGGCCGGCCGAGGAAAGCGAAACCGCTCGCGCGCGGCGGCTCGATTCCTTCCTGACCTTCTACGGTCCCGGCGGCTTCGCCACGCCCGACGATGTCGAGGCGCTGGAACTGGTCCAACAGGGTCTCGCCAACTGGCGAAACGATCCGTGGTCGGAAATGTCGCGCGGCATGACCAAGAACGAGGGCGACCAGCTCAACAGCGACGAACACCACCTGCGCACCTTCTGGCGGCGCTGGAACGAACTGATGACGGCGGCGCCATGAGTTCCGACACGGTCCTTTCGCGCCAGGGCGACGCGCCGGCGGTGACGCGCGCCGACGTCGAGGATTTTCTCTACCTGGAAGCGCAGTTGCTCGACGAATGGCGGCTCGACGAGTGGCAGAACCTGCTCGATGCGGACGTGCGCTACCTGGTGCCGTCCAACGACCGGCCGGAGGGGGATCCCCGGGGCACGCTGTTTCTCATCGCCGACGACCGCACGCGGCTTGCCGAGCGGGTCAAGCGCATCAGGAGCGCCGACTGTCATGCCGAATGGCCGCATTCGAAGACCTGCCGGATGATCGCCAACGTGCGTGTCTCCGGGGTCGAAGGGGATCTCATCGGGGTGGCCGCCAACTTCACCTGCCACCGGTTCCGCCGCTACGGGCGGGATTACACCTTCGTCGGCCGCTACCGTTATGTCCTGCGGCGCTCCGAAGACGGGCTCAGGATCAGGGAAAAAAAGGTCATTCTGGCGTCAGAGGAGCTTGGCACGCTCGGCTCGGTCAGCTTTATACTGTAACCAGGCGCGCGCAAGACGCGCCGCCGCCCGGGCGGATGACAATCGAGGGACAGCGAACGCGGTCCCGCAGGGAGAGGAAAGGGCGATGGTCCACAACAGTCCGGGGGACCGGGCAAGCGACCGGCTTGTTCGAAACGGGGTCGGCGCCGGCGCGCCGGTCAAGGGCTTCAGCCACCTGATGCTGGAGGTTTCGGACCTCGGCCGGTCCGAGGCCTTCTACCGGGATGTGCTGGGTTTCGATCTGATCGGGCGCAATCTGGTCAGCGAGGTCGGACCCAATTCCCTTCTCGCGATGAATACCATCCATCGTTTCCTGCTGGTGCAGGTCGATCACGAAATCGTGCCGTTCCGCCCCAACAGTTCCTCCATCCATCATGCGATCTGGCTGACCTCCGAACAGTTCAAGGCGGCGCAGGAGCGATTCAAGGCGCACGGCTACGAGATCGGCGACAACCGCGCCCAGTTCCGCCCGCGCGGCGAATACTCGATGGACATCTTCGATCCCGACGGGCACCGCTACCAGATTCAGGCGCACACGCCGGAAGCGACGGAAATCATCCTCGAGAACGCCGGCACCGTCGCGGCCGGCAACGTCCGCGACTACGCGGTGGGCGACGTCAGGGGATTCGTCAAGGGCAAGTTCTTCGTCGTGCGGCTGGAGGACGGCTTCATCGCCTATTCGCGCTGGTGCACGCACAAGAACGGGTTGCTCACCTGGAAGAAGGAACACTGGAACTTCTATTGCCCCATGCACGGCGTCACCTACAACCGCAAGGGCGAAAACACGACCTATTGCCGTGAAGTGAAGCCGATGCGCACGCATCCCCTGGCGATCGACGCCGCGGGCAACATCACCGTGCGCCCCGATGAGGTGATCGAGCGCAACGAGTTCGACGCGAGCCAGCTCGTCGCGCCGCCGGGACCGGCGGCGCCAGCCGGGGCGAAGTAGGGAGACAGCGATGGCCGAAATTCAGTCCCTCAACCACAGCGCCATATGCGTTCATGACCTGCAGGAGGCCGAGGATTTCTACTGCGGCATCCTCGGCGCGCGCATGGCGAGCAGCACCGATTTCGTCACCGAGGACGTGGTCAAGGGACGTTCCCTGCACAAGTCGATCATCCTGTCGGATTACCTCATCGCCCTCATGCTGGCCCGCGACTTCATGCCGATGCCGGCCGACGCGCAGAACCGCGGCGCGCATGGCTTCCGGCATGCCTTCTACGTTCCGCGCGCCCGTTTCGACGAACTCCTGTCCGTGCTCAGGGGCGGCAAGGTGCCGTTCGAAGGGCCGGTCGAACATCCGGCGGCGGGGCCCTTCGGCGCTTCCGTTTACCTCAAGGATCCGAGCGGCAACTTCCTCGAATTCCTCTGGCGGCGCGACGAGGGCGCGAGCTACGACGTCGTGCAGGGCGTGGGCGAGGGCTGAACGATGGACGCATCGGGAAAGACTTCCACCGGCCCCGATATCGCCGGCCTGTGCGGGCTCGTCATTGCCGTCGACGATCCCGGCCGGGCGGCCGACTTCTACTGCCGTGTTCTGGGCTGCCGGCCGCTCGGCGCCGATATTCTGCCCAACGCGGGGAGCCACCGCCTGGTTGGCCTCGCCGGTGGCGGCATCATCGCCCTGGCGCGGAGCGCCGCGCGCGAGGACGTGAGCGATTCGGGTGTGCACCTCGCCCTGAGCGCAAGCGCCGCCGGCCGCGACGGCGTGGCGCGCGCGCTTGCCGCCGAAAGCATTGCCTTGCACCGCTACCGCGAGGACCGCGCGGCCGAGCAGGACGACCGCTTTTATTTTTCCGATCCCGACGGCAACCGACTGCAGATCGTCGCTCGGCCGGGCATCCCGGGTCCCGGGGTCGCCAGCATCGACCACGTCGGCGTACAGGTCCCCGACATGATGTGGGGCGAGGAATTCTACGGGAAGATTCTCGGTCTTTCCGTCGAAAGCCGTTTCGGCCTGCGCACCGCCGACCATGCGCGCGCCCGCATCTGGGCCCGCGGCGAGGACGACATGGCGCCGGGCACCAGGCGCAACGACAGGCTCTACATGATGATGGGCGGGCAGAAGGAAGTGCCGCGGACCAACATGCAGATCTACTTCCGCGCGGGCGACGGCATCATCGGCGTCTATCTGGCGACCCGTCACGTTCAGGAGCCCCCGGAGGAAGACCTTTCCGGCGCCCCGCGCGTGCTGGTGGCGGCGAAGCGCGCCGCGCTCGACGGGGCGGCCGAGCGCCTCGCAGCGGCGCGTCGGCCCTTTCGCGGGCCGGTCGAGCACGGGGCGGCTTCGCCGGTCGCGGCATCGCTCTACTTCAAGGATACGGGCGGCAATTTCATCGAACTCTGCGCTCTGCGCGGGGGCTGAAAAAGGGCAGGGGACCGGGAAGGTCCCGAACGGGGAGGCGTATAAAGTGGCGGAGCTTCATCCTTATCCGAGATTTTCGCTGGCCGAGCGCGACCGGCGCTGGGCGGCGGTGCGCAAGCTGATGCGCGAGCGCGGCATCGACGTCATCGTGGTGCCCAACAACACCGGCCATTCCACCGACTTCCAGGCCAATGCCCGCTACCTGACCCATGTCGGCGGTGGCGGCGATGCCGATATCGCTGCCGTGTTCCCGCTGG
>CAXRES010000194.1:0-28105 GCA_964229575.1 Alphaproteobacteria bacterium
CGCCATGGAAATTCCAGTGCCCGAGATCCGAGATGGCCGGGGACTTGCGGATCAGGCGATCGAAGGTGTCCGAGGTCACGATACGTTCGACGCTGTCGCGCAGACCTCGGCGGCGCTTGCCGTTGATCAGAATCTCGGGCATCCGGGCGACGCTGTTGATCAGCGGGATGTCGACGATCCGCGTGAAGGCGGCCCGGATCATGCCATCGAACCAGCCCTGGGCGTTGTCGATGGAACGATGGTCCTCGAAATGGTCGAGCAGGTGCGACACGACGCCGCCGATAATGGACTTGGTCTCCGGCCCCGGATGGGGTTCGGCCGAGGTCTGCATCCACTGGCTCAGTGTCGGTCCTGACACGAACTCCTGCAGGCTGAAAAGTCGTCCCCCAAGTACGCCGCCCTGGATGATTCCGTCCCCGAGAGAGGCGGGCATCCACTTGGCGAGGTGGATGTAGCGTTCCTTGAGCTGGCGGATGCGGTCGATCTCGCGCTGGATCTTGGCATTGTCTTCCTTGGCGATCTTGCAGACGACCGTGCCTTCCGGGCGGTCCAGCGCGAGCACCAGGAAGGAGCCGTCCTTGAGTACGCGGTGGTGATGAAAATCGTCGGGTGTCAGCGCAATCGACATCGCGGGGATTACGCCTTGGCGGCAGGGAAGATCCTGGGACGGGGATCTCGCGTCACGTACTTCATGCTTTCGATGATCGTCCGGCAGTAGCCCCGGGTATTGTGCACATAGGCTTGAAGGATGAGCTCGCTGATGGCGCCACCGCCAAGCCTGAACGGGTCATCGGCATAATGAAGAAGCGCGTCCTGGGGCAGCACGATGGCGGCCGACTGGCAGGCCTCGAAACCGCGGCTGCCGAGCGGCAGGTCGGCGACGCGCAGGACCTGCGGGCGGGCCTTGGCGGCGTCACGCAGGCCGGCAACGATCTCCGGCTTCCCGAGACGTGAGCCGTCGCTTTTCTCGTAGGTGAAGAAGAAGCGGCAGATCTGGTAGCTGGGCGGCATGATCAGTGTGCGCAGCGAGACCGTGTTGATGGCATGGCGGCCAGGAAACAGGCGCTTCATGACGGTTTCGACCTGTGAAAAACCGGGGCGCAGGTTGTTGCGCGCATCCTGGTCGCGCGCTGCGACCGACTTTGTGGCGAGGCGGCCGGTGGGCGTGTCGGGATGAACGATATCGAGTTCCGCTGCGCGCAGGTCGAAGGCCTTGAGATGCGAGGATTCGACGAGCTGGAAAACGCCCCGCATCACCGCCTGCCAGCCGTTGCTCTGGCAGGATCCGAGACAGAACACCCGTTCGTCGCCGATCGGCCGCGGCGGCACCGGAAGCAGGCGCTCCGGTACGTCGGTCATGGGGTAGTAGATGGCGGGCAGGCTGCCGGATTCGGCGACGCCGATGACGAATTTCGCGGCCGCGGCAAATCGCGAAATGAACGCAGTATTCTTGACATCCTTTTCGGAGGTCGCCACCAGGCAGACATCGAAGGGGCCGGGCAGGCTGCTCAGGTCATGGCTCTTGGCGTCGCCCCAGAACACCGGAATGGTGCGGCCGCGCACGACGAGGCCTTCGGGATCGCGGGACGGCTGGACAAGGTCGATGGTGGAGGGTTGCGCAAGTACTATGCGTGCGACCAGGGAATCAACGCCGGTGAGGCTCGGATGCTTCGGGTCGGCGGCGATGGAATGGGTGAGAATGGCAGATATCTCGATGCCATCCTGCGCGGGATCGAGCATGCCGAGGAGCAGGGACCCGATCTCCGCGCCACAACCTACGAGAAGAACCTTCTGCATGCGTCGATCTATCCCGTGACTACTTTCCGAGCTGGTCAGGAAACTTGCGCCGCTACGAACGCCGTTCCCCTGCGATGCGCCGAGAGTATAGGGCCGGCTGCCCGAGGTTCAAGACTCTTTGCTTGTGCCGGCAGATGCAAGTTATTCGTGAAATCTATGCGACCGCGGCGCCCGCGCGGGGCCGGTTGTATGGGCCCTGCCCAGGCTGTAAACTGCGTTCGTCCGGGCCGGGTGCGAGGCGCGAGCGCCGCGGGCCGGCGCCCGCGGCCCCCGGCCGCTCCCGGACGCCGGCACGTTTATCCGACGGGACCTTCAGCGTGAGACTTTCAGACTATATCGCAGAATTCGTGGCCAAGCAGGGCGTCGAATACGTATTCGGCGTCACCGGCGGCGGCGCCATGTATCTCAACGACGCCTTCGGAAACCACGAAAAATTCCGCTTCGTACCCATGCATCACGAGCAGTCGGCGTCGATGGCCGCGGAGGGCTACGCCCGCATTGCCGAGAAGATCGGCGTCCTTCAGGTCACCACCGGGCCGGGCGGCACCAATGCGATCACCGGCGTCTGCGGCGCCTGGGTTGATTCGATTCCGCTGCTCGTCGTCTCCGGCCAGATCATGATCAAGGATATGATCGGCGGCGCCAACCTGCGCCAGGTCGGCGTTCAGGAGGTCGACATCATCAGCATGGTCCGGCCCATTACCAAGTATGCGGTGGTGGTGAGCGAGCCAAAGCGCATCCGTTATCACCTCGAGAAGGCATTGTATCTCGCCACCACCGGCAAGCCCGGGCCGGTCTGGCTCGACGTGCCGCTCGACATCCAGAATGCTCAGATCGATCCCGACACGCTCGAGGGTTTTGAGCCGCCCGTTCCCTATCGTACCCGCCCGAAGAGCTACCTCGACGGACAAGTCGCCAAGTGCCTGGAGCTGATCCGTGGCGCCAGGCGTCCGATCCTGATGCCCGGCTACGGCGTGCGCCTTGCCGGCGCGGTGGATGCTTTCCGCAAGCTCGCCGACCGGCTGGGCTTTCCCATTGTGACGACCTGGAACGCGAGCGACATCGTCGCGTCCGACCATCCGTTGTTCGTCGGGCGTGCCGGTCTTTTCGGCGATCGTGCCAGCAACTTCGCGGTACAGAATGCCGATCTCATCCTCGTGCTGGGGTCGCGCATGTCGATCCCGCAGGTCGGCTACAATGCCGCGCTCTATGCGCGCCATGCCAAGCTGGTTATGGTCGACATCGACGAGAACGAGCTATTCAAGCAGAGCCTGCGCGTCGATCTGCCCATACCGGCGGATGCCGGCGATTTCATCTCCGCCCTTGATGGCGCGCTTGACGGCCATTCGTCGGCGCCATTCGCGTCTTGGCGGGAGCGGTGCCAGGACTGGCGCCGACGCTATCCGGTGGTTCAGCAGGAATACCGCGCCCTGCCGGAGAAGGTAAATTCCTACTATTTCATCGAACGTCTCTGCGCGGCGCTGCCCGAAGACGTCGTCGTCGTCACCGATATGGGCACGAGCTTTACCTGCACGATGCAGACCTTCAAGATCAAGCACGGGCAGCGTCTGTTCACCTCAAGCGGTCTTGCCGCGATGGGCTTCGGTCTGCCCGGATCGATCGGCGCCTGCTTCGGACACGGCAAGCGCAAGACGATCAGCATCAACGGCGATGGCGGCTTCATGTTCAATATTCAGGAGTTGCAGACCATCGCCGAGCAGAAGCTGCCGATCAGCATCTTCGTGCTGTCGAACTACGGCTATCTGACGATGCAGCTGATGCAGCAGAACCACTTCAAGCGCTTCGTCGGCTCGGGACCGAGCAGCCAGATCAGTTGCCCGGATTTCACCCGTGTGGCTGATGCCTTCGGCATACCTGCCGTCGATGTCGGTTCGAATGCCGAGCTCGACGCGGGGATTGCGCGGGCGGTCGAAGCCAATGGCCCGATCCTCGTCAATATACAGATGCCCGAGATGCAGCCGCTGGTCCCGCGCGTGCAGACCCAGAAAACTCCCGACGGAAAACTGTTGCCGCCGGCGATCGAGAACATGTATCCGTTCCTCGATCGCGAGGAGTTTCTCGCCAACATGATCGTCCCCCCGGTTGATGTCTGATGGGGCCATCTGCGGCTGAAGGCGCGCCCGACCGGACCGTCGTGGTCATCTTGCCTTTTCGTGGGCGCTCGGTGCTCATGCAACTGCGTGATGCCAAGGAAGGCATCGCCTTTCCCGGACAATGGGGGTTTTTCGGCGGGGCCATCGAGGGCGGTGAAACCCCGGAAATGGCGGCCCGTCGGGAGCTTGCCGAAGAAATAGGCTACCGGCCCGCTAGGTTAATATCGCTTGGTCGCGGCATCATTCCTGAGGTAAATGTTCTGTCCCATGCCTTCGCCTGCCCGCTGGAGGTCGAATTGGACCAGCTCGAACTGACCGAAGGGATGGACATGGCCTGGTTCAGCTACGAGGACTTGCTGCATGGCCGCCGCTATTCCGACAGCCAGGCTTCCGAGTTCGGGGTGACGCCGCTGCCGTATCTGGCGAAAACCTTCCGGGCGCTGCTTGATGTGATGGACGAACCGGCCGCGTAAGGGCCGATGGAGAGACGATGCTCGTTACCCAGGAAAAGCTTCCCCAGCAGGAGTTCGATGGGCGCCTGATCGGTCGCTTCAACGAGGTCGGCCCCTATTATTCCAGCTATCCGTCGCTCAATCGCTGGAAGGAGGGCCTCGGCAGCGCCCAGTACATGCAGGCGCTGAAGGACTTCTTCGCCGGCGACCCGCAGGCGCCGATCTATCTCTACGCGCATATTCCGTATTGCGCCAAGCTCTGCTGGTACTGCATCTGCAACATCCATATTTCCAATAATCGCGAGCGTATCCAGCGCTTTACCGACGTTCTCTGCCGCGAGGCGGACAATCTCGCCAGTTTCTTCAGGGAGAACGGCATTCGCCCCAACGTGCGCGAAATCCATCTCGGCGGCGGCACGCCGTCGCACCTCGACCACGCCCAGTTGCGCCAGCTTGTGGACCGGCTCGCCACGATCGCCGATATCGACGCGCTTGACGAATTCGCGATGGAGATCGATCCGCGCACGGTGACCCAGGACGATCTGCGCTTCTACCACAGCCTCGGCGTGGACCGGATTTCCTTCGGCGTGCAGGACTTCGATCCGACCGTGCAGGAGAAAATCAACCGCATCCAGCCGTTCGAAATGGTGCGCGACCTGTTGTCGCCCGATATCCGCGCCCTTTTCAAGGGCGTCAATTTCGATCTGCTCTACGGTCTGCCGATGCAGACGCGCGAGACGTTCCGGCGCACCATCGAATTGACCAGGGAACTGGCGCCCGACCGCATCACGCTGATCAAGTACGCCCATGTGCCCGATGTACGAAAGCACATGAAGATGATCGATGCCGACGAACTGCCGGACCGCGATACCCTGCCGCTGATGTTCCAGCAGGCGGTCGAGGGGCTGATCGGCGCGGGCTACATATGGGCCGGCATCGATAATTTCGCCAAGGCGACCGACGATCTCGGCAAGGCCGCGGCCGGCGGCCGGGCGGGGCGCAACTTCTCCGGCTCCTCGCCGGGGCGGGCCGACAACATCATCGGCCTCGGCCCGACCTCGACCAATGCTTTCGGCCGTTATTACTACCAGGCCCTCTACGACCTCAACGAATACACCAAGGCCGTCAACGACGGCCAGTTCCCGGTTTTCAAGGGCTATGAGCTCAATGCCGAGGACCGGTTACGCCGCGAGGTGATCATGCGGATCCAGTGTCGCCAGCGCGTGGATTTCGACGAGATCGGCAAGAAGTACGGCGTCGACTTCGAATCGCATTTTACGCGTGAACTCGAAGGGTTGAAGCGGTTCATCGACGACGGCATGGTGGAGCGCGATGGACGGTCTTTCCATCTCACCCCGCTCGGGCGTTTTTTTACCCCGCACGTCTGCCGCCTGTTCGACGCATTCCTCGCCCGCGATCCGGTTTACAAGATCCACGGACCGTAACCGTCGTGCGTGTCAACTCGGGTGAGCTATGAGCCGACGCCATGTTTAGCAGGGTGACCCGGGCGCTGAAACAGGCGGTCCTTCGTTCGTTTGCTGCGCTTGGCTATTCCATCGTCAAACTGCAGAAGGACGATCCGGACAACGTCGATCCCAATGCGGCCCTGAAGGCCAGCGTGCGGGCTTCGACCGAGGAAGCCGATCGCTGGTTCCGTCGGGATGCCGAAGAACCCGTCGATACGGACGTTCTGGTCAGGGATGAGGCTGGGAACCCGTACCAGGGGTTTTCCGTCAATGCGCCGGGCATTCCGCTCATGCCCCTGGATCAACTTCTTGATCTTCTGGAAGACCATGCCCGGCCCCTGATGACCGGCAAGCGGGTCCTGGTTTGGCCCTTCGAGCGTACCGGCGCCACCGGACATCTGTGTATGGAGCCCTTCTACGTCAAATCGCTTTACGGCAAGCAGTTCGATGAAATCATCGTCGTCACGCGTCACCGCCATTCCTGCCACAAGAGCAATCTGGAGATTTTCGACGTCTCCATGGCTGGCCTGAAGCTCGCTTTCACCGATGATCCCCGCCTTTTCAGCCTATCCGGATTCGAGCTGGGAATGGTGGAGCGCGGGCCGATCACGTTTCTTCTGCATTCCTACGGCCAGATATCGAGGGCCTTTTTCCAACACTGTGTAAACGGGGGCGATAAGGCCTTCTATTCCCTTCTGCCTGGCCAGCAGGAGCGCGGCGCCAAGCTCTTTGCCGACCTCGGCATTCCCGAAGACGGGAGGTGGGTCGTCGTCCATGCCCGAGAGGCGGGATTCCATCCGCGCTTCTACGACAACTACCGTTGCACCGATATCGAAAGTTATTTTGATTCGATCAAATTCCTGACCGAGCGCGATTATTTCGTTCTGCGCATCGGTGACAGGTCGATGAAACGGCTTCCCGATCTCGGCCCTCGGGTACTCGATCTTCCGTTCATGGAGAATTACGACTTTCTCTATGACGTCTACGCCCTTGCCGGGTGCGAGTTCATGATTTCTTCCAATTCAGGTCCGTGCATGCTGGCGCGCGCTTTCGACCGGTCTTGTCTGGCGGTCAACGTGCCTTTGACCTTCGCCCATATACCGGGCGAGCGCGACATGATCGTGTTCCGGAAATTCTTCAGTACGGCGCCGGGGGCGGGGGCGAATGTCATCAGCTATCGCGAACTGACGGACCGGAACGCTCAATATATCTGCAACAACGATCTTTTCCTGGAACAGCAGCTTCGTTACGAACTGCTCACTTCGCAGGAAGTCCTGCCGATCACCCGGGAAATGCTGTCTCGCTGCCTCGAGGGCAGCACCGGAAAGACCGCGTCAAACGATGAATTCACGAAGATCAATCGGCAGACGCATGAGCGGGTCGCGCTGAGCCCAGGTCTGCAAAGATGGCGCGGGGACTGGTACGGGCTCGCCAAGCCCGGTTCGGCCGTTCCGGACGCGTATTGCGAACATGTGCCGGGTTTTCTCTGAGGAATGAGGACTGGGGAGCATAGAATGCTGCGTTTGCTAAAAACGGGGATTCTTTCGCTCTTCGGAAAGTTGGGCTATGCGGTGATCAAGCTGCCGAAGGCTGCCCCCATACCTTCTGATCATGTGGCGGGTGATTTCGCGGCAAAAGGTGTGGCGCAGCGAAAAGGAGAGGCGTCGCGCACGGTGGGCGATCGGGGGATCGAAAGATTGGAACTGGAGGTTCGGCCGAAGTCGCCGGAGTTGAAGAAATCCAGAATCAACTTCCATCACATCGGTGGCCGAGGTGGAGGATTCCCATTTCCTCTTGCCCCGCAGTTTTACGACGGGACAGAAATGTACATTTATGATGCCGATCCGGACTGCGAAGAGCAGATGGAATCTGCGGCTTCATATGTGGACCACGTCATCGTTGCGGCTGTGGGCGGGGCTGACAAGAGCGACACGTTCCGAGTGAACTACGATCCTTTCACCAGTTCCCTGCTGCCACCACATCCGGATAACGGCGGAATATTCTTTCAGGACGCCAGCTGCGATTATCTGCTTAGCGACGTGCTCCGCCCCGTTAAGCAGTTCAGCGTAGAAACGAGAACAATCGGCAGCCTGGCGCGGGAGCATGGCTTTCAGGTTGATTATTTTTCCCTCGATGTGCAAGGCGCTGAATTCGATATTCTGGCCGGCGCTTCGGAGTCCGTCCTACGCGACACCGTGGGTATAATGTGCGAA
Source organism: Alphaproteobacteria bacterium (assembly GCA_964229575.1). Taxonomy (GTDB): domain Bacteria; phylum Pseudomonadota; class Alphaproteobacteria; order SMXQ01; family SMXQ01; genus WHSO01. The sequence goes on from CAXRES010000194.1 coordinate 8,043, forward strand.
ATCAGCTTTCTGCAATTCTATAACGGTCAGAAACTTTTCGATGAAATCACGCTCCTGCTTCGCGGCAAGGGCTTTTTCGTTGCAAATATTTTCCCTCACGGTTTCGATTGGGCGACCAATCGTACGGCTGTGGGGTGGCGTGGCACGGGTTTTACCGCCCATGGCGACGTGCTGTTTATGAGGGATCCTCGGCACGTTCTGGAATACGCGTCTTCCCCATTCGGATCCCTTTTCAAGCAGGCGTTTGTCGCCATGTGTTACGGCAATATCGCCTTCGCGCTGCAGTGTCTTGATCTGGCCTACAAGAGCCCCGATACGGGGTTTCTTGCGGCGGGGAAGGAGATTTCCTACATTCGTTTTCTCGACGAGATGTATCGCCTGTATCTGAAAGTTCCACATCTCTATCCGCCCCGCTTTGTCCATCTGTGGACTGCGGAGGAATCTCTGGCCCGCTTTAGTGGTGACGGCAAGGTGACGAGAGATATCCAGAATGTCCGGCGTGCGTATTTCTCCCAGGCCGACAAGATGGAATTTCTCCGCCTCGCACCCCGATTTCTGGAACCGTCACCGACCGATTTTGAGGAATTGCTCGATGAATACGGTTTTTCAGAACTTGCCGAGGATGTCCGCGAGCGGCGCATCGTCAGCATGAAGCAGACCCTTGGCACGCTCGGGTATCAGTTGGTGGCCGGCCAAATCGTCGACGTTCCACCGCAGCCCGCGCAAGGTGGCACTAAGCCGTAGCGGCGCTGAACAGGTCCGACCCGGTCATGCCGCCAAATCGCGTCCCTGCCGGGCACGGCGGCGCGTCCATGGCGAGCCAGGTCAGCATTTCGAGCCGTCCGCCCTCGGTCCATCCGTCGTCGCCGTCGAGCAGGGAGCCGGGCAGGGCATCGAAGCCGATCTCATAGGCGCGGCCTTCCGCCGTCGGCGCGATGCGCGCGACCTCGGCGGGCGTCAGCGCAACACCGAGCAGGCAGGTCTCGAAGGCGCCATAATCGTTGTCGCGAAAGAGCGCGAGGCGGGGCGGCGGCAGGGCCGGGTCGATGACGATACGCCCGAGGCTCGTTTCCTCGGCGAACTCACGCAGGCCCTCGGCGATGAGCCCTTCGCCTTCATCCACACGATAGCCACCGGAAAAACTGTGCAGTAGCCCGGCGTTGGAAGGTGCCCCACTTTCGCGCAGGTGTACGAAGACGCTTTTCCGCTCAAGGCAGACGCCGATGGTGCCGACGCTCAGGATCGGCGGCGCCCCTCCCGCTTCGCGGATAGCGCGCGCCGTGGCGTAGTCGAGGCGGCGGTAGGGAATGTTTGCGACGCCGTCGGCGGTGGTCACGACCTCGCCCGACAGGATGCCCTGCATCTCGTTGTAGCGGCCGTCCCGGCTCAGCCAGTCACGCCAGAAGGCGATTCTCGCCATGAGTGCGGGTGGTGGTTCGAAGGGGCCGAGGTCGAGGAGGCTCGGTTCGCGCGTGAGCGGGCGCAGGAACATCGTCCGTTCGCCAAACAGGGCATTGATGCGCCGCGCAAATCCGGGGTCCTCGATGGCGGGCATGGAATCTGCGTGACCTTTCGCCTTGCGCCGCCCCCGCGGGCGGAATTTCCGGCCTATGCCTGGCAGTTCCGTTCGTGCATGGCTAGGATGTCTTCGACCGGCCCCACCTCGACGATCCGGCCGCCCTGCATCAGCGCTGCACGGTTGCACAACTCTCGAATGAGGTCGTTGGAATGGGAGGCGAGGACGATGATTTGCGCCTTGCTCAGGAAATTCTCGATGCGGGCCTTGGCTTTGTGGGCGAAGCGGGCGTCGCCGGCGCCGATTCCCTCGTCCATCAGCAGAATCTCAGGGTCGATCGAAGTGGCGATGGCGAAAGACAGCCGCGCCAGCATGCCGGTCGAGTAGGTCCGAAGCGGCATCGATAGGTACTCGCCAAGCTCGCAGAATTCCTCGATCGAGGCGATCCTCTCCTCGATTTCCTTATTGGACATGCCGAGGAAGCGGCATGACGCGTAGATGTTGCGATAAGCATTGTCGGCATCGTCCATGCCTATGATGGCACCGAGCAGCGTGGAGAGCTTGCCTTCGGCGACTACGCGACCGCAGTCGGGCGTGTAGATGCCCGCCATGACCTTGAGGAGGGTTGTCTTGCCGGCGCCATTGGGCCCGACCAGGCCCAGACGGTCGCCTTTTTTAAGCGCAATGGAAACGTTGTCGAGCGCGTAAACACTCACGCGGTTGCCATTATCCTTGTTGCGGCGGATGGTGCCGCCGACCGCGGTACGGAACAGGGTCTTGCGGAAACTTTTTTCCGCATCGTAGATCGGATATTCCAGCGATACCCCATCGACCGTAAGCGATGTCATGATCCTGTCCTAGAGCCAGAAGGGAATGCGACGGCGGAAACGTCCATAAAACAGCGCGGCCGTCACAAGCCCGACAGCGGTGAAGGCGCAGACGATCCCGAGAGACGTCAGCGGCGGGGGGCGGCCGAGAATCGGCTCTCGAATGATCGAGATCATGTGGTGCACGATATTGACGTCGACGACGACTGCACGCCGCCCGCTCAGCATCTCCGGCGACCAGAAGATCGGGGTGACGAACATCGTGATCTGCAGAACGCTGGCGACCAGAGGCTGGATATCGCGGAAACGGGTGCACAGGGTGCCGAACAGAAGCCCGATCCACAGTCCGTTTACGGCCAGCAGAATCAGGCCGAAGAACATCCATATCATGTTCAAGGACAGGGGCAGCCCGTAGATGGCATAAACGACCAGCAGAATGGCGAAGTTATGGCCGAAGACGATGATGTTCCGACACACCAGGCGATACACCAAAATCGAATAGGGAAACTGCCAGCTCAGAATAACGCCCTTGTCGGCGGTGAATGCCGTGCAGCTCTCGGTTACGATTGTCGAGAACAAGACCCAGGGCAGAAAGCCTCCCGTCAGGAACGGCAGGTACGTTGCGGGATCCTGACGGAACAGCGCTGAGTAGATGAACCCGAAGGCAAGAATGAAAACGCCCGTGCTGAGCGTCAGCCAGAACGGCCCGAAGACTGTGCGGACGTAGCGCATCCGGATGTCCCGCCAGGCGAGGTAGGTCCAAAGCGGCCAGCGCTGGGCGCCGGCGGCGACGTCGCGAAAGAAGACATTGAAGTAGGTGGTCATGGGCCTGTGATCGTATCTTGGCGCGTCGTCGAATTATGGCTGTTGGTAGTCGTTGAAGATTCCCGTGTCAAATTCAAATACTTCCGTGCCACGGGCTCGTGCCGAGTCGGATGCGGTCGCTCGGGGCGGGGATTGGCGGGCCGGTGTCGGCAAAACCTATCGCTTTGCTCATGTATTGCCGCCATTACCGCCGCCGGTTCATGTAGCGCACATATAAGCCCTTGATTCCTGGTCTATTCCTTTCAATTTTATTAACCCCAGGGCGACGGGTAAATGTGGCGCGGGGCGGGGAAATGATGGTAAAAAAACGCCACGGACCGGAAGGCGAGCCGTGACTTCTGCGCGCAGGCGCAGGCGGGGGTCGCCCGATGATGTTCCGTAAGGCACTGGAAATGCGAGATAAATTCTCGGGCGGAGCGGTGCTTCCTTGTTCCCAGGTGGATCTTCCGAAAGGAGCCTACATCCCGCTATGACCACGATATCCGCCGGATCGGCCCGTTTCCTTCGTGCCTGGCAGCGTCTCGAGCAATCCGGGCCGCAGCCCCGCCACATGCGTCAGCTCAAGCTGGTTCCCTTCAAGGATATGATCGCGAAAATTCGCGCCGCCGAGGATGCCTTCGTGACCGAGTTCACGGCATCGCTCTATGGCGGCGACTTCTATCTTCTCAAGGGCGCCTTTGATCCCGCGTTTCTCAAGGGCGTGATCCGGCGGGTTTTCGACTTCGGCCTCTCCGTCGCCCCGTCATTCCACAAGATGCTGGACGGGACACCGGATTTCCATCGCATCATCGATGACGGCTCGACCGTTGACTATTCCCTGCGGGCGCTGCGGCACGGCTATTATTTCTACCGTTTCAACGACGACGCTACGGGCGTCTACAGGGATTTCTCCCCCGTCTGGCGGTCGGTCAAGACGATCAGCGGGCTCGAGCCGGATGCGTTCGAGAATAACCTGCCCCATGACGGGACGGTCGATCGCATCGTGGTCTATTGCTACCCCTTCGGCGGCGGCAACCTGAAGGCCCACATCGATCCGACGAACAACCACAAGACCACTACGGGCGTGATGATGAGCACGCGCGGGGTAGATTACGAATCGGGCGGCTTCTATTGCATCGATGAAGCGGGCAAGCCGATCGACCTCGAGCCCGAAATCGAAGCCGGCGACATGTTCATCTTCTATCCGACGCTTGAGCATGGCGTGCTGCCCGTCGACCTCGGCAAGCCGACCGACTGGAAAAGCCCCTCGGGCCGCTGGTTCCTCGGCGTCAGCAGCGTTGATTCGGACCATGTCTCCCAGAGGGTGACCGGTCAGCATCTGGCCTACGGGTACTAGTCGCGCGCCGCGTATCGACCGAAATCTGTCAAGGGCTTCGTTCATGAAAAAGAATGTCTATCTCGTGGATCTGGGAACCGGCAGCAACCGGAATCTTCTGCCGCTCGGCGTCAGCCTGATTTCATCCTATGCCAAGAGCATCCCGGAACTCGACGAAGCGTTCAATTTCAACATTCATTTCCTGCGTGGCGACACAGTCGACATCATCCGCGGTTTCGACCGTCCGGCCATCATCGGCTTCGCGCTTTACGTCTGGAATTATCGTGCCTCCATGCGCGTCGCTGCGGCAGCGAAGGCGGCCAATCCGTCGGCGCTGATCGTCTGCGGCGGCTACTCCGTCCCGAAGGCGCCCGAAAAGATCGTGAAGTTCTTCGCGGAGTTTCCCTTCATCGATATTCTCGTCCATGGCGAGGGCGAAGTTACCTTCGCCGATCTGGCCAGGGCGGTTGCCGAAGGGAGGGACCTCGCCACAGTCGCGGGCATCACCTTCCGCAACCCGGATGCGCAGGACGGTTTCGTCACGACGGGGCGGCGCGACAGGATCAGCGATCTCGACATGCTGCCGTCGCCGTTCCTCAACGGCACCTTCGACGACATCATGCGGCGCCATGGTCAGCACGTCACCGGCGTAATCTGGGAGACCAACCGCGGGTGCCCCTTCTCCTGCACTTTCTGCGACTGGGGCAATGCGGACGTCAACAAGATCAAGTCCTACGCAATGGATCGCCTGCGCGCCGAGATCGACTGGATCGCGCGCAACAAGATTTTCTATATCTACCTGGCGGACGCGAATTTCGGCATCTTCTACGATCGCGACCTCGAGATATCGGGCTATCTGGCAGAGGCCGGCAAGCAGCATCATTTCCCGGGCTACATGGCAATCAACTGGACCAAGAACACCCACGAGCGCATCACCGCCATTGCCGAGCGTCTGTCGTCCGGCGGCGTGCAGACCAGCGTGACCTTTGCTGTGCAGTCGTTCAACGACAAGACGCTGGCGGCCATCAAGCGGCGGAACATCAAGACCGAAAGCCTGATGAAGCTGAAGAAGGAATATCAGGAACGCAACCTGCCGACCTATACCGAGATGATTCTCGGCCTGCCCGAGGAAACCTACGAGACCTTCACCCAGGGCCTGAACCAGAGCATGACCCCGGGCGTATCGGATCACTGGGTATTCCATCTCTGCACGCTGCTTATCAACACCGAGATGGAATCTACGGCCTACCGGGAGAAGTACGGTATCCTCTCGCGCTGGGTGTCGGCGGGCATCGCGCGGCGTACGGTGAGCCAGAAGGAAGAGGCGGCTGCGGAGATCGAGGAAATCGTCGTCGGCACGGCGTCGATGCCGCCGGAGGCATGGGCACGCTCCTTCGCCGTGGGCTACCTGTCGGCGGCGCTCTACAACTTCCGCCCGGCCTTCTTCGTCATGCTGCACGCGCAGAACGAGATCGGCAACGAGCATACCCACTTCATCGAATTCCTGCTTGAGCAGGCCGAGGCTGATCCCGAGGGCTTGCCCTGGCTACGCAAGCTGACCGATCATGTCGCGCGTCAGCGCCAGATGATCCTCGACAATGTCGCGATGCTGTCGCCGATTGATGAGCTGAACGGCGCGCTCGCTCTTACGCACGAGGCCGTGCTGGCCATTGCCCTGCATGACGCAGATGCCTTCTACGGAGACCTCGCCGAGTTGACCCGCCGTTTCTTCGCCCGCCACGATCATTCCCTCGATGAGGCGCTGCTGACGGAAATCATTTCTTACCAGCGTTGCCGCATTCCGCTCTGGGGCGAACAGGAGCGTCGCGTCCTGAATTTCCGCTTCAACATTCCGGCCTATTTCGCCGCCCTGACCAAGGGCTTGCCGGCTCCCGACCTGGTCGAGGCGCCCAATGCCCTCGAGGTGGTCCCACGCGAAATGACGGCCAATGACAAGGGCGGCTTTGCGGTCCAGCGCACGCGCTCCGGCCACACCATCATCCTCAATGAAGTGAAGGTCATCAATCCCGCGGTGCGCGAAGGCCTGGTGGCCTGACCGCCGGGTTCTCTCAGCCTCGGGCGTAGAAGTCGCGCACGACCTCGACGATTCGGTCGAGGTGTGCCCGCGTCAGGTACTGGTCGACCGGGAATGTGATCATCTCCCGCGCCTGGCGGTCGGTGACCGGAAAATCCCCGTCCTTGTAGCCGAGATAGGCGAGCGCCTTCTGCCGATAAAGCGGTAGCGGGTAATGCACCTTGGCCTCGATACCCTCCTCGATGCAGCGGGCCAGAAGTTCGTCGCGTCGTTCGGCAAAAATGATGTAAAGGAGGTAGACGTTTTTCGCACGCCGATCGCGGGGCGGGATGCGCACCTGCGGAATCGTCGTGAAGGCGCGATCGAAATAGGCGGCATTCGCGATCCGCTTCTCGATCCAGCCGGGGACCTGCGGCATCATGTGCTTGCCGACCACTGCCTGCAGAGAATCGAGCCGGGTATTGTAGCCGAGAATCATCATCTCGTCGCGGTTGACCAGCCCGTGGTTACGCAGCATGCGGCACCGGCGGTCGAAGTCATCGTCGTTGGTGACGATGATGCCCGCATCGCCCCACACGTTGACCAGCTTGAGCGGATGCATGGAAAAGGCCGCGGCCAGACCGAAGGTGCCGGCCTTGCGCCCGTCCCACTCGCCGAGCAGGCTCTGGCAGGCATCCTCGATCACCATCAGCCCGTGCTTGTCGGCGATCTTCGTCAGCGCCGGCATGTCGATGACGTCGCCGGTCAGCTGAACTGGCATGATGGCCCGGGTCTTCGGCGTGATCGCCGCTTCGATGCGGTCGAGCGCCATGCCGAAGCGCTCGTCGCAATCCACCAGTGCCGGCCGGCCGCCGACCTCGGCGATGGCGCCGATTGTCGCCCAGAAGGTATTGGCGGTGGTGATGACCTCGTCGCCGGGGCCGATCCCGGCCGCCTTGAGCGATACCTTGAGAGCATCGGTGCCCGAACCGACGCCTATGGCGTGGCGCACGCCGAGCATTCCGGCGAACAGTTCCTCGAATTCGCCCACCACCTTGCCGAGGGTGAAGTCGCCGGAAGCGACCAGCGTACGGATGTCTTTCAGGATCGGTTCCGGGTCGGCGAACTGGTCACCGAGCGGCGAATAGCGGACCTTGAGCGAGGGGTCTTGGGGCATGGCGGAACCTTGGAGAATCAGGCCGGGGGGATAAGGGCGCGGCGGGTGATCTTCAACCCGTCGGGCAGCGAAGTATAGCGAAAATCGGGAACCGCGCGGCCTGTGGCCGAGGCATCGAAGGGCCGAAAGCCGCCGTGGGGCATTGCGCCCTGGCGCGGGGTACCCTGCACGTGCACGCGGGGTTCGAACAGGCCCGCGACGGTCTCGGCGACCTCGCGGAAGCTCCACACCATGCCCGTTGCAGCATTGAGGGAGCCGGTGCTGCCGAACAGCGCGATACGCACGGCGAGATCGGCGACGTTGCCGATGAAGACATGATCGCGCCGCTCTTCACCCTCGCCGAACAGCACGATGTCCTTGCCGGCCGCGGCGAGCCGAAGGAAGCGGTTGGGGCCATAACCGTTATGCGGATCGGCGGCGCCGTAGATCAGCGTCGGGCGCAGGGTCGCGAGCGGCAGGCCGAGGTCGCCGAAGGCCACTTCGCGCGCCAGATGCATGACTCCGTGCAGGCTGCCCGGTGCGCGCGGACTGCCTTCGTGCAGAGGCCGCGGTTCGTCGGCGAACACAGCGTCAGAGCCGATGTTGATGATATGTGCCGGCCGAGCCTTGGCGAAGGCCGTCGTCATGGCATCGAGCAGGATCATGTTGTCGGCGAGCATCGCCGTGTTCTTGACGGGCGCGATCGCGGAAACAGCAAACACGCAATCGGTGGGCCGCAGAAGCGCGGCGAGTCTGTCGCCGGCGCCTGCCGCCAGCAGGTCGACCTCTTTACGGCCCAGGGCCAGCGTTTCCACCCTGGCCCCTGCCAGGGCGTCGACGACGGCTCCCCCGACGAAACCGCCCGCCCCGATGACCACGGCACGCGCGGGTTTGGTCGGTCTTGCATGGCGGTGATCAAGCATTGTCTCGTCCTTTTGCCCGCCGCGGGGGAACACCCAGGGTGATGTAGTCGAAGCCGGCAGCCAGCAGCGCTTCGGTATCGAGCAGGCGGTAGGGATCGATCACGAGGCGGCCGCGCATGACCGCGGCGAGATCGGCAACGGCGATCGCACGGAACTCCGGCCATGGCGTGAGTACCATCAGCGCGTCGGCCTGCGCCGCACAGTCGAGCGCGGAGACCGCCGCCCGTGCGAAGGGGACCACGTCGCCCTTCACCACCGGATCGAAGACCGCAAGATCGTGGCCCTCAAGCGCCTTAAGGCAGGCGAGCGCCGGCGAATTCTTCGTTGAATGGGTGTTTTCCTTGTAGGCGAGGCCGAGCACGGCGATTCGTGCGTCGGGATTGCGCGCGAGAAGCTCGTCGGTGACGACACGCGCCGTCCAGTCCTTGCGGTGGCGTGAATTGGCGATCCAGGCTTCGACCACCCCGGTGTCGATCGGATGCGCGCGCGCGATCCGCAGCACCGTCGCGAGGTCCCGTTCGAGATTGCCCCCGGCAATGCCGAGACCGGGCGCCAGGTAGGCATGCGGACCGATGCGCCGGTCGAGCCGGAGCGCCGGCACGATCTCCGACCAGTCGGCGCCGATGCGCTCGCACACTTCGGCCAGGGTATTGGCGACGCTGACCGAGGCAACGAGACAGAAATTGATGGAAATCTTGGCGAGCTCGGCGCTTTCCAGGCGCATCGGCAGGATCGGGCAGCCGAAGGCCCCGAGAAACGCCGCGAGCGCGGAATCCAGCGGTTGTACCGGATCGGCGCAGCCGACGATGAAGCGCTCAGGCAGCGTCGCGCGCTCGACCGCTCGACCGAAAATCAGCGTTTCAACCTGATAGTAGATGCTGCGGCCCTGCCTGAGGTGCGCACGAGTGAAGCCGGGCTCAACCTGGCTCAGGATCACCACCACTGTTCGCGGCCCGGTATGGGCGAGAACAAGCTCGAGAAGCGATTCGAGCGGGCGCAGGTCGCTGGCTCCCGTGTCGTCGGTGGCGACGTCGGGCGCGACATAGACGACATCGGCCGTGGCCAGGCGCTGAGGGTCGGCGGTGAAGTGAAGGCGCCCGCGATGTGTCCTGACCAGGTCGTCGAGCCCGGGCTCGCTCACCGGCAGCCGGCCGTTGCCGAGCGCATCGACCAGTCCCCGGTCGGGGCTGAAGGCGATGGTCTGAAATCCTTTGCTGGCCGCGGCGACGGCCGAGCACAGGCCGAGGTGCGTCATCCCCGCATAGGCAATGGTGGGTCCGCTCATTTCCCGGCTCCCGCCGCCGCGGCCGCGCCGAGCCGGGCGAGTACCGTATTGAGCCAGATGTCTCCGCCGAGATCGGTGGACCATCCCGAGGCTATCAGCGCGTTGAAATGGGCGTATTCCGCTTCCCAGGTCGGATCGCTCTGGATCAGGGTGACCAAATCCTCGGGCGGACGACCGCTCGGCAGCACGCGTTGACGCAATGTGAAGACCGACGGCCCCCACTTGCATAGCGACGAGATATGCGCGCTGCCTTTTTCGGCGAAAATGTCGCAGGTGAAGTGATTGCGCCAGGACAATAGCGTCATCTCGAGCTCGAACCGCGGCACGGATGTCTCGCAAGCGATGATGACGTGATCGGGCGCTGCATTCTCGAAGCGGTTGACCGAATTCAGGACAAAACCGTCACCGATGTCACCGAACCAGAACCGCAGGGTGTCGAGCAGATGCGAGCCGAGGTCGGGCAGGACCCCGGCCCCCTTGTCCCGCCAGGCCGAATCGCGTACCAGCCGCGCCGTGCCGTTGCCGTAGAACATCCGGCAGCTGTAGATGCGCCCGAGCACACCGCTGGAGATCGTATCGCGCATCCGCACGAAATGGGGCTCGAAACGATGGTTGTAGGCGGTGTAGAGCACCGCCCCGGTGCGGCGTGCAGTATCCTGAAGGGCGACCAGATCGCCCCGGCCCGGCGCATACAAAGGCTTTTCCACCAGTGCATGCTTACCGTGGCCGGCGAGATAGCCGAGGATGTCGAGCTTGGGTTCGTCGGGGGTGCAAACCAGTGCCCCGTCATAGGCTGTCAGCGGTACATCGCGAAGATCGCGCCAGACCGCTTCGGGCGCCACCGGATCGACGACGCCGACCGCGTCGGACCCGGCGACCTGGAGCCGCTTCCTGCCCTGGACGCCGTATCCGACGACAATGACGCGCATCGCGTCCATCAACCGTAATTGGCGAGCCGCTGATAGCGGTCGAGTTTCTTCGCCACGTCCTCGCTTTCGACGGGAATATTGCCGTCGTATTCACACTCGATCGCGGCGGCCATCGAGCCGAGCACCGAGGCGATGACCGGATTGCGCGTTGCGAACAGGGACAGGGACGCATAAGCCAGCAACGCGTCGCCAGATCCGACCGCATCGGTGATCCGTTCGGCGAAAGAGTCGAGGGCGAAGAAGGCGCGAACATCCTGGTAGTCCTTCGGAACAGAACGGAAGGTCATCAGGCCGCGTTCGCCGAGCTTCAGGATCAGGGTTTTGCAATTGGCCTGCCGGTAGAGTTCGAGCCCGAGCGGGCGCACCACCGAGTCCTGGTCGCCGAGGGCGAAGCGCGCCTCGCGCTCGTTCGGCGTAATCAGGTCAAAGCCCTGGAACTCGAGGATATTTCCCCAGCGACTGGCGACCTGGCTGTCGGCGACGCGGAAGACCTTTTCCGGAATGGCCTTCGTCAGGATGGGGATTGTCTCTCGATTGAAGATGCCGTGTCGGAAATCGCTGAATACGACGATATCGGCGCCCGACGATGCGATGCGCTGGCTCAGGATGGTGAGGATTCGTTCGGAAATCGAGCGGTTGTCGACCGTGTCGACCTTGAGCAGGTGGTAGCTACCGCCGATGATGGCGTTCTTGTTGGTCGTCGGCCGGGTCGGGTCAATGATGGGATCGCAGGGTACGCCTGCCGCCTTGAGATCCGCGACCACGAAGTCCGCATTGGCATCCTGGCCCAGGACCGTAGAGAACGTCACCTCCGCGCCGGCCGCCTGAAGGTGCTTGGCGACGATACCGGCGCCGCCGACGAAATCGTTACGTTCCTCGAAACGGACGCTGATGGTGGGCGTCTTGGTCATGCCGCCGATCATGGAGCAGCGGGTGTAGCTGTCGACGATGGTGTCGCCGATGACGTGCACCTTGATGCCGCGCAGATTCTTCAGCGCCGCATAGATGTCCTCGAAGCCGATTCCTTCCGCCTCGAGGATCGACATCAGCTTTTCCGTGGCGATCGCGGGCGGCTCCGTCTCGATCAGATGCGAGGAGGAATAGACGATGTCGCCCGGGGTGAAGATCAGCTCTCCACCGTAGGATTCGACGGCCGCCTTTTCCTCCGCCGTGCGCGGATGCAGTCCGGACTTGGTGTATTCGTAGCCCTTGGCGAAGTAGTCGGGCTGAATAATGCCGATATTGCGCAGGGGGAGGGGGTCCTCGTCGATGACGACGTAATCGACGACCTCAAGCGCGGCGAGATTGAAGGCGCGCAACTCCTGCGGCACGAAGGGACGGAAATTGGCCTTCGATATGTGGGCGTCCGCCGTCAGGCTGGCGACGAGGATGTCGCCCTTGCTCTTGGCGTAAAGCAGGTGCCGGACGTGGCCGGGATGAACGATGTCGAAGGTCCCATGACACATGATGACCTTCTTCTTGCGCGGACGTTTTCCAATGGCCGCGGCAATCTCGGTCGCCGTCTTTACCTTGTGGCTGACGATCTGCTTGCTAGGTTCGTCCATCATTCTTCACTGTTCCGGGGAAAGCGCCTTGAACCAGCTTTCGGTTGCTTTCGCGATGCTGTGGGGCTCCCACAGGGGGGCGTCCTTCCAATACTCTATATTGGCCAGAATGCGCGCAACACCTTCTTCGAAGCTGACCTTGGGTTGCCAGGACAACTGGCGCGTGATCTTGCCGATGTCGGCCCAGGTGCAATCGGGTTCGCCCGGGCGTTTCGGAATGTAGGTCACGGGGCCGCCCAGCAGTTCTACCAGACGGTTGACGGATTGCGGCCGGCCAGCGCCGAGATTCCAGAACTGGCCGACAAGGTCGGTTTCGCCGGCCAGGCGGAACGCCTCGGCGACGTCAGTCACGAACAGGAAGTCCCGCCGTTGGGTGCCGTCGCCGACCACCGTGAAAGGCTTGCCGGCCAGCTTCTGCTTCAGGAAGACGCCGAACACGGCGCCATAGGCGCCGGACGTCCGCGACCGCGTGCCGTAGGCGTTGAAAATACGGATGGAATTGACCGGCAGACGATAGACCTTGTGCCAATGGAATACCGCCTGTTCGCCCTGGTATTTGGACAGTGCGTAGGGGTACTGCGGCGCGATCGGATGGTCCTCGCGGGTCGGCGTCGCGGCCAGTCCGTAGCAGGAAGAGGACGCGGCATAAACGAACTTCCGGACCCCGGCGGCACGCGCGCATTCCAGCATGTGCACCGTGCCCTGGACGTTCGCGGACATGTACTCGAGCGGGTGTTCGATCGACGGGACGATGTCGCCGATGCCGGCGAAGTGAAAGACGCTGTCGACGCCGGAGAACAGCGCGTTGCCCGGCTGGTATTCCCGGATATCGGAGCGGACGAATTCGAAGTCGGGATTGGCGGACTGACCCGCCAGGTTGGCCTCCCGACCGCCGACCATATTATCGATGCCGCGTACGCGGTATCCGTGTGCCAGCAGCAAGTCGACCATATGGCTGCCGATGAAACCGGCGGCGCCGGTCACGACAGCGGTTCTGCGGCGATCGGTCATTTCGCCCCGAGTTTTTTCATCGTCCGGACGTTGTAATACCAGTCATCGTCGAAACTCACGGGGAGCAGGTGGTTGCGGAAGGCCATGGTCAAGTCGCGCACGGCATCTTCGACCGAACGCTTGGGCCTGAAGTCCAGAATGCGAGTGATCTTTTCGGAGTTGACGTGATACGAGCGGTTGTCATTGGAGGGTGTGGTCACGATCCGGATCGGCGCCTTTTCGGGCATCTCCTCCTCGACGACGCGCTGAACGATCATGGCGATTTCGGCGATCGAATGATTCTGGAAACCGACGTTGAAAACCTGGCCATGAATCTTGTCGTGAGGCGCCATGAGCATCAGCTCGTAGGAGTCCACCATGTCCTCGACATGAAGGTTGGGGCGCATCTGATCGCCGCCGAAGACCGTGATGACGCCCTTGTTGACGGCATGGTTGGTCAGGATGTTGACGGAAAGATCGAGCCGGCACCGCGGCGAATAGCCGCACACCGTCGCCGGACGTATGGTGACGCAGGTGAAATCGTCGGCCATGTGCTTCCACAGCAGCGGTTCGCACATTCCCTTGAACTTGTTGTAAAGCGTCAACGGCACCAGCGGGTGTTCTTCGGTAACGTTGGGCGAATCGCTGACCCCGTAGACCGAACTGGAGGAGGCGTATATGAAACGCTTCACCCCAGCCTGCTTCGCCGCGACGACCATCGGCTCGAAGCAGTCGTAATTGATGCTGGTGGAAAGGCTTTCGTCCAGTTCGAAACTGGCGTCGTTGGATATCGCGGCGAGGTGCAGGACGGCATCCTGCCCCTTGAAGGCTGCGGCCAGCTGCGCGGTATCCCGGACGTCCCCCTGGATGACTCGAAGGTTCCGCGCGTTGGGAAACCGGGCCCCGAAGTAGAGAGTGTCGTAGACCGTGACATTGTAACCCGCTGACAGCAGGCGAGGGGTCAGGACGTGGCCGACGTAACCGGCACCGCCGGTGATGAGGATATTCGGGAATGTAATGGTCATGAACCTTACCGCTAGGGGACAGATGGCGGCATGGAGAGCGAATTTTACCCGCTGCCGATTCGCCAAGAACCTGCCAGTTTTCCGTATCTTCTTTTAGGCACCCACCCGCATAGTGTCAACATTTCTAGGGCTTTTCCGGGATCGAGGGGGCAGAGTTGACGATCCCTCGAAAGCCGGTCCATAAGTCTGGCGGGCGCTCGAGCGCGCCGGTCGAATTTCGAAAGAAAGTGATTCGCGGCGATGAAGGTCGGTGACAGGTTTTATCGGACCATCTGGGCCGGAGAGGGTGGCGCCTCCGTCCGGATCATCGACCAGACCCGCTTACCGCACGAATTCGTCGTGGTGGACTTGTGCTCCCTTGAGGATGCGGCCCGCGCCATTTCAACCATGCAGGTCCGTGGTGCGCCGCTCATCGGCGCTGCCGCGGCCTACGGCCTCGCGCTCGGCCTCCGTGCCGACGCGAGCGAGGCCGCCCTGGCCGAGGCCTGCGCTCATCTGCGCGCGACACGCCCGACCGCGGTCAACCTCGCCTGGGCGCTCGAACGGGTTGCCGGCAGGGTACGGCCCCTGGCGCCGGCAGAGCGTGCGGCGGCGGCCTTCCATGAGGCAGAGGCCATCGCCGAGGAGGATGTCGCGATCTGCCAGGCCATTGGCGGGCATGGCCGCGCTATCCTCCAACGGCTTGCTGCCGGCCAAGACGGGCGACCGCTCAACGTGCTAACCCATTGCAACGCCGGCTGGCTGGCGACGGTCGACTGGGGCACGGCGCTCGCGCCGGTCTATGCCGCCATCGATGCCGGCATACCGATTCATGTCTGGGTCGATGAGACGCGGCCGCGCAACCAGGGCGCGAGCCTGACCGCCTGGGAACTCGTCGCACACGGCGTACCTCATACGGTGATCGCCGATAATGCCGGCGGTCACCTGATGCGCGAAGGACGTGTCGACGTCTGCATCGTCGGAACCGATCGTACCGCCGCCAACGGAGACGTCTGCAACAAGATCGGCACCTACCTGAAGGCATTGTCTGCCGCTGATAATGGCGTGCCGTTCTACGTTGCCGCGCCGGGGCCGAGCATCGACTTTTCGACAGCCACCGGCGCCGCCATTCCGATCGAAGAGCGTGCGGGCGAAGAGGTTTCGCAAATCCGCGGCCGCGACGCAGCCGGTAACGTGGTTGCGGTCCAACTGACCCCGGAGGGAAGCCCGGTCGCCAATCCCGCCTTCGACGTGACCCCCGCGCGGCTGGTGACCGGTCTTATCACGGAGCGCGGGGTGTGCCCCGCCTCGTCCGCCGGCCTCGCCGGTCTATTTCCTGATCGCTCTGCCGCCGCGCCGGGCTTATCCTGACGCGCAGTCGCAGATGGAAGGCAACCCATGAAGAGTAAATGGTCGGATAAAGAAGCGCGGGGCTACGTCACCCGTTACGGTAACCAGGGGGTCAACGCCGATCTCGCATTGCGCGTCTATACCTCGCGCCTCCTCGGCCGCGATCCGGCGCTGGTCCTGCACGGCGGCGGTAATACTTCGGTCAAGACCAAGGTGACCGACCTCCTGGGCAGTGCCACCGAGGTTCTCTGCGTCAAGGGCTCGGGCTGGGACATGGCGGAAATCGAGCCCGCCGGGCTGCCTGCCGTCCGCCTGGCGCCGATCCGGGCCCTGCGCGCGCTCGAGGTTCTGTCGGACGAAGACATGGTCAACGCCCAGCGCATCAACCTGCTCGATGCCTCGGCGCCGACGCCGTCGGTGGAAACCTTGTTGCACGCCTTCCTGCCGGCAAAATTCGTCGATCATACTCATTCGACCGCGGTTCTATCCGTAAGCGATCAGGCCGACGGCGAAGCGATCTGCCGCTCGATCTATGGCGCGCGCATGGGCTATGTGCCTTACATCATGCCGGGATTTGCGCTCGCCAGGAAGGCGGCGGAAGTGTTCGAGCAGGATCCCTCGGTCGAGGGATTGATCCTGGAAAAGCACGGCATCTTCACGTTCGGCGACAGCGCGCGGCAAGCCTACGAACGCATGATCGAGATGGTTTCCCTGGCCGAGAGGCGGCTGAAGCGGGGCCGCAGGACGCGCATCTTCGTCGCGGCACGGCTGCCGAAGAACGCCGCGGCGGTGTCCGAGGTGGCCCCCATTCTGCGCGGCCTCTGCGCGGAGAGGCGGGGTCCCGCGACAAGGCGAATGGTGCTCGATTTCCGTGGTGGTCCGGTCGTGCTCGCGTATGTGAATGGCCGTGACGTGGGGCGCTATTCGCAGTCCGGAGTCGTGACGCCCGATCACACCATCCGCACCAAGAACCGGCCGGTCATCGTGCCTGCACCTGCTGCCGGAAAGATTGACGACTTCCGCGTCGGGGCCGCCAGGGCCTTCGACGATTTCGCGCGGCGCTACCATGACTATTTCCGCCGCAACAACAGGCGCGTCGGCGGCACCAGAACCGAACTCGATCCGTTACCCCGCGTTATCCTGGTGCCGGGTCTTGGCCTTTTCGGCGTCGGCGCCAACAAGGCCGCTGCCCGTATCGCCGCCGACATCGCGGTCAGCACCGTCGAGACGATTACCGATGCGGAGGCCATCGGCCGATTCGAAGCCCTTCCCGAAGCCGATCTCTTCGACATGGAATACTGGTCCCTTGAGCAGGCCAAGCTCGGCAAGGGCACCGAGCCGCGCTTTGCCCGCCATGTCGTCGCTGTGACCGGTGCGGCATCGGGCATCGGCATGGCCACGGCGCGCGCGTTCAGGAGTCAGGGGGCCGACGTTGTTCTCCTCGACGTCGACGAAGCGCGGCTTGCGGCGGCGGCCAGGGAGGTCAGGGGCATGGCCGTCACCTGCGATGTTACCGATGCGGGGTCCGTCGTTCGCGCTTTTGCCGAAGTAGTGGGCGCCTTCGGCGGGGTCGATATCGTCGTGTCCAACGCCGGACGTGCCTGGCAGGGCCGCATCGGTGAAGTGCCGGAGCGGGTCCTGCGCGACAGTTTCGAACTCAATTTCTATGGCCATCAACGCGTTGCCCAGGCTGCCGTTTCCGTCATGCAGGCCCAGGGAACCGGCGGTGTACTGCTGTTCAATGCGTCCAAGCAGGCGGTCAACCCGGGTCCCGATTTCGGTCCCTACGGTCTGCCCAAGGCCGCGACGATCGCGCTCATGCGCCAGTACGCGATCGACCACGGTCGCGACGGCATTCGCGCCAATGCGGTCAACGCCGACCGCATCCGCACCGGCCTTCTCACCGACGAGATGATCACGGCCAGGTCGAAGGCGCGGGGCGTCAGCCGTGAGGAATACATGGGCGGCAACCTCCTTGGCCGCGAGGTTACCGCGGACGACGTCGCCCGCTCCTTTGTCGACCTTGCCGGAGCCGATAAGACCACCGGCGCCGTGCTCACCGTCGATGGCGGTAATATCGCCGCGGCGCTGCGCTAGCCGGCGGCCGGGTTGGTCGGGATTATCCGTAAGCTGCGAAACAACCGCGAGTTCACGCTCGCCGTTGTTTCCGCTTACGGCGTTCTGGGCCTCCAGGTGTTGACCCAGCTCGCGCTGGTTCCCCTGTATCTTTCGACCCTGGGCAAGGACGGTTTTGGTGTCCTGATGGTCGCCATATCCACCGTGACCATCATTCGCCTCGGCGTGGATTGGTTAAATGGTCGGATGGTGCGTGCCCTCGGCGAAATTCATGCGCGTACGGATGCGTATGCTTTTGCCCGGGCGCACAGCGATTTTCGTCTGATTTTCCTGACCTACGGACTGGTCACCGGTGGAATTCTGGCGGCAAGCGGCTATTTCGCACCTGAAGTCCTTGTGGGGGGCTCTGCGCGACTGGCGCGCGAGGACGTCTTTGCCTGTTTCGTCCTGATGGCGGTCTACTCCCTGGTGATGCAATTGCAGTTGGTCGAGTTTGCCGCACTGGCCGTGCGTGGCCGCAGAGTGGCGATCAACGTGCTTCTTGCGCTCAGCATCGTGGTCTTTGTCGCGGCCGTCGTTCCGGTTCTGCTGCTTGGCGGTGGTCTGGTGGGGGTGGCTGCCTGCCTGTTGCTCGGCGTACTCGTCGCATATGCGGGCGCGTTCATTTTGCGCTTGGGCCAGTCCCGCCGGGCGTGGTCCACGGCCACGAACCCCGGCCACAGCGCAATGGCGCGGCTGCGTGCAACAGTGGGTGAGAATGGTTGGGCCTACGCGACCTACGGCGTGTTGCAGTTTCTGCTGCAGTCCGATGTGCTGCTGGTCGGCCTTCTCGGCGGAGCGGAAAATGCGGGCCACTACGTGCTGTTCTGGAAGGTGGCCGAACTCATCGTCATGCTGATCCTGCGCCTGTCGGAGACGCTGATGCTCGACCTCATCCGTATGGATGTCGGCGGCGATCGTGCCCGTCTCAGGCGGGTCTTTGTCGAGGGGCTGCGCATTATCGGCCTCCTCGCATTGGCCGCGGGTATCGGTTACGCGCTGCTTGGCCACTGGCTGGTCAGTTTGTGGGTCGGTGCCGACAGGGCGCCCGAAAGCGCGCTTGCCTATGCGTTGGCCGGAGGGTCGGTATTCTGGCTTGGGATTTCCCGGTTTGCCATGATCTTCGCCTTCTCTCTCGTGGCCCTGCGTCCTCTGATCGTCATTGCCGCCTGTGAAACGGCGGGGCGACTTCTCTTGACGGTTATTCTCTTCCGCTGGTTCGGCGTTCTTGCGCCGGTGATTGCGATCAACGTCGTGCTTGGGGCCGGCGCCGCTATTGCTTACGCGAGACTTGGCTGGCGCCTTGTTTCGCGGCCGGCAACATGATTCCGCCGGCCCTCGCCGATCTTGCTTTTGCCCGCGATCTGCTCGGCGTGAATATCCCCGCAGGTGGGCGGGTACTCGACTTCGGCTGTGGCGAGGGGCGTTCGGTCGCGGCCCTCCTCGCGGCGGGCTACGATGCCAGCGGCGCGGACATTTTCTTTCCGCCGACGGTGCCCGATGAGCTGCGCGCCCGATTGGCACTTATTCCGCAAGTCGGCCTCCGGCTTCCTTACGCTGACGCCACTTTCGATTTTGCCTTTTCCGATCAGGTCTTCGAGCATGTCGAGGTGCCAGAGGTGGCCATTCGGGAACTGACCCGGATACTCAAGCCCGGCGCGGTGTCCGTGCACCGCTTTCCGGGACCGCTGTATCCAGTCGAAGGACATGTGGGTATGCCGTTGCCTTTTCTCTGCCGAAGTCCCGCGTGGCTCGGCTTCTGGTGCGCGCTTGGCCGACGCCCGCCGCAATGCCGATCCCTGACAGTGGCTGAAAGCGTGGCCGAATGTCGGCGCATCATGTCGCTGGTGTACTATCGGTCGAAACACGAGTGGTTCGGGATCGCGGTGCGCGCGGGGGTCAAGATAGAATTCCGCGAGAGGGAGGAATCCCTGTGGCGGTCGGCCAGTCGGCTTGGCCGCCTCAATCGTCGCCTGGGGCCGCTGGCACGCCCGGTGACTGCCGTCCTGTCGCTGTTTCTGCAGCGGTACATGGTGATTCGGCACTGACTGTGCGGCTCTCAGCGAGCCTTCGCGCTACCGTCGGTGATTCGGATGGGCTCTGGGGGAAGGCCCTGGCACCAGCGGCGCCATGCGATGCGGTAGGCGCGTTCGACCTCGGCCGGGAAGCGGGAATAGACCTGCCTGACGCGGTCGCGCAGACCGGCCTTGAGCACGGCCAGTTCGTCTCTCTGCGTGGCCCAGCGCACG
>CAXRES010000195.1:0-28682 GCA_964229575.1 Alphaproteobacteria bacterium
ACTTGCGCGACAGCGACGAAACCCGCCGGCA
Organism: Alphaproteobacteria bacterium; assembly: GCA_964229575.1. Lineage (GTDB taxonomy): Bacteria > Pseudomonadota > Alphaproteobacteria > SMXQ01 > SMXQ01 > WHSO01. The sequence continues at coordinate 32 of CAXRES010000195.1, forward strand.
GGCCCCGCGGCGCACCAGCCTAGAGCAACCTGCGATCGGATGGAATCATCCGATCGCAGCCCGGTTGCCCGCCAGCAACAGGATGGCGGGTTGGCCTGCGCCCGCAGCGCGCGAAAACCCCCCGGCGGCGCGATGAAAACGGACGGCAAGAACGCGCGCGACAGGGAAAAGGGGCCGCTGGCGCCCGGGCTTTACCTGGTGGCGACGCCGATCGGCAATCTCGGCGACATCACCTTGCGCGCGCTTTCGCTGCTGGCGCGCGCCGACGTCATCGCCTGCGAAGACAGCCGGGTGACGCGCAAGCTGCTCGCCGCGCACGGCATCGCGACGCCGCTCGCCTCCTATCACGAACACAACGCCGCCCGCGCGCGGCCTGCCCTGATCGCGCGCATGAAGGCGGGCGAAGCGGTGGCGCTGGTATCCGATGCCGGAACGCCGCTGGTTTCCGACCCGGGCTTCAAGCTGGTGGCCGAGGCGCGCGCGGCCGGTCTGGCCGTGACCGCGGCGCCGGGCGCATCGGCGGCGCTTGCCGCGCTGACCCTGTCGGGGCTGCCGAGCGATGCCTTCTTTTTCGCCGGCTTCATGCCGCCGAAGTCCACGGCGCGCAAGCGCGCGCTCGCGGCGCTCGCGGCGGTGCCGGGCAGCCTGGTGTTCTTCGAATCGGCGCGACGGCTGGGCGAATTCCTGGCCGATGCGGCGGCGGTCTTCGGACCGCGCAAGGCGGCCGTCTGCCGGGAACTGACCAAGCTGCACGAGGAGATCGCCGAAGGTACGCTCTCCGGCCTGGCCGAACGCTACGGCGCGATCGAGCCGCCCCGCGGCGAGATCGTCGTCGTCGTGGCGCCGCCCGACGCAGCCACCACGGCGAGTTCCATGCAACGTCTCGACGAAGCGCTGGAAGCGGCGCTCGCTTCCCACAGCCTGCGCGATGCCGTCGATCGCGTCGCGGCCGAGACCGGCCTGCCGCGCCGCACGGTCTATGCGCGCGCCCTCGAACTGGGCGCCGGCAAGGGCGGCAAGTGAGCGGCACGCAGGCACGACGCGCCGCCAACCGGCGCGGGCTGAGGGCGGAGGCGCTGGCGGCAGTGTGGCTCAACCTTCGGGGATATCGGGTGGCGGCGCGGCGGTTTTCCTGCCCGCTCGGCGAAATCGACCTGGTCGTCCGGCGCGGCCGCACCGTCGCCTTCGTCGAGGTCAAGAGCCGCGCCGACGCGGCGCGCGCCGGCGAGGCGATCACCGCGGCCAAGCGCGCGCGCATAGCGGCGGCGGCGCGCGCCTGGATCGCCGCCCATCCCGAGGATGGCGCACGCGACTGCCGTTTCGACGCCATATTGATGCGGCCGTGGAAACTGCCGCTGCTGATCGAGGACGCATGGCGCGAATGAGCCGCGCGCACTGGCCGCGCCACGCAGCGACTGGACAAGGCGGGCGGCGTCGAGTCTAATTGGCCGACACCTCATCATCCGATGCTGCGGAGGGCCGCCGCATGAAATCCGCTTCCAGACATTCTTCCCGTTCCGCGATCCGCCGCACCAGTGCGGCCGCGCTGCTGCTCGCCGCGCTACTGGGCCTGAACGCCTGCGCGGGCGCGGTGGTCGGCGCCGGGGCCGCCGCCGGCACCGCGGGGCTGCAGGAGCGCGGCATCGATATCGCCATCGTCGATTCGCGCATCCAGGCCGAGATCAACCACGGCTGGCTGGAGCTGGACAAGGAATTGTTCGTGCATCTCGCCAGCGCCGTCTACGAAGGCCGGGTCCTGCTGACCGGCGTCGTCAAGAGCGAGGACCTGCGGGCGGAGGTCATCCGGCGCGCGTGGTCGGTGCGCGGCGTGCGCGAAGTCATCAACGAGATCGCCGTGGATTCGAAGGGATCGAGCGGCACCTTCGCCCGCGACACCTGGATTTCGGCGCAACTGCGCGCCAAGATCCTGGTCGACCGCGACATCCTGGGAGTGAACTACGCCGTCGAGACGGTGCGCCAGACCGTCTATCTGTTCGGCGTGGCCCAGGACAAGAAGGAACTCGACAAGGTCATCAATTACGCGCGCAACATCGAGTTCGTCGAACGCGTGGTCAATCATGTCCTTCTCAAGAACGACCCGAGGCGCAAATCATGATCGAGGCGGAGAAGGCGCAGGAACAGACCGCGGCCGCTTCGGGGGCGCTCGACCGGCTGGCCGCCTTCGGCCGCGCCGGCAAGGGCGCGATCGACATCGCCGGCGCGGCGCTGCTGCTGGCCTCCCTCGACCGGCCGCAGGTGCCGCTTGAGCGCTATCGCCTGCATCTGGACGACCTCGCGGCGGCGGTGGCGCGGGCGGCGGGCGACAATTCCAGCGGCGAATCGCAGGTCCGCGCCCTGACCGGCGTCATCCACGGGTCGGAAGGCTACAGCGGCGACGCCGATACCTACGACGATCTGCAAAACGCCAACCTCATGCGCGTCATCGACCGGCGCAAGGGCCTGCCCGTGGCGCTCGGCATCCTCTACCTGCATGCCGCGCGCGCCCAGGGCTGGCTGGCCGACGGCCTGGCTTTTCCCGGCCATTTCCTGATCGCGCTGAGCCGCGGGCCGGAGCGGGTCATCGTCGATCCCTTCGCCGGCGCCGCCATCGGCGGCGCCAGCGCGTTGCGCGGCCTGCTGAAGAAAGTTTCCGGCCCCGAGGCCGAACTGACCCCGGCCTGCTACGCCGTGCTCGACGACCGGCACATCCTGCTCAGGCTGCTCAACAACGCCAAGACGCGGCTCGCCGCGCAGGGCCGGTTCGCCCGCGCGGTGGCGGTGATCGACCGCATGCTTCTGATCGCGCCCGAGGAGACGGCGCTCTATCGCGACCTCGGCATCCTGCAGGCCGAGGCGGGGAACCTGAAGGCGGCCGTCGCCGCGCTGACCATCTTCGTCGACCGCACGCAGGACGAAGAAGCCCGCCATATCGCCGCCGCGCTGGCGCAGAAGATCGCCGCAAGGCTCAACTGACGGCCGGCGCCGCACTCCCGTATCGCTTCGCCGCGACGCCGTGCTAGGCTGCCGCCGTCGCAGCCGACCCCAACGAAAACCGGATCGTTTCGGACCATGTCTCTTGCCGTCGCCTTTCAGATGGACCCGCTGGAGCGGATCAATCCGGCCGCCGATTCGACCTACATGCTGGCGCTCGAAGCGGTGAAGCGCAAACACGCGCTCTATCATTATCTGCCGCAGGACCTGTCGCTGTCCCAGGGCCGCGTCAGCGCGCGGGCGCGCAGTTTCACGGCCAGGCGCGATCCGGCGCGCCCCTTCGACACCGGCAAGGAAGAGGTCATCGACCTCGCCGCGCTCGATGTCGTGCTGATGCGCCAGGACCCGCCCTTCGACATGGCCTATATCACGGCGACGCACCTGCTCGAACATGTGCATCCGGAGACTCTTGTCGTCAACGATCCGGTGCGCGTGCGCAATGCACCGGAAAAGCTGTTCGTCACGCATTTCGCCGAACTGATGCCACCGACGCTGATCACTTCGGATCGCGCATCGATCCTGGAGTTCCGCGACGAATACCGCGACATCATCATCAAGCCGCTGTTCGGCAACGGCGGCGCCGGCGTGTTCCATGTCCAGCCCGGCGACGAAAATCTCAACGCGTTGCTGGAGCTTTTCACCCAGCTCTACCGCGAGCCGGTAGTCGTGCAGAAATACCTGCCCGACGTACGCAAGGGCGACAAACGCATCATCCTGATCGACGGCGAAGCGGCGGGCGCGGTCAACCGCGTTCCGGCAAGCGGCGAGGCGCGCGCCAACCTTCATGTCGGCGGGCGCGCCGAGAAGGCGAGCCTGACCACGCGCGAGCGCGACATCTGCGCCGCGATCGGGCCGACCTTGCGCGAACACGGCCTGGTTTTCGTCGGCATCGACGTCATCGGCGACTACCTGACCGAGATCAACGTCACTTCGCCCACCGGCATCCAGGAAATCAACCGGTTCGACGGCGTCAACCTGGAAAGCCGCATCTGGGACGCCATCGAGTTGCGGGTGGCCGAAAACCATCCGCGGCGCATCCGATGAAGCTGCCGCGCATCCCGCGGCGGCGGCCTGCGCCGCCCGACGATGCGACGCCTTTTCCGCCGCCGCACAGGAGCGGACGGCGGCCGTCGCGCAACCTGTCCCTCCATCGGCCCATCACCTGGGCGCGCATCGTTCTGCGCGTCGTGCGGGCGGTTCTGCGATTCAGGCGCGGCCGGTTCTAGCCCCGACAGGGGGCCGGGAAACCGGTTGCCGGGACCGGGGGCAGCCATGCTAGCCTGAACGCTACAGGGGTCGGCTACGGATAAATAACAAAGAGCCGCGTGATGTCGCTGACGGGAAGAACCTTCCGGACCCTCGCATGGGCCGCGTTGCTGGCGATCGGCCTGACCGCCACGTGGTCGTCCGCGTTTGCGGACTGCCGCGATGACGGAGTCTTCGGTGCCGCGACCGCGGCCACGGATCGCACCATGGCGATCGAACGCGGCAACGGTTCCGACATTGACGACCTGTTTGCCGAATTTTACGTCGACGAGGGCGAGCGCGAATCTTTCGAATCGCGCGAGGCCGGCAGCCAGCCCGCGCCGTACGCATCGGTCCCGGGCCTATCCCCCGGTGAACACCAAACTGCCGAAGGCATCTTCCTTCTGGGGCCGCCCAAGACCGGTCCTCCTCTCGCCTGATTTCGCGCAGGTTTTTTCGATCACGACATCTTGCGCGCCGTGACGCCGCCGCTTTTTCGGGCCGCGGTTCCGTTTCGGCTTTGCGCGCGAAAGACCAGACCAGAGAGGAAGAAAAATGGCGAACAACAATCAAGCCGATAAACAGAACGAAGACCAGGAACACGAGGCGTCCCGGCCGGGCATCAAGACCCTTATCATCGTTTTGGCCGTGGTCGCCGGTATCGTCGGCATACGCATGTTCCACTGATCGACACAGGCCGGCGGCACGGGATTTCGCCGCCGGCCTGTTTCCTCGCTTCGCTCGACTCGTTTCAGGTCCGCCGCCGGGGGACATTATGTCACCTTGATCGAGTCGCTCCGGCGACGGCCGAGGCGGGACGACGATCGCGCCGGCGCCCGACGGATTTGCCGCGCAGGCGCCCGACGCGCGTCAAGCGGAGCTGCTTCAAACAAGGCGAAACATGTTCTAGGATTGCGACCATCGGACGAAGTCAGGCGGTGGTTGCTTGGTCGCGCGCGTTAACACGGTCGCTTTTCAAGGCGTCGAAGTCGTCGGCGTCGACGTTCAGGTGCAGATCGCCCCTGGCCTGCCTGCTTTCTCCATCGTCGGCCTGCCGGACAAGGCCGTGGGCGAAAGCCGCGAACGGGTGCGCAGCGCGCTCAACGCGCTCGGCCTCGCCCTGCCGCCCAAGCGGATCACCGTCAATCTCGCGCCCGCCGACCTTGCCAAGGAAGGCAGCCATTTCGACCTGCCCATCGCGCTCGGGCTGCTCGCCGCGATGGACGTACTGCCGGCCGATGACATGGCGGGCTTCGTCGCCATCGGCGAACTGTCGCTCGACGGGCGCATCAGCGCCGTCGCCGGCGCCTTGCCCGCCGCCATTCACGCGCACGGCACGGATCGCGGGCTGATCTGTCCGGCCGCCTGCGGCGGCGAGGCGGCGTGGGTCAAGGGGCTGGAGATACTCGCGGCGCCTTCGCTGATGGAACTGATCAACCACTTCAAGGGCAGCCAGGTCCTGAGCCCGCCCGAGCCGAAATCCGAAAGCGCCGCGGGTGCGGCGCCCGATCTCGCCGATATCAAGGGCCAGGAGACGGCCAAGCGCGCGCTCGAGATCGCCGCCGCGGGCGGCCACAACCTCCTGATGGTGGGACCGCCGGGCGCCGGCAAGTCGATGCTGGCAAGCCGCCTGCCGGGGCTGCTGCCGCCGCTCGATCCGGCCGAGGCGCTGGAAGTCTCGATGATCCACAGCCTTGCCGGCACCTTGCCCGAAGGCGGCCTGCTGCGTCGTCGCCCGTTTCGCGATCCGCATCATTCGGCGTCCCTGCCGGCACTGATCGGCGGCGGCCCGCGCGCCCGGCCGGGCGAGGTTTCGCTCGCCCATCTCGGCGTGCTGTTCCTCGACGAAGTGCCGGAGTTTTCCCGCCCGGCGCTGGAGGCGCTGCGCCAGCCCCTCGAAAGCGGGCGCGCCGTCGTCGCCCGCGTGCAGGCGCATGCCACATGGCCGGCGCGCTTCCAGCTGGTGGCGGCGATGAATCCCTGCCGCTGCGGCTATTTCGGCGATGCCGCGCTCGCCTGCAACCGGGCGCCCGGCTGCGCGGCGGATTACCAGAACAGGATCTCGGGCCCGCTGTTCGACCGCATCGACCTGCACGTCGACGTGCCGGCGGTGGAAGCGGCCGACCTGTCCCTGCCGCCGCCCGCCGAAGGCTCGCGCGAGGTCGCCGCCCGCGTCGCGGCGGCGCGGGCCATGGGGCGCGAACGCTTCGCCGAACTGGGCGAGACCCTGCGGACCAATGCCGAAGCCGACGGCGCGGTGCTGGAAAAGATCGCCGCACCCGACGAAGCCGGACGGGCGCTGTTGACCGAGGCGGCGGAGAAAATGCGCCTGAGCGCGCGCGGCTATCACCGGTGCCTGCGCGTGGCGCGAACGCTCGCCGATCTGGACGGCGGCGGCGGGGTCAGGCGCGTCCATGTCGCCGAGGCCATCAGCTACAGACGGCTGCTTCCAGGGCGGTGAAAACAGGCTATCGTGCCGATCTTGACAGAAACCCGGACAGAAACCGGAAACAGGGGGGTCATTCGATCATGCTGGCAAGGCGTTTCCTGCGTCATTCCGTCATCTACGTTCTGATCGGCGTCTGCATCGGCATCTTCATGGCGGCAAGCCACAGCTATACGCTGGCGCCGGCGCATGGGCATCTCAACCTGCTGGGCTTCATGTCGATGGCGGTTTACGGACTTTTCTATCGCGTCTATCCGGCGGCGGCGAACGACCGGCTTGCCAACTGGCATTTCTGGGTCGCCAACATCGGCGTCGTCGGCCTGATCGGCGCGCTCATCCCATACCTGCTCGGCATCAAGGCGGCGGAGCCGGTCACCGCGGCGTTTTCCTTCGTCGTGCTGATCGGCATGATCCTGTTCGCCGTCATCGTCTTCCGCGCGACGGCAAGGGACTGACGGGAGCGCCGGCGCCTACCTGCAGTCCGAGGCACGCGGGATGCTGCGGTTCGGCGCCGGATAGCGTTTCTGGCAAATGTTGTAGTCGCGCACCGTCTGTTTCAGCTGCGCGTCCAGCTTGCATAATGCGATTCTCTGCGCATCCTGATTACCGAGATTCTGCATGATACGGTTACGGCTTGCTACCCAGACGGTCGCATCGTAGCCGTAGTTGACGAAGAATTCACCGAGCGACAGGCTTTGCGCCACAAGAGGCCTGAGCGCAATCTTGAGCCCGTCGGAAACGAATGAAATCCCGCTTTCGGCAAGCGCCTTGCGGCCGTCGGCGTCCTTGCGCATTTCAGCAATGATGGCGGTGATATCTTCGGCATGCGAATGGATTTCCGCCGCCCAGTTCTTGAGGTCAGCATAGGCCGTCGTCAAATTCGAAAACGGATATTGAGACAACGAAAGCGCATCCGCGAGGCCATGGAGCCGTGCCGATCGTCGCTGCATTTCCTGCGTTTTTTCGACAAGGCGGGTGAAGGTCAGGCCCGTGGGTCCGGGATTCCGCCAGATCGACTTTCGCATCTCCTCGATGCGTGCATTTGTCAGTCGTTCGAGGGAACCGAGTACCGAATCGTGCAGCAGGAGTGTCGCATGCTTGAACGCGTCCTGCGCGGCCTTGTTGTTTTCCTTGCCCCAATGGTCGAGTTCACGGCTCGTGTCCTCGAACGATTTTTTCTGGCGTGCGAGCGCATTCTTGTCCCGTTCGAGCTGGGTCTTTAGCTCGCTGCAGGTGCGCCTGGAACAATAATAAGCGTTGGCGTCCTCGCCGATCAGGTGATCACCGGGTCGACATTGCGCCACCGCAGTTCCGGGCACCGCATAGGCAACGAAACCGACAAGAGCCGATAGCATGAAAAGCCGCATGACTCGGTTCCTTCCGCGCAGATCAGCGATCCGCCAGGCGCTTCTTGTAGAGATCGTAAGGCGGCCCCGCCCAGTTGGAGTAGCGATTGCGCTTCTGGATATCCTGCAGGTAGACGACCCAGCGCTCTTCCAGCTCCGCATCCTTCTTGGCGCGCGCAATACGGCGTTGGAGCGTCGCGACGAAATTCTTGTTGCCCTCGGTCGGTTTTGCGGTGCTTACAGGCAAAAAGAGGTCGAGGCTCTTCCGGAAGTCCCTTTCGGCCTCGCGGTATCGGTCGAGATAGGAGTTCATCTGGCCGCGATAGTAATAGGCGTCGACATTGGCCGAATCCAGAGCGATGGCCTTGTCGTAATCCGCTAGCGCCGGCTGGTTGTTTTCAAGGCCGGCATTGCCAAGTCCACGATACTGATAAGCAAGAGAAAGGGACTTTGGCTGCACATTCGGATTGGCCGCGATCCAGGCCGTGCATGCCCTCACACGCAATGCGCTGTCCTTGTTCTGGGAGCAATCGCGGGCGGTCTGATCAACCGCAGGAGCGGCCGAACCCCCCGTCGTGGGGGCCGGGGGGCTGGACACCGGGGCGGGTGGCGCCGAAACACCGGCAATCACGGGCGGTGGCCTCGGGCCAAGCTCCTCTCGATACTTCGCGCTGATCGTTGTGTAGATCAAACGAGCATCGTAAACGATGCCGTTTGATTGGGGCCGATCACGGTAACAGACAAACTGGATCGAATGGCTCGGCGGCCAGGATGAATGGCTCTCGACACCGCGATCTGAAAGGAAATAGGCGCAACCCCGCGACATCGACAGTTCGGCCGCGCGCAGCAGCGTGAAATCCGATGAACGCTGCGGAAGCGTATAGCCGTTGCCGTTGAACGTGACGCGGAAAGCGTTCGAGGACAACGGCACCTCCTCGAACCCGCCGGTCATGCCGGTGGGCTGGTAGGCCGTAGCGCAACCTGAAACAAGCAGTACCGCAAAACAGATCGCAAAAAGACGTTTCATCGTCTTGGGCCTCCCGGCACCGCGTAGATCACGACGTGATCATGCTGCGCGACAGCGCTTCGAGATCAAAACCCGCAGCCTTGAGCCCGCGCAGAAAGGCCGCCACTTCGCCGTAGGAGAACATGCGTTCGATGATTTCTTCGCGGCGGTAGTACCCGATATTGTCGGTAAGGTGGCGGACATTGCTTTCGTATTCCGGCACCGTTCTGCCCTGTGCGATCGCGGTCTCGTCAGGCAGGTGACCGCCATCCCTGGATTTTGTCTGCGACAGCGGCAGCAGCCGGACATCGAAGTTCACGCCCGACAACACCAATTCGTCCTTTGCCACCCGGAACTGAAATCCGTTGAAATTGAAGAAAACGGCCATTGAAAAACCGCCGCTGGACTTCTTTTTCGGCATGTAGTTGTTCGGAAAGCGATAACCTTCCGTCCAATGACCCTGGGCGAAAACTATGCCGCCGAGAAAATGATCGGCGAGCTTGAGGTCATTCGCGAGCTCCGAATTCTCCGGCACCTTGCCGTAGACGATCTGCGTGTCGCCGAGCGACACGCCGACAAGATCGTCTTTGGCGATGGCCGAACTCATGACGCTCACGGTGCGTGGCGGCACCTTGATGAAATAAACGACCCGGTTATCGAGAATGAAGGCATTGAAACGACGGTCGTAGACGACTTGGCCGTAGGAGCCGAGCCCGCCGACCACTCCTTCGAGCACAACGCCGCCCGGGATGCTGCCATAGGTCTTGGTCACCGCGGCGGCGTCCCGTACCGTCGCCGGCTTGAAGGTGCCGCGCACCTCGGTGACCGGCACAGGTGGCGGAGGAGGCGCGGCACCGCCGATACCGAAGGCTGGCGTGCCCGCGGGCTTGAGATTTCTGTCGTCGCCCGTGCGCGGGGCGGCATTGTCGAACCAGCGATCCGCCATCGGCGCGCCGCGGCCTGTGCCCGCTTCGGTCTTCATGGTTTCAAGCTGACCGATGAATCGCTGGAATCCTTCCGAGCCCAGTTTGCGTTCCATGACACGCGCGGCAAGATTTGGCGCAACGCCGGCATTGACGGCTGGACCCGACGCTGCGCCCGACGCCGCGCCGACATAGCCCGGCGAGGGCCCGGTATAGACCGGTTCGCCCGACGACGGTCCCGATGCCGCGCCTATGTACACGGAGCCCGTGTTGGGGCGCGCGTCGACGACGCCGGGCGGAGCCGCAACAATGGGCGTGACGGTCTGCGACGTTGCCGGCGGCGCTTCCGGCTTCTTCTTTACAACCACATAGGTGTCCCCGTCCTGAGCGGCGACAGGGCCACCCGTCAGTACCGGAGAGACGCCGGTCCCGATGGCAATCGCAAGCACGATCAGCGAGGAGCGAATGAAGCGGATGGGAACCATGGCGCTTTCCCTTTCGAGAAGACGCTGGAAACCGGCAGTGCATGATGATTTTGGGAATGCCGGTTCTACGCGCCTTAAATTGGTCTGCGACTGACGAAACGGCGAAGGTTACAGGTGAAACGCTAGCGCGGTGTCAGGGCAATAACAATTCCAATCCGACGTTTCCGCGCGTGTTGGAGAACCGGCGGGTCGAAAATGCCACATTATGGAAATATGAGGGCGCGGGGGCTCAGGCTGCTTCGATGCGGTCGAGATAGCTTGCGGTTTCTTCGAGCGCCTGCGCCACCAGTTGGGCCGCGCCTTCGCGTTCGAGCAGCGTGGCGTTGATCGCCATCGCGTGCAGGCGGAGAAAATCATAGAACTGCTTACTGTGGCGCGCACGCACGAAGTCGAGCAGGCGCATCATCGAATCGGTGATCTCAAGAAGTTCGACATGGCCCCGCGCGCGCAGGTCGAAGGAGGTATCTTCGATCAGGCGGCCGATTTCGTCGTGACGCTGCACGGTAACGGCCGAATCCTCGATCTTCTTCGCCTTGTCGGACAGGATCTGGTCGAGCAGCCACTGGATACGCTGGGCATAGCGGTTGACGCGATGGTGTTCGATCTTCTGCTTGACCTCGTTGATCGCCTCGATAGAAGCCATCGCGGCCTGGTCGCCGGTCGCCTTGAAGCGCAGCGAATTGGGCACCTTGATGGTGCCGAGGCCGAGCGCATCGATCTTTTCACGGCCGCCGCTGCGCCGCTCCGGCCCGACGTAGCTTGAAGTCACCACGAATTCGGGGCGATTGCGGATCAGCGCATCGATGCGTTCGTAGATCATTTTGATGGAGAGCGGCATGACGATCATGTCGTCGACGCCCGCTTCCATGATGTTGTTCACCACGACCATGTTGGGCTGCCAGGACAGCACCATCACCGGCACGAAAGGATCGGCGCAGATGTTGGTGTTGCGGATTTCCCGCACCAGGCCGCAGACCTTGTCCTTTTCGCTGTCGAGATCGAGCAGCACGAGATCGGGCGCCCGTTCGATGACGGCGAAGCGCGCCTGGTCGAATTCGCCGTAGTCGAGCACGTTCTCGAAGCCGAGCCCCTGCATCGCCGAGCGCAGGATGGAGCGCATCTGCGCCTGCGGATTGAACAGGACGACCGTCGCCTGCGCGAAGGCGTATTTCTTGTCTTCCCCAGCCACTGCTCTTCAAGCCCCTCTGGTCCGGTGACGGATTGCTGTCGGCCCGCACCGCGGCTTCGAGGCCGCACGGATGAGGGGACGCGCGATACGCAAAAAAGTCGGTCCCTTTTAGCGGGATTCGCTTAAAAGGCGCTTAAGATACATCTCATCGGCGGGGCGGCCGCAAGGCTCTATCGTATTGCATTTGATATAGTTTTTTCGGACTTGCCGCCGCGGACGCCCCGCGCGCGGCGGCTACCGGCCGAGGTGGGTATGCAGAAAGGCGATGGTGCGCCTGAAAGCGTCGTCGCGCGCGGAACCGTCCAGCTGATAGACGTATTTGCCGTCCATATTGCCCCTGGGGCCGCGGTCGAAGCGATGATAGGCATCGGGATAGATCACCAGTTCCGATGTCTTGCCCATGCGCTTGAGCTTCTCATGCATTTCTTTTGCCTGAGAGGCGGGAATTTCGTCGTCCTTTTCCCCGTGCAGCAGCAGCACAGGTGCTGCGATTTTTTCCGCCGAAGCATCGTCGAGCGGCACCATGACCAGTGGCGTTGGCGGTCGCGGCAAATGCTTCGCCGCATAGCCATCGTAGCCGCCGTAATAAACCACGACGGCCTTGATCGCAGGCGTGATCGTCGAGGCCATCATGCCCATGACGCCGAGTGAAAAGCCGACTGTGCCGACCGGCTTGCCGCCGACTTCCGGCATGTCCTTTACCTTCGCCGCAACCAGCGCCACGGTGCTGCGCATCGGCGGACCCCAGTACTGCTGACCGTCGAATGCACCGTAGTCGGGAACGACCGCGACGAAGCCTTCCTTCGCCAGCGCGCGTGCATAGTCTTCGTCGGCATACTCGTGAAGTCCGTCGGGCGATCCGGCATGCAGGACCAGAACCGCCGGCGCCGGCTTTCCATGCGCGGGCGTATAGATCAGCGCCTTCACTTCCCGCGTGCCGTTCTTGAGCGCGACCGGGATCGTGACTTCGCGCCGCTCCTGCGCGGCAGCGGAAGTCGATACAGTCATTAGCGCCAGCAGCAACGCGACGAACATCTTTTTCATGGATGTATCCTTTCGCCAGATCGCGCCTCAGGATACATCCACGCCTCGCCGCCTACAACGCGCTGCGGGCTAAAAGCCGTTTATTATTAATTGCTTATGGAAATAACTATCGACCAGGATGCAAGATGGACGTGCAGGAAGCCCCCGGCCGGTCCGAATACCACCGCGTCGATTTCGTGCTCCCCGTCACAGAGCTGGAGCGGAAAGTTCACGGACTTGCCATCCTTGGCGAAAGCCGTAAAGGGCAGGATGACACGAAACGAAGGAACAGGCGGAAAGACAACGCTTCATCGAAAACGGCGGCGCCGGTCGGCGATATTTTTGCGTCGCCTTACCTGCCGCTGACCATGGGGCCGACATCGGCGCCGCCCAGGATATGCACGTGGTAATGCGGAACTTCCTGGCCGCCGTTGGCGCCGGCGTTGGCAATCAGGCGATAGCCGCTGTCGGCGACGCCGAGATCGCGGGCGATCCTGCCCACGGCGCGGGTGAAGGCGGCGATTTCCGCCTCGCTCGCATGGGCCGCGAAATCGTCGTGGGATTCATAGGCGCCCTTGGGGATCACCAGCACATGCACCGGGCGCTTCGGCGCGATGTCGTGAAAAGCGAGAACGTGTTCGTTCTCGAACACCTTCTTGCAGGGGATCTCGCCGCGCAGGATGCGGGCAAAGATATTATCGGGGTCATAGGACATGGCATCCTCCCGCCGCACGGACGGCGGCCTTTTTTCCCTGTTACCAGAAGTGGAGCGGCGTGTCACCGGGCCGCAAGGCCTCTGGACCGGAGGTCGTAGACGACTTACCTTGCGCGCCATGACCACCGAACGTCCACCCGTCTCCGCCTTCCTGATCGGCGCGCTCGCGCCGCTGTTCTGGTCCGGCAATTTCCTGATCGCCCGCATGATGGCCGGCACCATCCCGCCGATCCAGATGTCGTTCTGGCGCTGGGTCGTCGCTTTCCTGATCTTCCTGCCTTTCGCCCTGCCGCTGTTTGCCGCCCATCGCGCGGCCATCCGCAGGGAGCTGCCTTTTCTCGTCGTGCTCGGCGGGGTCGGCATCACCGCATTCAACTGTTTCATCTATGCGGCGATGCATTTCACCACCGTCGTCAACGCATCGCTGATCAATTCGCTGCTGCCGGTGTTCACCTTCCTGCTGGCGACGATCATCCTGCGCGACCACCCCTTGCGCGCCCAGATCGCCGGCGTCGGCGTCGCCATCATCGGCGCGCTGGTCATCATCGCGCGCGGCGACGCAGGCGCCCTTGCGGCGCTCAGCTTCAACCGGGGCGACCTGCTGGTCATCGGCGGCGTGGTGTTCTGGGCGCTCTACACGGTGCTGATCCGCTGGCGCCGGACCGCGCTGCCGCTCAACCTGTTCCTGTTCGTCACCATCGGCTTCGGCGTCCTTTTCCACCTGCCTCTGATCGCGTTCGAATATCCGCGCATGGGCGGCATGCCGGTGACCGCGGCGACGCTTTCGGCCATCGTCTTCTTCGGCGTGTTTCCGTCGGTGCTGGCCTATATCTGCTGGAACCGCACGGTCGCGGTGATGGGCCCTGGGCGAACGGGGATGTTCATGTACCTGATGCCGGTGTTCAGCACCCTGCTGGGCGTCATCGTCCTGGACGAAACGTTCCGGACCTATCACGCGATCGGCATCGCGCTGATCTTCGCCGGCGTCGCATTGACGACCGGCGTCATGAAGTTCGGCCGGAAAAGCTAGGTTATTTTTTCGGGCGCGCGGCCTTTTCGGCGATGCCCGACGTGCCTTCGCGGCGGCCAAGCTCGGCCCAGACGTCTTCGGGCGCCACGCCCGTTTCCGCCCACAGCACGAGAAGATGATAGAGCAGATCGGCGCTTTCGCGCGTGAGTGCCGCGCCGTCGCCCTTCATGCCTTCGATGGTGACCTCGATCGCTTCCTCGCCCACCTTGCGGCAGATGAGTTTGGCCCCGCCCGCGAACAGCGAGGCGGTATAGGATTTCGACGCATCGGCGCCCTTGCGCGCCCGGACGGTTTCAAAAAGGCGCGCGAGGACTTCGGCAGAAGGCTTTCCGGTCGTGGGCTTTTCGGAGTCGGTCATGGGCAAGGTGGTAGCAGATCGCGCGGCCTCAGGCGAGCCTGACCGGCAGGCCGGCGGCGGCCATGTGGGCCTTGGCCTCGCCCACCGAATAGGTGCCGAAATGGAAGATCGAGGCGGCGAGCACGGCGGAAGCATGGCCGTCGCGCACCCCCGCGACCAGGTGGTCGAGCGTGCCGACGCCGCCCGAGGCGATGACCGGGACGCTGACGGAATCGGCCACCGCGCGGGTCAACGCGCAGTCGAAGCCCGCCTTGGTGCCGTCGCGGTCCATCGAGGTGAGCAGGATTTCCCCGGCCCCGAGCGACACCATGCGTTTGGCCCATTCGACCGCATCAAGCCCGGTCGCCCTGCGCCCGCCGTGGGTGAAGATTTCCCACTTGCCCGGCGCCACCGCCTTGGCGTCGATGGCGACGACGATGCACTGGGAGCCGAATTTTTCGGCGCCTTCGCGCACGAATTCGGGCCGCGCCACGGCCGCCGTGTTGATCGATACCTTGTCGGCGCCGGCCAGCAGCAGCTTGCGGATGTCTTCCACCGTGCGCACGCCGCCGCCGACGGTCAGCGGCATGAAGCACTGTTCGGCGGTGCCGCGCACGACGTCGTAAAGCGTGTCGCGGTTTTCCGACGACGCGGTGATGTCGAGAAAGCAGAGCTCGTCCGCGCCCGCCGCGTCGTAGACGCGCGCCTGTTCGACCGGATCACCCGCATCGCGCAGATCGACGAAGTTGACACCCTTGACCACGCGGCCGTCCTTCACGTCGAGACAGGGGATGATGCGGACCTTGAGCATGCTCAGGCGCCCTTGCCCGGCGCATCGAGCAGCGCCAGCGCCTTCTTCGGATCGATGCGCCCGTCGTAGAGCGCGCGGCCGACGATGACGCCTTCGATCCCCGACTCCTCGACCGCCTTGAGTTCTTCCAGATCGGTGATGGAAGACACGCCGCCCGAAGCGATCACCGGCGTCGTCAGCGCCCAGGCGAGATCGGTGGTCGCGTCGATGTTGACGCCCATCATCGCCCCGTCGCGCGTGATGTCGGTATAGACGATGGCGGCGACGCCGCAATCTTCGAACTTGAGCGCGAGGTCGAGCGCCTTGACCCTGGACGTCTTGGCCCAGCCCGCCACCGCGACGAAGCCGTCGCGCGCGTCGATGCCGACGACGATGCGGCCGGGAAATTCGCGGCAGGCTTCCTTGACGAGATCGGGCTGTTCGAGCGCGACGGTGCCGAGGATGACGCGCCTGACGCCCTTCTGCAGCCACATGCGGATCGTCGCCATGTCGCGGATGCCGCCGCCCAGCTGGGCCGGAACGGAAATGGCGCCGAGAATCTTTTCCACCGCCTTGTCGTTGACCGGGTGGCCTTCGATGGCGCCGTTGAGATCGACGAGATGCAGCCAGTGAAAGCCCGCCTCGCCGAAAGCGCGCGCCTGGGAGGCGGGATCGGCGTTGTAGACCGTCGCCTTGTCCATCTCGCCCTGGAACAGGCGCACGCAGGCGCCGTCCTTGAGATCGATGGCGGGGAACAGAATCATCGGCACGAACTCCTTCTGCGGACTTGCGTCTACGGGCGCCAGGCGAGGAAATTGGCGATCAGCCGAAGTCCCACCGCCTGGCTCTTTTCCGGATGGAACTGGGTGCCTACCATGTTGTCGCACCCGACCATGGCGACGATCGGCCCGCCGTAATCCACGTCGGCCAACACATCGCCCGCGCGCGAGGGCCGGATGCAGTAGCTGTGCACGAAATAGGCGTGATCGCCCGTCCCGATGCCGGCCAGCACGGGATGGGCGGAGAGCTTCACGCGCAGGTCGTTCCAGCCCATATGCGGGACTTTGAGTTGGAGCGCCTCGGGTCCGTGGCCGTCGATCGCCCGCACCTCGCCTTCGATCCAGCCGAGCCCGTCATGGACGCCGTGTTCCAGCCCGCGCGTCGCCATAAGCTGCATGCCGACGCAGATGCCGAGGAAGGGCCTGCCCCTGACGATGACGGTCTCGTTCAGGGCGTCCACCATGCCGGGCAGTGCGCGCAGGCCGGACGCGCAATCGCCGAAGGCGCCGACACCCGGCAGCACGATGCGTTCGGCATCGGCAAGGGCGCGCGCATCGCCCGTCACCACGACGCGCCCGCCGTTCGACGCGCGCTCGAACGCCTTGGCGGCGGAACGCAGATTGCCCGAACCGTAGTCGACGATCACCGTTGTCATGGATGCGAAGCCGAGCCTGCCGTCATGCCGCGCCGATGGCCGCGAAATCGAGATAACGCCGGAGCGCGCCGTCGCGGTCGGCTGCGGCCACCACGCCTGCCGCCTTCCATCCCTTGCGCGCGAGATGGGCGCGATGCCAGTCGTTGGACTCGAAGCCGATGTAGACGGCGACCGCGAGCGTGACGACGCCCTGCGCCATCTCGCCCAGCCCAAGCACATCGAGCCCCCAGGCGATGGCCGTCGTCGCCGCGATCATCGCAAGCCCGAGCAGCCACAGCCGATTGACGAAGGCCCACAGGCCGGAAAACAGGAAGGCCCACCAGTTGAAGCCTTCGGCGATGACCAGCGGTTCGCGCGCGGCCGCGGTGAACGGCGGGGGAAGATGGACCGTGTAGGTGCGCATCGAACCCCCGATCAGAGCGTGCCGCCGAGCACGCCCTTGGTCGACGGCACGGCGTCGGCCTTGCGCGGATCGATTTCCACCGCCTGACGCAACGCGCGCGCCAGGCCCTTGAAGCAGGACTCGATGATGTGGTGCGCGTTCTCGCCGTAAAGGTTTTCGACGTGCAGCGTGAGCCCGCCCGTCTGCGCGAAGGCGCGGAACCATTCCTTGAACAGTTCGGTATCCATGTCGCCGAGCTTGGCCACCGGCAGCTTCACTTCGTAGACCAGATAGGGCCGGTTCGACGCATCGAGCACGACGCGCGTCAGCGTTTCGTCCATCGGGATCATCGAATCGCCGTAACGCACTATCCCCGCGCGATTGCCGAGCGCCTTCGTCAGCGCCTCGCCGAGCGCGAGGCCCGTGTCTTCCGTCGTGTGGTGAAAGTCGATGTGCAGATCGCCCACCGCCTTGACCTTCATGTCGATCAGACTGTGGCGCGACAGCTGTTCCAGCATGTGATCGAGGAAACCGATGCCCGTCGAAATCTCGTAAGCGCCCGTCCCGTCGAGATTCACTTCGACGGCGATGCTGGTTTCCTTGGTCTTGCGCTCGACGCGGCCGGTGCGGGCGGTCATGGCGCTCTCCTCGCGGGTTACAGGGCCGGGGGCCCCGATCGCTGCCGGGCCGCCCGAAGTGCGCCTTTTAGCAGGAAGGGCCCGCGGCGGGAAGGCGCTTGGGACGAAGGCGGGCCCGGCCCGCGAGCGCGGAGATGGCCGATTCCCGCTTGATTGGGGCCTTTCCATCCCCACATGGGATGCTATCTTGCCCGCTTTCCAGGGACCCCGCATGAGCCGAGACAACACCACCCCCGACTGGCACGGCACCACCATCCTCTGCGTCCGCAAGGGCGCGGGCGTGGTCATCGCCGGCGACGGCCAGGTCTCGATGGGCCCGACCGTCATCAAGTCGAACGCCCGCAAGGTCCGCACGCTGAAGGGCGGCAAGGTGCTGGCGGGCTTCGCCGGCGCCACGGCGGACGCCTTCACCCTGTTCGAGCGGCTGGAAGGCAAGCTCGAAAAGCACGGCGAGCTGACGCGCGCCTGCGTCGAACTGGCCAAGGACTGGCGCACCGACCGCTACCTGCGCCGTCTTGAAGCCATGCTGGCGGTGGCCGATGCGCGGGTGTCGCTGGTCGTCACCGGCACCGGCGACGTGCTGGAGCCCGAAGACGGGCTGATCGGCATCGGTTCGGGCGGCAATTTCGCGCTGGCCGCCGCGCGCGCCCTGATCGACCGCGACGACATGGACGCCGAAGCCGTGGCGCGACGCGCGCTCGAGATCGCGGCGGGCATCTGCGTATACACCAATACCAACGTCACGCTTGAGAAGCTCGGCGCCTGAGATGACCGACAGCACCGCCGCCGCGTTCAGCCCGCGCGAGATCGTTTCCGAGCTTGACCGCTATATCGTCGGCCAGAACGACGCCAAGCGTGCCGTCGCCATCGCGCTGCGCAACCGCTGGCGACGCCAGCAGCTGGCCCCCGATCTCCGCGACGAGGTGATGCCGAAGAACATCCTGATGATCGGGCCGACCGGCGTCGGCAAGACCGAGATCGCCCGCCGCCTCGCCCGTCTGGCCCAGGCGCCCTTCCTGAAGGTGGAGGCGACCAAGTTCACCGAAGTCGGCTATGTCGGACGCGACGTGGAACAGATCGTGCGCGACCTGGTGGAAGTCGCCATCCCCCAGACGCGCGAACGCGCGCGCGCCGCCGTCACCGCAAAGGCGGAAATCCGGGCCGAGGAGCGCGTTCTCGACGCGCTGGTGGGCGAGGCCGCGAGCCGCGACACGCGCGAGAAGTTCCGCCAGCGTTTGCGTTCGGGCGAGCTTGACGGGAAGGAGATCGAGGTCCAGGTCGCCGACGGCGGCGGCACGATGCCGACCATGGAAATTCCCGGCATGCCGGGCATGGGCGTGGGCATGGTCAATATCGGCGACATTCTCGGCAAGGCCTTCGGCGGGCAGAAGAAGACGCGGCGCATCACCGTCGCCGATTCGCACAAGATTCTGGTGGAAGAGGAAGCCGACAAGCTGGTCGACAACGATGTCGTCGTGCGCGAGGCGATCGGCGCCTGCGAACAGAACGGCATCGTCTTCATCGACGAGATCGACAAGATCTGCGCGCGCGAGGAGCGCGTCGGCGCCGACGTCAGCCGCGAAGGCGTGCAGCGCGACCTGCTGCCGCTGATCGAAGGCACGACGGTCGCCACCAAGCACGGCACGGTCAGGACCGACCATATTCTTTTCATAGCTTCGGGCGCGTTCCATCTGGCCAAGCCTTCCGACCTTCTGCCGGAATTGCAGGGACGCCTGCCGATCCGCGTCGAGCTGTCGGCCCTTTCGGTGGACGATTTCGTGCGTATTCTCACCGAACCCGAAGCCAGCCTCATCCGCCAGTACACCGCCCTGCTCGCCACCGAACAGGTCGAGTTGACGTTTACCGACGACGGCGTGCGCGAGATCGCCGCGCTGTCGGCGGAAGTCAATACGACGGTGGAGAACATCGGCGCGCGGCGCCTGCAAACGGTGATGGAACGCCTGCTGGAAGAGGTGAGCTTCGCCGCCTCCGACCATCCGGGCATGAAGGTGACCGTGAACGCGCCCTACGTGCGCGAGCGCGTCGCCAACCTGGTCAAGGACCAGGACCTCTCGCGCTTCATTCTTTAGCCGTGCCCTTGATCAGCGCGAGCAGCCGGCGCACCAGCGCCGGGTCGAGGTCGTGGATGCGTTCGGCCAGGAGATTGGCAAGCTCGGTCGCTTCCGGCTCCAGCCCCGAGGTGTCGACCGTGACGCGCGGATGGGACAGTTGCGCGAGCCGTTCGAGTTCTTCGGCGTCTTCCCAGATGCGATGGAAATACTGGCAGATCTGGATGAGCAGCACCGGCGATGGCCGTCCGCGCCTGCCGTGCTCCAGCGCCGAAAGATAGGCGGGCGAGAGTTGCAGGTCGGCCGCCATCTGCTTGAGGCTGATGCCGCGGGCGGCGCGCAATTCGCGCAGCTTGGCGCCGAACGGCGTCATTTTTCCCGCCGCCGCCGCAGATAGACGTAGAAGGCGCCCGAGCCGCCGTCCTTCGGCTGCGCCTGCGTATAGGTGACGATGTGCGGGCGCAGGTCCGCATCGTTCAGCCAATGGGGCAATTCGGCGCGGATGACGCCGGCGCCTTCGCCCCGCAAACCCTTGCCGGTGATCACCAGCACGCAGCGCAGGCCCCGCGCGACGGCGCGTCCCATGAAGGAAAAAAGGCGCGATCGCGCATCTTCCAGCGTATGGCCATGCAGATCGACGCGCGACTCGATGGCGAGATCGCCCCGGCGCAGGCGCGCCGCCGTGCGCCGGTCGATGCCGGCGGTGGCACCCGCGGTCAGTTCGGCAGATTTCGTTTTTGCCGGCGCGGAGGTTGGCCGCAATGGTGGCGCGCGGCGCGGCTTCGGCTTTGCGTCATCGGCCGGTTTTCGTGCCGATGATGCCGGTGGCTGGACCTTGCGCGGTTTGCGTTTGAGCGGCTTCACTTCGCGCGCGACCTGCTCCCACAGCGCCGCATCGTCGGGCGCGGGCGGAGGGCGGCGCGGGGATTTCACCGGCGCCTCACGATCCCGGCCGGCGCGCGTCGATCTCGCGCGGCAGCAAGAGCCAGGCGCGGCCCTTGAGCTTCATGCGTCCGGCGCGGTCGGCCGCGGCATCGCCCGCGCCGAGGAAGATGTCGCCGCGCACCGCACCGCGAATCGCCCCGCCCGTGTCCTGGGCGATCATCAGCGCACGATGGGGCGCGAGCCTGCCTTCGGGGTCGACGGCGGCGACGAAGACCGGAACGCCGAGCGGCAGGTAGCGCCGGTCGACGGCGAGCGAGCGGCCGGGCGTCAACGCCACGCCTTCGGCGCCGATGGGCCCGTCGCCCGTGAGTTCGCGGAAGAAGACATAGGCCGCGTTGGCTTCCATCACCTGGCGCGCCTTGTCGGGATTAGCGGCCAGCCAGGCGCGGATCGACTGCATCGTCACCTGTTCGCGCGTCATCGCGCCCATGTCGATCAGTACGCGGCCGATCGCCGTGTAGGGCCGGCCGTTCTTGGCGGCGAAGCCGACGCGCATGATCGACCCGTCGGGCAGCGTGACGCGGCCCGAACCCTGGATTTCGAGGAAGAAGGCATCCACCGGATCGTCGAGCCACACGAGTTCGAGCCCCTTGCCGGCCAGCGCGCCGTTGGAAATGCCCCGCCGTTCCGCATAGGGCACGAGGCGGCCGCCCTGCACGCGCCCGGCGATCGAGCGGCCGCGGAATTCGTCGAAAAAGGCGCCGAGATCGGCTTCCACCAGATCGGCCGGTCGCTTGTAGAGCGGCACGTTGTAGCGCGCCGTCTTCTTGCGCGAACCCCTGGCCGAAGCCTCGTAATAGCCGGTGAAAAGGCCTTCTTCGCCCTCGGGCCCGGTGACGAGCCAGGGGCGGAAGCGCTGCTCCACGAACCGGCGCGCCGCCGCCTGGTCCCTTGCGCCGCCGCCGAGCGCCGCAAGCGCCGCGCAGGCATCGGCCCAGTTCTTCTCGAAGCCGCCGATGGCGAAGGGGCCGACGGCACGGCCGGCCGAGCGACCGGCACGCTTTGCGCAAGAGCGCGCAAGAGCATCGAGAGCGCCGCGCGGATCGTCCGTCTGCCAGTCCGGCAAATCGGAAAAGCGCGCCGGTTGCAGTTGCGCGCGGTCTTCCGCCACGCGCGGCGCGCAGGCCGCGATCAGGGCGAGCGCCGCCAGGGCAGCAAGACGCGGAACAAACTTCAGGAACGCGGCGAACTGGCCCGACGGCGTCGGCATGGATGGGCCGTCATTCCGGCGTCGCGGTGGCAACCAGGGTCCAGTTCGGATCGGAGGCGCGGGTATTGCGTTCATAGGTCCAGATGTCCACCGCTTCGGTGATGCGGTCGGGATCGCCGTCCACCACCTTGCCTTCGCCGTCGCGCGTCACGTTGATCTGTTCGGTGACGTAGCGCACGGTGATCGACGCGGTGCGGCCGTTCATCGACGCCTCGGTCAGTTCCGCATCCTTGATGCGCACCAGCGTCGTGGTCAGGACATGGCCCTGTTCCTGGCGCGCCTTGATCACGCCGGCGAAGCCATCGCACACATCCTTCGACAGGAGCGGCTTCAGCTTCTGCGTGTCGCCTTCGGCGAAGGCCATGACAATGTATTCGAAGGCCATCTTGGCCTTCTCCTGAAAGTCGGCGGGATCGAAATCGGGATCGGCGAGCTTGATCTGGGTCAGGCCGGCGCCGAGCGGCGTGTCCTTCGCCACTTCCTGGCCGTTGCGTCCGGGCAGGCGGATGACGTTGTCCTCGCCGGTATCGGCAGGGCTTTCGGCCCGTTCCGCGCCGGGCGCGCCGTCACGATCCTGCGGACGGGGAAAGGATTTGGCGGCATCGCGTTGTTCATGACCCATGCGGCGGCCGAGTACGCTGCGCAGGCGCAGGATCACGAATACCGCGACCATGGCGAAGAAGATGATGTCGATGAACTGAAAGCCGTTGCCCATGGGAACCTTTCAAAAGGGACGCAGAACCGCCTCAAGAGGCCGGTTTTGGGCGCCCAAGGTAACAACGCCGCCCGGTAAAATCCAGAGCGGGGCGGATTTTCCCGGCCGGGCACTGGACATGGGCGTCGGAAATCACAATTTACAGGCATCATGCCCCTGATTCTCCTCTCCCTCTTCATCGCCGTACCTATTGTCGAGATCGTCGTCATCATCAAGGTCGGCGGCCTGATCGGGGCATGGCCCACGGTCGGCCTCATTTTCCTGACCGCGATCGCGGGCACCGCGCTGGTGCGCGCGCAAGGCTTCCAGATTCTCGCCCGCGCCCAGGACAGCCTTGCCCGCGGACAGTTTCCGGCCGAAGAACTGTTCGACGGCATGAACCTTCTGGCGGCCGGCATTTTGCTGCTGACCCCCGGTTTCGTCACCGACGCATTCGGCCTGGTCCTGCTGGTGCCGCCCCTGCGCCGGCGCATCGCCGGCTGGATCTGGCGCCGGCTGCTCACTTCCGGCCATGTCCACATGCATGCCCGCTGGCAGGGACCGGGCGGCCGAGGCGACATCATCGAGGGCGACTACACGGAAGTGAGACCGGCGCCGCCCGACGGCACAGGCGGCCCGCGGCCGCCCGACAGCATAGACGGCCTGCGGCCGCCGGCGGACGACGGCCGCCGCCGCTGAGGGCGCCTGCCTTGCACGACCCGTCCATAACGGCTAAACAAGCCGCGCGAACAGCCGCAAAAACGCAGGGAAACATCATGACGGATCAGGGTAATTCAGGCACGGCCCCGGCCGAGGGCGCGCAGCCGACGGTTCACTGTCTCAGCCAGTACGTCAAGGATCTGTCGTTCGAAAACCCGAATGCGGCGCACGCGATGGACGAGAGCGGCGGGGCGCCCGACGTCAACATCAACGTGCAAATCAATACCGCGAAGATGAGCGACACCGTCTATGAGGTGACGCTGTCCATCGAAGGCAAGGCCAAGCGCGGCGACAAGCACCTGTTCCTCCTCGAAATGCACTACGGCGGCCTGTTCAACATCATGAACATCCCGGCCGAGCATATCGAGCCGGTGCTGTTCATCCACTGCACGACGCTGCTGTTTCCCTTCGCCCGCCAGATCGTCGCCGATGTGACGCGCAACGGCGGCTATCCGCCGCTGCTGCTCAACCCGGTCGATTTCGCCCAGCTCTACCAGAGCCAGGCCGCGGCCAAGCCGGGCGACGCGGCCAAGGCCTGAAACAGACCGGTTTCAGGCGTTCCAGAGAGAGTCCTTGATGCGGCCGACGAAGGCGGCATGCGCGGCGAGTTCATCCTCGCCCGGCGCGTGCGGCCGGGCCGGGCGGGTTTCGCGCGCGCGCGGGCGCTGGCCCGCCGTTTCCGTCCTGGACTGGACGGCGAAGCCGAGCGCCGACTGGCGCCCGCCCATGAGTTCCAGATAGACGTCGGCGAGAAGTTCGGCGTCGAGCAGCGCGCCGTGAACGGTGCGCGCTGAATTGTCGACGCCGAAGCGCCGGCAGAGCGCATCGAGCGAGGCCTGCGCGCCGGGAAATTTCTTGCGCGCGAGCAGCACCGTGTCGACGACCGGATGGGCTGACAGATCGGGCTTGCCGATGTTCCTGAGTTCCCAGTTGAGGAACTTGAGATCAAATTCGGCGTTATGAATCACGAACCCCGCATCGCCGATGAAGTCCAGGAAGCGGTCGGCTTCTTCGGCGAAAGTCTTGTGCTTCGCCAGAAAATCGGCCGACAGGCCATGCACCTTGAACGCTTCTTCCGGCATGTCGCGCTGGGGATTGAGGTAGGTTTGCCAGCTCTTGCCGGTGGGCACGCGGTTCATCAGCTCGACGCAGGCGATTTCGACGACGCGATGGCCGGCATTGGGATCGAGGCCGGTGGTTTCCGTATCGAGGACGATCTCACGCATGTCGCGGTTTTCTTTCCGGGTTTTTCCGGCCGCGCCGCAACAGCGCGGCGATGTGTCTCAGGGCGCGCCAAGTATGCCGCCGGCCGAGACCGGTGGCGACGCAAAAATCCGCCCGCCGGCGTTTCTCGCGCTCGCTCATCTGGCGGGCGAGGATGGCGGCGAGGCGTTCGCGCGTCATGGCCGGACGCGCGAGCACGCGCGCGGCCTGCACGAAGGGCGGCGCGGCAAGGACGACGACGGCGTCGCACAGGACTTCGGCGCGCGTTTCGAACAGCAGCGGGATTTCGAGCGCGCAGAGCTTTCGCCCACGCTGGCGCTGGCGGCGGATGAAGGCGATTTCGGCGGCACGCACCAGCGGATGGAGGATCGCTTCAAGACGCGCCAGCGCGGCTTCGTCGCCGAACACGGCGCGCGCGAGGGCGGCGCGCGAAATGGCGCCGTCCGCTTGCGTACCGGGAAAGGCGCGGGCCACCGGACCAACGCCGCTGCCGCCCGGCCCGATCAGCCGATGGACGCAGGAATCGGCGGAAAACACCGGGATTTTCATGCGTTTCAGCATGTCCGCCGCGGTCGACTTGCCCATCCCGATGGAGCCGGTGAGGCCGAGCACCCGGATGCGGCGAGCGGCCATCAGCGCCCGCCCAGCCCGGCCAGCACATGGGCGCGCAGGTCTTCCGTGACCTCGGGCCGCACCCCGAACCAGGCGGCAAAGCCGGCTTCGGCCTGGTGCAGAAGCATGCCGAGCCCGTCGACCGTCGGGTTGCCGCGCGCGCGCGCCGCCCGGATCAACGGCGTTTCGATCGGGTTGTAGACGATGTCGTAGACGACGGCGCGCCGATCGAGGGTCGCAAGGTCGAGATCGAGCGGCTTCTGTCCGGACATGCCCTGGGTCGTCGTGTTGACGAGGATGCCCGTATCTTCGAGCGCGCGGCCGCGGCCCGACCAGTCGACGACGCGGATGGCGCCGCCGAGCGCCAGCGCCAGTTCCTCGGCGCGCGCCAGCGTGCGGTTGACGATACGGATCTCGCGCGCGCCCATGTCGGCGAGCGCCACGGCAACGGCCCGCGCCGCGCCGCCCGCGCCGATCACGACGGCCGGGGAAGACGTGTCGTAGCCGGCGATACTGGCCAGAAGATGAGCGCGGAAACCATAGGCGTCGCTGTTGCTGCCGAACAGCGTGCAGTCTTCGTTCATGATGATGGTGTTGACCGCGCCGATGCGCCGCGCCGGTTCATCGACGCGGTCGACCGCCTGCAGCGCCGCTGCCTGGTGCGCCACGGTGACGGTGACGCCGCGAAAGCCCCGGCGCGGCAGGATGCGCAGCGCCTGGGCGAAATGTTCCGGCGCCACCGGCAGCGGCACGAAGGCGCCGTCGATGCCGTGAAGATCGAGCCAGTAATTGTGCAGGCGCGGGGACAGCGAATGTCCGACGGGCCAGCCCATGACACCGGCGAGGCGCGCATTTCCCGAAATCGTCATGTCGCAAGCACCCTTTGTTCGCGCAGGAAATCGCGCAGCGGCAGGAGCGGCAGGCCGAGGATGGTGAAGAAATCGCCGTCGATCCGCGCAAAGAGCTGCACACCGCGCCCTTCGAGCCGGTAGGCGCCGACGGAGGACAGCGCGTTTCCGCCTTCGCGCATCACGTAGTCTTCCAGAAAGTCGTCGCTGAAGTTCCGCATGGCAAGCGTCGGCCTGGTCATATAATGCCAGATTCTTTCGCCGTCGCGCATCACGACGGCGGCCGTGGCAAGGCCGTGGGTTTTTCCGCGCAGGGCGCGCAGGTGCGCCCGGGCCTGATCGATGTCGGCGGGCTTGTCGAACCAGTCCTTGCCGCAGACGAGAATCTGGTCGGCGCCGACGACCAGCGCGCCCGGATGTCGCAGGCTGACGCGCCGCGCCTTGAATTCGGCAAGCGCCGTGGCCGCATCGGCAGCGCCGGCACCTTCGGCGCGGAGCGCGCGCTTGATCTCGCTTTCATCGACGTCCGCCGGTACGATCAGCGGCTCAAGGCCTGCGCCACGCAGAAGCGCCGCGCGCGCGCTGCTCGCCGAGGCGAGAACGAGCGGTGGAACGGAAGCCTTCATCGCAGCGGTTTCGGACATCTTCATGAGGATAGGGCTTGTGGACATCGCCAAGATAAACCGGGACCGAAGATCGGCAAAGAGTGGACAAGTCGGCACTTGTCCACAGCACCCCGGATTCGACAACCGCTGGCGGCGATTCCGTATGCCGGTTGCCCGACTGTGGACGGCCGGAAGTGATCCCCTGCAAACCGGGGACAATTTCCGGTTCCGGTTCTTATCCACCTGATTCACGATATGCCTGATGCAGAAACTCCGGCAGATTCCGGTTCCTTGCGGGATGTCGCCGCCAATCGCGCACAACCCGAAGCGTTCCCCGATCCGATGCCGCGCCCGCCGCTCATCCGTGTGCGCTTTCTTTAATCCCCGGGATTCCACCCACCAACTACCTCTACAACCTTTTAAGATTAGATTCGTGATAATGAAGTTGAGCATGCGTATCCTTGCGTCTTTCACCCCACCGGAATGCCCATGACCAAGCCATTGATCGAAGCCCTCAAGGGAGAAGTCTGTTCGGTTCCGCCGATCTGGCTGATGCGCCAGGCGGGACGGTACCTGCCCGAATACCGCGAGCTGCGGGCGAAGGCCCGGGATTTCCTGCATTTCTGCTACACGCCCGAATTGGCGATCGAAGCGACCCTCCAGCCGATCCGGCGGTTCGGCATGGATGGGGCGATCATCTTCTCCGACATCCTGGTGGTGCCGCATGCTCTCGGTCAGGCGGTAGCCTTCAAGGAAGGCAAAGGGCCGGTGCTGGAGGCGCTGGCAACGCCTGAAGCCGTTACGGGCCTGTCGCGAAGCAGCGCGCCGGACCGTCTTGCGCCGGTCTACGAAGCGATCGCCGGGGTGAAGGGCGAGTTGCCGCCGGAAGTCGCCCTGATCGGCTTCTGCGGCGGGCCGTGGACGATCGCGACCTACATGGTCGAAGGCGGTTCATCGCGCGATTTCACCAGGGTCAAGTCGTGGGCCTACGGCGATCCTCAGGGTTTTTCCAGGTTGATCGACATGCTGGTCGATGCGGTTTCGTCGCACCTGATCGCGCAAGTCGAAGCCGGTGCGGAAGCGGTGCAGATTTTCGACAGCTGGGCCGGCATCCTGCCTGACCGCGCTTTCCGCGAATGGTCGATCAAGCCGATAAAGACCATCGTCGAGCGGCTGAAGGCCGTGCATCCGGATGTACCCGTGATCGGCTTCCCCAACCGGGCCGGCGTTCTTTACGAGCCTTTCGCGCGCGAGACCGGCGTCGATGCGGTGTCCATCGACGCGAGCGTGCCTTGCGACTGGGCGGCGCGCGCGTTGCAGCGCAACGTCACCGTGCAGGGCAATCTCGATCCGGTGATGCTGCTGACCGGCGGCGGCGCGATGGACGGGGCGGCGCGCGAAATCTGCACGAAGATGAACGAAGGTCCGTTCGTGTTCAATCTCGGTCACGGGATATTGCCGTCGACCCCGCCCGACCATGTCGCCCGGCTCGTCGATTGCGTTCGGGACAAGACGGCATGAGCCGTATCGCCGTCGTCCTGTTCAATCTCGGCGGCCCGGACAGTCCGGAGGCGGTGCAGCCCTTCCTCAGGAATCTGTTTTCCGATCCGGCAATCATCCGCGCGCCCGCGCCGGTGCGCTGGTTTCTCGCGCGGCTGATTTCCGCGCGCCGCGCGCCGGTGGCGCGCGGTATCTACGCGAGGATGGGCGGCCGGTCGCCCATCCTGCCCGAGACCGAGGCGC
>CAXRES010000196.1:0-13382 GCA_964229575.1 Alphaproteobacteria bacterium
GAGGCGATGAACGAACTCAACGAGGGGCTGCAACTGCGCTCCGACTGGACGCTGCCGATCTGTTCGGGCGGCGAACGGCTGAAGAAGGACGGCGCCAAGGCGCACCCGACGCAGAAGCCGGAAGCGCTGCTCTATCGCATCCTGCTCGCCGCGACCCGGCCGGGTGACGTCGTGCTCGATCCCTTCTTCGGCACCGGCACCACCGGCGCGGTGGCCAAGCGTCTTGGGCGCGGCTACATCGGCATCGAGCGCGACGAGACTTATGCCGCGCTGGCACGCAAGCGCATCGCCAAGGTGGCGCCGGCCAATCCCGAAACCCTCGAAGTCACCGCCAAGAAGCGCGAACCGCGCATTCCTTTCGGCTGGGTGGTCGAACGCGGCCTGTTGAGCGCGGGCGACATCCTGACCGACGCGCGCGGGCGCCACAGCGCCAGGGTGCGCGCCGACGGCTCGCTGGTGGCGGCCGACGTCACCGGCTCGATCCACAAGGTCGGCGCCCACGTCCAGGGCCTTTCGGCCTGCAACGGCTGGACCTTCTGGCATTTCCAGACCGAGAAAAAGCCGGTGCCGATCGACGTGCTGCGCCAGCAGGTCAGGGCCGAGCTGGTGTCGGGCGGCCTGATCGACGCCGAAGCGCGGGACAACAGCGCCGAAGCCTGAAGCCCGCGGGCTCAAGCCAAAAGCCCGGGCGCCCCCAGTTTTATCGCCTTCTTCATCACGCTCGGCAGCGCGTACGACGCGATGTCCGCGCGCCCCACCCACCTCGCGTGCTTGCCGAAGCGGCCGATGTCGCGCGAGGGCAGCAGGGCGCGGCGCACCTCCATCTCCAGCCTGAAATGGGTAAAGACATGCTCGATCCCGCCCGCCCTGTGCCAGCGCGCGGGCGCGGGCGGGGCCGCATCGAAGCCGCCGTCCTTCAGCCACTCGCTCGACGGCACTTCCCACATGCCGCCGAGCAGGCCCGTCTCGGCGCGCCTTCGCAGCAGCACCTCGCCCTTCCGGTTGAGGGCGAGCCAGGCCACCGCGCGGCGGGTCGGGCGCGGCGCCTTGCGCGCCCGCGCAGGCAATCGTCCGGCGATGCCCAGGGCGCGGCCCGCGCAATCGCCCGACAGCGGGCACGCATCGCAGCGCGGGCTGCGCGGCACGCATACGGTGGCGCCGAGATCCATCATCGCCTGGGCGTAGTCGCCCGCGCGCGCAGACGGCGTCAGGGCGGCGGCGAGTTCGCGCAGGCGGGGCTTGGCCGCGGGCAAGGGGTCTTCCACGGCGAACAGCCGCGCCACGACGCGCTCGACATTGCCGTCGACCACCGTCGCGGGCTCGTCGAAGGCGATCGCCGCGATGGCCCCGGCCGTATAGGGGCCGATGCCGGGAAGTTTCTGCAGATCGGCACCGGTTGCCGGAAAGACGCCGCCATGATCGCGCGCCACCGTCTCGGCGCATTTCTTCAGGTTTCGCGCGCGGGCGTAGTAGCCGAGGCCCTGCCATTCGGCGAGCACGTCATCGAGCGGCGCCGCGGCAAGCGCCGCGACATCGGGCCAGCGCGCGAGGAAACGCGCGAAATAGGGGCCGACAGCCGCGACCGTCGTTTGCTGGAGCATGATTTCGGACAGCCACACGCGAGACGGATCAGCGCGTTCGCCCGCTTCGGCGCGCCACGGCAGCCTGCGCCGCGCGCGGTCGTACCAGGCGAGCAGGCGGCGCGCGTGCGCCGCCCCGGCGGGCGGGCGCTTCGCCGATCCTTGCCTGCGGGCTTTGCGCTTCGACATTTCCGGTCCATCATGGCGGCGAAGACGCCGGCGCGCCAGCGCGGCCGGAGAACGAAAGCCGATGGACGACAAGAAATCGCAGGTGACGGATTCGCGCCGCGGGCTGACCACGCTCGGCCAGAGCATCGGCCGCGTCACCAGCCCCGCCATGCGAAGACGCGGCTTTGCCGCGGCCGCGATTGTCGCCGACTGGCCGGCCATCGTCGGGCGGCCGCTCTGCGAACATACACAGCCCTCGCGCATCGTGTTCGCGCGCGGCGAGCGCACGGGCGGCACGCTGCACCTGCTGGTGTCGGGCGCCTTCGCCCCGGACGTGCAGCATCTCGCGCCCCAGATCATCGAGCGGATCAACGGCCATTTCGGCTACGGCGCCATCGCGCGCCTCGAACTGCACCACGGCCGGCTCGATCCGCCCGAGCATGGCCGCCCCGGCGCCGAGGCGCCGGCGGGCGAACCCGCGCCCGAGATCAGGGCGATCATCGCCCGGGTCGAAGACGACCGCCTCAAGGGGGCGCTCGACCGGCTGGCCCGGGCGCGCAAGGCGGCGCTCGACCGGCCCAAGGCCGCCCGGGCCGCCCGCCGCCGGCCCGGCGAAAGGCGCTGACTGAAGGCCTGCGGGGTGCCGGAAACGGCCGAAATGGCCTTATGGCGGCCGCATTTTTCCTGTGGATATGGTGGTTTAAGCGCTGGACGCGTTTGGCGGCCAACCGCTATATTTTGTGGTCAGGGAGGGGTACATGCGTAATATATTGATTATTCTCGGGGCCGTTGCCGCCCTTTTGGTCGGCGCCGTCGGCATCTACCAGTGGCAGACGGGCCGGCCGGGCAGCTCGCCCGCGCCGCGCACCGAGGCGCCCCGGGCCACCGCCGAAGAGATCGCCAGGGCCAAGGCCGTGGGCGACGACGACTTCACCATCGGCAAGGCCGACGCCCCGGTGACGATCATCGAATACGCTTCCCTCACCTGCCCGCACTGCGCGGCGTTCCATAACGACGTGCTGCCGAAGATCAAGGCCGCCTATATCGACGCCGGCAAGGTACGCATGGCGTTCCGCGATTTCCCGCTCGACCAGGCCGCCCTCGCCGCCGCCATGGTGGCGCGCTGCGCCGGCAAGGACCGCCACCACGCCATGCTCGACCTGTTCTTCAGGCGCCAGGAAAGCTGGGCCGGAGCCGCCGATCCGATCGGCGCCATGGCCAAACTCGCCGGCATCGCCGGCATGAGCGAGGCGGACGTGCAGGCCTGCCTCAGGAACGAGGCGGCCGAAAAGGCCGTGCTCGACCAGCGGCTCCTGTCGGAAAAGGTTTTCGACGTCGATCGCACGCCCACGTTCGTCATCAACGGCGTCAAGCACCGCGGCGATGTGACCTTCGAGGACTTCAGGAAGGCCATCGATCCGCTGGTTACCCGGTCCGTACCGACCCAGCCCCAACCGGCCAGATAGGCCAAGAGAGAGGTTTCCGCGTGCAGTTTTCCAAACTCGTCCTGACCGGTTTCAAGTCCTTCGTCGACGACACCGAGCTTCTGATCGAGCCGGGCATGACCGGCATCGTCGGCCCCAACGGCTGCGGCAAATCCAACCTGGTCGAAGCCCTGCGCTGGTGCATGGGCGAGGTTTCGGCGCGGAAACTCCGCGGCGAAGGCATGGACGACGTGATCTTCGGCGGCACGGTCAACCGGCCGGCGCGCAACGTCGCGCAGGTGACGCTGCACATGGACAATGCGGCGCGCACGGCGCCCGCCGCCTTCAACGACGCCGACGAACTGGAAGTCATCCGCCGCATCGAACGCGGCACCGGGTCGAACTATTTCGTCAACGGCAAGGAAGCGCGCCAGCGCGACGTGCAGCTCCTGTTCGCCGACGCCGCCACCGGCTCGCGCTCGACCGCGCTCGTCAGCCAGGGCCAGATCGAAGCCCTGATCCAGGCCAAGCCGCAGAACCGCCGCACCATCCTGGAAGAAGCGGCCGGCATCACCGGCATGTATTCGCGCCGCCATGAAGCCGAGCTTCGCCTCAAGGCGGCAGAGGGCAACCTCGCGCGGCTCGACGACGTCATCGGCGCGCTGCAATCGCAGCTTCTCAATCTCAAGAAGCAGGCGCGCCAGGCGACGCGCTACATGAACCTGTCGGACCTGATCCGCAAGGCGGAAGCCGCCGTGCTGCACCTGCGCTGGATCGCCGCCAACCAGGTGCTGGATGCCGCCAAGGCGCGTTTCGACATCGCCGTCGCGCGGGTCAACGAACTGACCGCCGAAGCCGCCGAGCGCGCCGCCGAACAGGCCAATGCCGCCGCCGAACTGCCGGCGCTGCGCCAGGCCGAGGCCGAAGCCGCCGCCGCGCTCCAGCGCCTGGTGCTGGCCCGCGACCAGTTGGCCGAGGAAGAGGCGCGCGTGAGCCGCGCTCTGGAGGCCGCGCGCGAGCGCGCCGCGCAGAACGCGGCCGATGCCGAACGCGAACGCGGGCGTCTGGCCGATGCCGAAGGCGCCATCGCCGGGCTCGATGCCGAAAAAGCCGAACTCGAGATGCGCGCCGCCGCCGAGGCCGACGCCGAGGCGACCGCCCAGCAGGCCCTCGAAGCGGCCAGGCGCGAAGCTGCCGCCATCGAGGAACAGCTTTCCGATCTGGCCGAGCGCGTCGCCGCCGCGGAGGCGCGCCGCGCCGATCTCGCCAACCGCGCCATCGGTATCGAAGCGCGCAAGGCCCGCCTGAACGATCGCAAGGCCGAGGCCGAGCGCACCCGCGCCACCATCGCCGCCGAACCCGGCAACCGCGAGGAGGTGGCGGCGCTCGAAGCCGCGATCGAAACCATGCGCCAGGGGCTCGAAGACCTGCGCGCGCGGACGCTCGGCGCCGAAGAAGCGCGCACGGAACGCGAGAAGGCCGAGGCCGGGTCGCGTGAACAGTTGCGCGCCGCGGAGGCCGAGGCCGCCCGCCTCAAGGCCGAGACCCGCGCGCTCAACGACGTGCTGGCCAGCGACGATTCCGATGTGGGGCCGCCGCTGAGCGACGCGGTCAGCGTCGATCCGGGCTTTGAGGACGCGCTCGGCGCGGCGCTGGGCGACGATCTCGCCGCACCCGCCAACGAAGCCGCCCCCGTCCACTGGCGCACGCTGGGACCGCTTCACGACGCCCGTTCCCTGCCCGTCGGCGCCGAACCGCTGGCGCGCTTCGTGCGCGCGCCCGAAGCGTTGGGCCGACGCCTGTCGCAGACCGGCGTGGTCGCCGACGCCGAAGCGGGCAATCGCCTCGCCCCGATGCTGGGGGTTGGCCAGCGCCTGGTGTCGAAGGACGGCCGCCTGTGGCGCTGGGACGGTTTCACCGTCGCCGATCAGGGTGCTACCGCCGCGGCGCGGCGACTGGCCCAGCGCAACCGCCTGCGCGAAGTGGAGGCGGAGGCGAAGAACGCCGAACAGCATCTGGAAACGGCGCGCGCCGCGTTCGCCTCGGCCGAGGCCGACACCCGGGAGGCCGCAGAGCGCGAGCGCTCCCTGCGCGCCCAGGCGCGCGACGCGGAGGCTGAACTGGAAGCCCGGCGCGAGGAGCGCGGCAAGCTGATCCAGGAAGCGGCAGAAGCCAATTCGCGCCTGCAGGCGGCCGAGGAATCGATCGAGCGGCTCACCGCCGACATCGAGGAGGCCGAGCGCGAGCTTGCCGACGTGCGCATCTCGCAGGCGGCCCTTGCCGACACCGACCGTCACCGCGCGCGCCTCGAAGATCTCCGCCGCGAAATGACGGAAATGCGCGCCACGCTCGCCGACCGCCAGCGGTCCTACGACCTGCTCGCGCGCGAGGCCGAATCGCGGCGCGAGCGGCTCGCCGAAATCGAGAGCGACACCGCATCGTGGGGCGAGCGCGCCGAAGCCGCGCGCGCCCAGGTGGCCGAGTTCGACAAGCGCCGCGAAGCGGCCCAGGCCGAGGTCGCCGATCTGGCGCCGCGGCCCGCAGCCATCGCCGCCGAGCGCATGGGGCTGGGCGACAGGGTCGATGCCGCCGAAGCGGCGCGCTCGCGCGCCGCCGACGCGCTGGCCGTGGCCGAGACGCGCCTGCGCGCCGCCGACGAAGCCCTGAAGGCCAAGGAAGCCGAACTGTCGAGCGCCCGCGAGGACCGCGTGCGCAATGAAGGCCAGGTCGAACAGGCGGGCCAGGCGATCCAGACGCTGCGCGAGCGCATCAGCGAACGGCTGGAAGCCACGCCCGACGACCTGCTCGCCATCGCCGAATTGACCGAGGACAAGCTGCCCGAGGCCGAGCAGGCGGAAAAGCGCCTCGAACGCCTGCTGCGCGAGCGCGACACGATGGGGCCGGTCAACCTCCGCGCCCATCAGGAGGCCGAAGAGCTTTCCGCCCAGATCGCCTCGATGGAGAGCGAGCGCGAGGACCTGATCAAGGCCATCGCCCGGCTGCGCCACGGCATCGGCGAATTGAACCGCGAGGGCCGCCAGCGCTTCCTCGCCGCCTTCGAGCAGGTCAACGCCCACTTCAGCGACCTGTTCACCCGGCTGTTCGGCGGCGGGCGGGCGCATCTGGAACTGACCGAATCGGACGATCCGCTGGAAGCCGGCCTCGAAATCATGGCGAGCCCGCCGGGCAAGCGCCTGCAGATCCTGTCGCTGCTGTCGGGCGGCGAAAAGGCGCTGACGACCATAGCGCTCCTGTTCGCCGTGTTCCTGACCAACCCGGCGCCCATCTGCGTGCTGGACGAAGTGGACGCCCCCTTGGACGATTCCAACGTCACGCGCTTCTGCGCGCTGGTCGAGGAACTGGCGCGCGGCGGCAACACCCGCTTCCTGCTGGTGACCCATCACCGCATCACCATGGCCCGCATGGACCGGCTGTTCGGCGTGACCATGCCCGAGCGCGGCATCTCAAGGCTGGTTTCGGTCGATCTGCAGGGCGTTTCGCACCTTCGCGCGATCGCCTGAAAAAGCGGCGTTTTCGCTTGCGTTTCAGGCGCTTAACCGGGGGGTTTTGTCCCTTGACAGGCAGGGGGCCTGCCCGTAAGGTGCCCGCGCTTTCGCACGCGGCGTGCCGTTTTTTCGGTGTTTTCAGACCGTATTTTCCGGCGGGCCTTGTTCTTCGGAACGGCGCGCGCCTCTTCACGGAGACGAGATGACCGAGCGCGATCCGAAAGATGCGGGACCTCCGCTTTCGGATCTGCGCGATCGCATCGCCCGAATCCGGGAAAAGGAGGCGGCGCAAGCACGGCGGCACGGCCGCGCCAGCCTGGCAGGCGGCGGGGTCGTTCTCAGGGTCGGCATCGAAATGGCGGGCACGCTCGCCGTCGGGGTCGCCATCGGGTGGGGGCTGGATAGCTGGCTCGGAACCAAGCCCTGGCTGCTGGTGGTGTTTTTGTTTCTGGGCGGCGCCGCTGGCGTGCTCAATGTTTACCGGGCGGTGAGCCAGATCGGCCTCGCTCCCGGCTACCGCCCTCCGGGCGCCGGCAATGATGAGCCCGGCGACCAGCGGGGCGAAAAGGACAAGTCGGGTTAAGCGGGGGAATTTTCTAACGTGGCATCGCCGCTCCAGCAGTTCGAGATCAAGACCATCGCCTCGGCCCATGTCGGAGGCGTCGACGTCTCCTTCACCAACGCGTCCCTGTTCATGATCGTCGCGATTGCGGCGATCACGGCGTTCCTGCTTCTTGGCGTGCGCAAGCGGGCGCTGGTGCCCGGCCGCATGCAGTCGCTGGCCGAACTCTCTTATGAATTCATCGCGGGACTGGTGCGCGACAACGTAGGCCACGCGGGACGCCCTTATTTCCCGTTCATCTTCACGCTGTTCATGTTCATCCTGTTCGCCAACACGATCGGGCTGATCCCCTTCACCTTCACCGTCACCAGCCACATCATCGTCACCTTCGCGCTGGCGCTGGTCGTTTTCATCGGCGTGACCATCGTCGGCATCGCCAAGCACGGCACGAAGTGGTTCAGCTACTTCTTCCCGCCGGGCGCGCCGATCTACATGGCGCCGCTCCTGGTGCCGATCGAGATCCTGAGCTATCTCGCGCGTCCGGTGACGCTGGCGCTGCGCCTGTTCGCCAACATGATGGCGGGCCACACCATGCTCAAGGTCTTTGCCGGCTTCGTCGTCGCCATGGGGCTGCTCGGCGTGGCGCCGCTCGCCATCCTGATCGCGCTTTACATGCTGGAGCTGATCGTCGCCGTGCTCCAGGCCTTCGTGTTCACCATCCTGACCTGTCTTTACCTCCACGACGCGCTGCATCTGCACTAGAAATCGGCCACTGGAGGCCGGCGCGTTTTTTTTCAGTCCAACAGCAACCTCGTTACGAAAAGGATACAGATATGAGCGTTGAAGCCGCCAAGTTGATCGGCGCCGGTCTTGCCGTCATCGGTCTCGCCGGCGTGGGCGTCGGTATCGGCAACGTGTTCGCCGCTTTCATCAATTCGGTCGCGCGCAATCCGTCGGCCCAGGGCACGGTGTTCCCGTTCACCATGCTGGGCTTCGCGCTGGTCGAAGCCATCGCGCTGTTCGCCCTGCTGATCGCCTTCCTCATCCTGTTCCGCTAGTCGGAACCGGCAACCGAGAGAGAGGCCCGGCCCATGCCGCAGCTTGACGTCGCCACTTATGCGCCGCAGCTCGTCTGGCTCGCCATCAGTTTCGTGCTTCTGTACGTGCTGATGTCGCGCCTCGCGCTGCCGCGCATCGCCGACGTGCTCGAAGAGCGCGGGCGCCGGCGCGAGGACAACCTCGCCAAGGCCGAGGAACTGGAGAAGGAGGCCGAGGCGGTGTCCGAGGCCTACGAATCGGCGCTGGCCGAAGCCCGCAACCGGGCCCATGCGGCGCTCGCCAAGGCCCAGGACGCGGCCAAGGCGCGGGCCGACGCGGAAATCGCCCGGCTCGACCAGGCGCTCCATGCGCGCACGCGCGAGGCGGAAGCCGCCATCGCACGTTCGCGCGAAGGCGCGCTCCGGGAGGCCGCCGGCATCGCCGCCGAAGTGGCGCGCATGGCCGCCCAGAAGGTCGCGGGCCTCAGCGTCGACGACGCCGCGGCGCGCGCCGCGGCCGAAGCCGTGGCGGGAGCGCGCCGATGATCGGGATCGCTCATGCCGCCGATGCCGCCGCAGCGGGCCAGAAGCTGCCCTTCTGGCAGGAGCCGGAGACGTGGCTCGCCGTCGCCTTCCTGATCTTCGTCGGCGCCATGGCGCGGCCGGTGTGGAAGAAGGCGACCGCGGCTCTCGATGCGCGGGCCGCCCAGATCGAGGCGGAACTGGAAGAGGCGCGCAAGCTGCGCGAAGAAGCGCAGGCGATGCTTGCCAGCTACCAGCGCAAGCAGCGCGACGCGGCGAAGGAGGCGGAAGCCATCATCGCCCACGCCGAAGAAGAAGCGAAGCGCATCACGGCCAATGCCGAGAAGGCGCTCGCCGAATCGCTCAAGCGCCGCGAAGCCTTGACCGCCGACAAGATCAATCAGGCCCAGGCCAAGGCGGTGCAGGAAGTGAAGGCGGAAGCGGTCGAGATCGCGCTGGCCGCCACCGAACGGCTGCTCAGGGAACGCCTCGACGAAGCCAAGTCCGACGCGCTGGTCGATGCCGCGGTGAAGGACCTCCCCGCCCGCCTGCGCTGACGCGACGCGTCATGCCCGTCCCCCGGACAAGCCGGGGCATGACGGAAGCAGAATCAAAAACCCCGGCCCTGCGGCCGGGGTTTTTCGTTGGACCGATTATTCCGCCGCCCGGGGGCCCCGCGGCGGAGCCGCAATCATTGCCCCCCGGCGGAATCGTTGCCCCGCGGCGGAGCCGCGATCATTCAGACCGGGCGTGCTCAGCGCGAAGGCGGGCTCCAGCGCAGCACCGGCTGGCGCGCGGCGCGCGTTTCATCGAGGCGGCGGCGCGGGCTGAAATGCGGCGCGGTCTTGAGCCGGTCCGCCCCACCCGCATCGAGGCGGGCCTTCAGGCCCTTCACGGCGGCGATGAAGCGGTCAAGCTCGGCCCTGGGCTCGGTTTCGGTCGGCTCGACCAGCATGGCGCCGTGCACGACGAGGGGGAAATACACCGTCATCGGGTGGAAGCCCTCGTCGATCAGCGCCTTGGCGAAATCCAGCGTCGAGACGTCGTATTTCCGCAAACCTTCGTCGTCGAACAGGCATTCGTGCATGCAAGGGCCGGGAAAGGCGGGCGTCAGCGTGTCCTTGAGCGAGGCAAGCAGGTAGTTGGCGGCAAGAACGGCGTCTTCCGCCACCTGCCTGAGCCCGTCCGAACCGTGGCTCAGCATGTAGGTATAGGCGCGCACGAACATGCCCATCTGGCCGTGAAAGGCCTTGAGCCGTCCGATGGCGCCGGACGCGGCACCCGTGGCTTCTTCCTGCAAATGCAATCCGGCGGGCCCGGCCACCAGCCATGGCAGCGGCGCGTACGGGGCGAGCGATGCGGCGAGCGCCACCGGCCCCGAGCCCGGCCCGCCGCCGCCGTGCGGCGTGGAGAACGTCTTGTGCAAGTTCATGTGCATGACGTCGATGCCGAGATCGGCCGGGCGCACCTTGCCGACGATAGCGTTGAAGTTGGCGCCGTCGCAGTAGAAGTAGGCGCCGGCGTCGTGAATGGCGCGCGCGATCTCCACGATGTCGGGCTCGAACAGGCCGCAGGTGTTGGGATTGGTCAGCATCAGCGCAGCGACGTCGGGGCCGAGCTTGGCCTTCATCGCCGCGACATCGACGCGACCGCGGGCATTGGCCGGGATCGGGTCGATGTGATAGCCGCACAGCGCCGCGGTGGCCGGATTGGTGCCGTGCGCCGATTCGGGCACCAGCACGCGCCGGCGCGCATCCTGGCCCCCGGCGTCGTGAGCGGCGCGGATGGTCATCATGCCGCAAAGCTCGCCCTGGGCGCCGGCGGCCGGCGGCAGCGCGATGGCCGGCATGCCGGTCAGCGCCTTGAGCCAGTCGACGAGCGCCGCCATCAACCCGAGCGCGCCCTGCACCGTGCTTTCGGGCTGCAACGGGTGAAGATCGGCGAAGCCCGGCAGTCGCGCCATCTTTTCGTTGAGCCGGGGGTTGTGCTTCATGGTGCAGGAGCCGAGCGGAAACAGCCCCGCGTCGATCGCGTAGTTCTTCTGCGACAGGCGCGTGAAGTGGCGCACCACTTCGGGCTCGCTCAACCCCGGCAGGCCGATGGCGCCCTTGCGCTCCGTTCCGCCGATGCGCGGCTTGAAGTTCGCGGGCTCAGGCAGATCGACGCCGCAACGCCCCGCCTCGCCCTGCTCGAACAGCAGGCGCTCCTCGATGGCGAGCGCCCGGTTGCCCGACACGGTGCCGCCAGGCCCCGCATCGGCGGAAGCGCCGGCACCGGCGCCAGGAAGGGGCGCGCCCGCCGGGCGGCGGGGGCCGCGGGGATCTTCGGTGCTCATCGCAGGGCTCCTTCCAGGGCGCGGCCGAGCGCCTCGATCTCGTCTTCGCGCGTCGTCTCCGTGGCGCAGGAGATCAGCAGGTTTTCCATGCCGGCCTCGCCGGGATAGAGGCGCGAGGCGGGCACGCCGGCGAAGACCTTCTGGCCCGCGAGCCTGTCCACCAGCGGCGCAGCCGCGACGGGCAGGCGCACCGTGACTTCGTTGAAGAAGGCGTCATTCAGCACGGCGACGCCCTTGATCGCGGCGAGGCGGTCGGCCATGCGGCAGGCGTTGGCATGGTTGATGCGCGCGAGCCGCCGGAAGCCTTCTTCGCCCAGGAGCGCCATGTGGATGGTGAAGGCGAGCGCGCAGAGGCCCGAATTGGTGCAGATGTTGGAGGTCGCCTTCTCGCGGCGGATGTGCTGCTCGCGCGTGGATAACGTCAGCACCCAGCCGCGCTTGCCGTCGGCATCGACCGTTTCGCCGGCGATGCGACCGGGCATCTGGCGCACGAAGCGCTCGCGCGTGGCGAACAGGCCGAGGTACGGGCCGCCGAAATTGAGGCCGGGGCCGAGCCCCTGTCCCTCGCCGACGAAGATGTCCGCACCCATGTCGCCGGGCGGCGCGATCAGGCCGAGCGAGGCCACCTCCGCGACGCAGACGATCAGAAGCGCGCCCCTGGACTGGCAGGCCCTGGCGAGCGGAGAGAGATCGCGCACCCGGCCGAAGACGTCCGGGTTCTGCACGATGACGCAGGCGGTGTCGTCCCTGAGCATCGCGGCAAGGTCTTCCTTGCCTTCCGGATCGGCCGGCGCCGCGGTCAGCGCCGCGTCCGACCAGTTGAGGTGCGTCGCCACCGTGTCGCGCCAGTGCGGATGCAGGCCGCCCGACGCGATGACGCCCGCGCGCCGCGTGACGCGCCGGGCCATCAGCGCCGCTTCGGCGGCACCCGAGGCGCCGTCGTAGAGCGAGGCGTTGGCGATCTCCATGCCGGAAATCAGCGCCACCTGGGTCTGGAACTCGAACAGGTATTGCAGGGTGCCCTGGCTGATTTCGGGCTGATAGGGCGTATAGGAGGTGAGAAACTCGCCCCTCTGGATCAGGTGATCGACAGCGGCCGGGATGAAGTGGCGGTACGCCCCGGCGCCGAGGAAGCTCGCCGCCTCGCCCGCCGGCACGTTCCTCGCGGCGAGCGCGCGCAGCGCCCGCTCGACCTCCATCTCGCCCGCGTGTTTCGGCAGGTCGACCGGCCTGGCGAGCCGCGCCGAGGCCGGCACGTCGACGAAAAGATCGTCCACCGATCCGGCGCCGATCGCCGCCAGCATGGCGCGGCGATCATCTGGGGTAAGCGGCAGGTAGCGCATCACGGGCCTCCCGGGGCCAGTATATTCAGGCGAGCGTTTCGACGTATTTCCTGTAGGCGGCCTCGTCCATCAACGAAGCGAGCGCGCCCGCATCGACGCCCTTCAGCCTGACGAACCAGCCCGCCCCTTCGGCGTCGTCGTTGATGGTTTCGGGCGCATCGGCGAGCGCGCCGTTCACCTCCGCCACCTCGCCCGCGATGGGCGCGTAGACCTCGCTCGCGGCCTTCACCGATTCGACGACGGCCATGTTGTCGCCGGCCGTCACCTTGCGGCCGACTTCCGGCAGTTCGACGTAGACCACGTCGCCCAGTTGCGACTGGGCGTAATTGGAAATGCCGACGGTGGCGATGCCGCCGTCGAAGCGGATCCATTCGTGTTCGGAGGTGTAGCGGGTTTCGGCCATGTTGGGCTCCGTTTGCGGATCAGGACTTGTGGTAGCGATGGGGAACGAAAGGCAGGGCGACGACCTGGGCCGCCAGCAGCCTGCCCCGCACGTCGAGGCCGAGCGCGGTGCCGGGCCCGGCCGCCGCGGCGGCGACGTAGCCCATGGCGATGGGCGCGGAAAGCGAAGGCGAAAAACCGCCGGACGTGACGGCGCCGATGGGCTTGCCCGCAGCGTCCTTGATCGCCGTGCCGTCGCGCGCCGGCGCGCGCCCTTCGGGGCGGATGCCGACGCGCTTGCGCAGCGGACCTTCCGCCAGTTCGCGGGCGATGCGGGTGAAACCGGGAAAGCCGCCCTCGGCGCGCCGGCGTTTCGATATGGTCCAGGCGAGGCCCGCCTCGATCGGCGTGGTCGTCGTGTCGATGTCGTGGCCGTAGAGGCAGCGCCCCGCTTCGAGCCTGAGCGTGTCGCGCGCGCCGAGCCCGATGGGCTTCACTTCGGCTTCGGCCAGGAGCCTGCGCGC
>CAXRES010000197.1:0-21998 GCA_964229575.1 Alphaproteobacteria bacterium
AGATCTCGAAGTCCTCAGGCCATGGCGTCGCGGCGCACCAGTTCGTCGAGGCGGGAAACGCGGACATAGAGGCGCTGGCTGCGCTCCCTCAGGCTTTCGAGACCGGGCGGCAGAATGTCGCTGAGCGGTCCCTCGCCCGCCAGCTTCTCGTCGCGATCCAGGGTGTAGGGAGGCCTAGCCGCTTCGGCCGCGCTGATTTCTCCGGCATAGACCGCCTTGCGCGCGAGCAGCCAGGCCATGACATGGGTCAGCCTCGCGGTGAGCCGCATGGTTTCCACCGCCATGCGGGCGCGCGATCCGGTGTCGACGAAATCCTGCTCGATCGACTGACCGTGGGCGACGTAATCGCGCGCCTCGATCAGAAGGTCGAACGCTTCGTCATAGGTGCGGCTGAAGAAAGCCGTCGGTGCCTGCATGACACGCTCCCGTCGGTCCCGTCTGCGGGCAGGACCTTTTTTGCAGGATCGCCGATCGGCGGCGCGCTGACAAGGACAAGCGCGCGGGATTTACAAAATTTACTTTTGTTTTTCATATGGTTAACGTGGTTTCGTCCC
The DNA here is from genome assembly GCA_964229575.1 of Alphaproteobacteria bacterium. Taxonomy (GTDB): domain Bacteria; phylum Pseudomonadota; class Alphaproteobacteria; order SMXQ01; family SMXQ01; genus WHSO01. The sequence continues at coordinate 555 of CAXRES010000197.1, forward strand.
GCCCCTTAACAGGCCCTTGAAAGAGCCCGATCCTGCGCTAAATCAACGGTGTGCGGCGCCCCGCCGGGGGCCGCGACCGGGTCCGGCCCCGTGGGCGGATCACGGTGCCAGCCAACCATGTTGCTTCATCGGAGAATATGGATATGACCAGCTTCGACTTTTCGCCCCTTTTCCGCTCCTCGATCGGTTTCGACCGCCTGAGCCGCCTGATGGAAGGCGCGCTCGCGCCGCACGGCGATCAGGGCTATCCGCCCTACAACATCGAAAAGACCGGCGAGACGGCCTACCGCATCTCCGTCGCCGTCGCCGGCTTCGGCGAGGACGATCTCGACGTCACGGTAAAGGAAAATGCCCTGACCATTTCCGGCAAGATCAACCGTGAGGAAAAGCCGGAGGGCGACCGCCGCTATCTCCATCGCGGCATCGCCGGGCGGGCGTTCCGCCTCGCCTTCGCGCTCGCCGATGCGGTGCAGGTGAAGGGCGCCAGCCTCGAGAACGGCCTGCTGCACGTCGATCTCGAGCGGGTCGTGCCCGAGGAAGCCAAGCCCCGGCGCATCGACATCGTCGCGGGCGCACCTCGCAAGGTGATCTCCGAACAGGCGGCCTGACGCTTGGCCGTCCGGGCATCCGGCAAGGAGGAAAGCCGGCGCTGAAAAATCCATTTCCGAAATGATTAGAGCCGCCCCCCGCGTTCCTCCCGCTTGGGGCGGCCCTTATTTTTGAGCCTCGACCTGTTAAACCTGTCGGTCGCCGGGAAACCTATCCGCACCCGGCACGGGAGTCAAAAAAAAGATTACACGCGTATTAACCATTCGCCGCCGGAACAAAAAAAAGCCGCCCGAAGGCGGCTTTAGTTTAACAGGGAGGCGTCAAAAGGATTGGACAGAGCGTCCAATGGACAACCCTATGACGAGGAATTGTCTGACTGCCAAAATATAGGCAATTGGTTAAATAATCATTAACAATCCACAAATTTTTTCTGCGGAATATTAAGAATTCGCCGAAAACAGCGAATCCGGCCTATTTCCTGAGACCTATTTCTTGAAAAAAGCCTCGGCCCCCAGGCGGACCGCCCGCTTGCGGGTGATATCGGCCTCGGTGCGGGCGATTTCGGCCTTGAGTTCGCCGATATAGGCCTCAAGCTCCTCGATCGACAGGCGATCCAGGACCCGAGGCTCCAATCCTCTGGGTTTTTTCGGTTTTTCGTCGTCGTCGTCGATCGCCATGGGGTCCTCGGGCGGCCTCGAAAATCTTTCCGATAAGGGGTTTTGCCCCGTGCCCCGCAACTATATGATGGCGGCAATCTTTAAGCCACCGCCCGCCGGCGGTGCGCCCGGCCCGGGCCTCGAAAACGGGGTCCGGGCGTATCACATTCTGAAGGAGGCGTTATGGTTCTCCCCCTTATGCCCAAGGCGACGGCAGTCTGGCTGGTCGAAAACACCGCCCTGTCGTTCAAGCAGATCGCCGCGTTCTGCGGCCTTCACGCGCTGGAAGTCCAGGCCATCGCCGACGAGGAAGTCGCGATCGGCATCGTCGGCCTCGACCCCATCGCCAACGGCCAGCTGACCGCCGACGAAATCAGGCGCTGCGAGGCCGATCCGGAAGCCAGCCTGACGATGGCCGAAGCCACCACGCCGCGCCCCGCGCCCAAGACCAAGGGCCCCCGCTACACACCCATCGCCAAGCGCCAGGAACGGCCCGATGCCATCGCCTGGCTGCTGCGCCATTACCCGGAACTGACCGATGCGCAGATCTCGCGCCTGATCGGCACGACCAAGAGCACGATCAACTCGGTGCGCGACCGCACGCATTGGAAGGGCACCAACCTGAAGCCGGTGGACCCTGTCGATATCGGCATGTGTTCCTACGAGGACCTGCTGTCGGCCGTGCAGATCGCGCGCCGGCGCAAGGCGCGCGCCGAACAGCGCGTCGCCCGCGAAGCGGCGCGCAAGGAGCGCGAAGCGGCGAAGGCCGCTGCGGAAAGCGCCGCGGCGGCGGAAGCGTCCGCGCCGCCGCCGTCTCCCGGCGAAGAGACTTCGGGCAACGCCTGACCGGTCCCCGAAGTTGCCGTCAAAAACCAAACGCGCCCCGGACGGGGCGCGTTTCCTTTTGCATCGTCAGGCGGCATGAAGCCTGAGCAGCTCGTCCTTGATCTTCAGCTTCTGCCGTTTGAGCTTCGCCAATGCCGATTCGTCGGGATGCGGGCGCCTGAGTTCGCGCGAGATCGCGGCCTCGAGGTCGGCGTGTTCGTTCTTGAGCTTCTTAAGCTGTGAGACAAGTTCGAGTTCTGCCATTGGCACCTCCTGGGCTTGAGAAGCCGGGGCGCGCCGCGGGCTGGCCGGGTGGGCCTTTGACCACTGCCCGGCCTTGCGGCGCGGGACCAGTCTTCGCAATTCGATGCTACCCCCGCGCCGCATCATCGCCAAGCGCGGGTTTCGTTGCAGGCGCAACTACCGCCGCTGCATCAGCGTTTCGGTGAGATCGAGGGCGCTGTCGGGCGCCATGCCCTTGAACGCCTTGCCCAGAATATGGGCGAAATCGACTACGTCGTGCGGCTCGAAAGCGACATCGAGGGTACCGAGATAGCGCCCGACATTGGCCACCGCGTCGGCGGCGCGCCGCGCAAGCGGCTCGCCGGCGAACTCCGCCGGACGGGCAACCGCCGCAACGAGGATCAACTGTTCCAGGTGTTCGGCGTCGATCTCGCTCGCCTGCACCTGGGCGCGAAGCTGCTGGCGAAGGTCTTCGGGCGCCTCGGTGAACCCGTCCTTGAGCGCGCGACGCACGAAGCGCAGCGACTTGACGATCTTGCGGTGCCAAAGGTCGGAAGCGGCGAGCGCGGCGTCCATTTCGGATGCATCGAGAGCGCCGCGTCCCGAATGGCCGAGCCACAGGCAGAACAGCATCAGGTTGACGTCGATGCCGTGGCGTTCCTGCAGGTTGAGACAGGCGGGCGGCACGCCGTCGGAACGATAGACGCCGAGGGCGAAATCCCAGAACGGGTGATCGGGAAACTTCATCGCTGACTCCTGACGGGGCTTTCATCGCCGAAGGATATGCCGAGCCCGCGCGCGGTGCGCACGAGGTCGCCGTCCACATCGACGCGTCGGCTGCACGCCACCACGTCGGCGAGCGGGATGTCGGAAACCTCGCGGTTGCTCCACACCACGACGCGGCCGAACCTGCCCTGGGCGGCGAGATCGACGGCGCGCACCCCGAAGGCGGCGCCGAGCACGCGGTCTGTGGTCGAAGGCGCGCCGCCGCGCTGGACGTGGCCGAGGATGGTGAAACGCGTCTCCCAGCCGGTGCGCTCGGCCAGCCGGTCGGCGAGCCATGAGCCGATGCCGCCGTAGCGCACCGCGCCGTCGGCTTCGGCATGGGTTACGCGCGCGCCCTTGTCGGTCATGCAGCCTTCGGCAACGACGACGAGGGCGAACTGCCGGCCCAGCTCCGCCGGCAGCGCCAGGATGCGCTCGGTCAGCGCCTCGATCCGGAAGGGAATTTCGGGGATGAGCACGATGTCGGCGCCGCCCGCGATGCCGGTGGACAACGCAATATGTCCGGCGTCGCGTCCCATGACCTCAAGCACCATGATGCGCGAATGCGATGCGGCGGTGGTCTGCAGCCGGTCGAGCGCCTCGGTGGCGACGTTGACCGCCGTGACGTAGCCGATGGCGTTTTCGGTGCCGACGACGTCGTTGTCGATCGTCTTGGGGATGCCGACGACCTTGAGGCCGTGTTCCTGCGCCAGGCGGCCGAGGATGCGAAACGACCCGTCGCCGCCGATGGCGATCAGCGCATCGAGACCGAGATCGCGGCACGCCCTGGCCATTTCGCCCGAGCGGTCCTTGCGGGTGCCGTCAGGCATGGGAAAATCGAACGGGTCGCCGCGCGAGGTGGTGCCGATCATCGTGCCGCCGGTGCGCAGCGCCGCGCCCGAAAACATTTCCGGCGTCAGCGCCACGGCGTCGGGCGGATCGCTCAGAAGCCCGAGGGTGCCGCGCCAGATGCCGAGCACCTCGCAGCCGTAGTGGCGCACGGCGCGGTAGACCACCGCGCGGATCACCGCGTTGAGGCCGGCGCAATCGCCGCCCGTCGTCATGATGCCAAGGCGCTTGAGGGGCACGGCGGCTCATCCTTCGGTCAATGAGAACCACAGAATCGCCTAATCCCGGCCCCGCCGCAACGGCCGCAGGACGCCGACAGGCAAAGGGCGCGGCTTCAGCCGCGCCCGAGGCGGAGAAAACGAAGGAAACGGGGCCTTGAGCGCGCCCCGGCCGCGGCTCAGGACGACTTGGCGCCGACCCGCGGCTTGCGCTCGTACATGGCGCGGTCGGCCTGGTCAATCATCGCATGGGCGTCGTCGTCCCCCTTGAGCGCGTAGGCGCCATAGGTGATTTCGACCGTGATGCTCTGGCCCTTGAATTGCACCGGCGTCGTCGAAATGACGCGGGCGAGCTGCTCGGCCTTGCGGCGCGCGGCGTTCTCGTCGGCGTTGGCGAGGATGACGCCGAATTCGTCGCCGCCGAGCCTGCCGACGATGTCGGATTCGCGGACGTTACCGGCCAACAGCGTCGCGACATGAGCGATGACCGCATCGCCCGCCGTATGGCCGAAATTGTCGTTGATACGCTTCATGTCGTTGACGTCGAAATAGAGCACGCTGACCGGCGCATCGTAACGCTGGGCGAACGACAGCATACGCGACAGCTCGCGCACGAAGGCGCGGCGGTTGGCGACGGGCACGAGGGCGTCCTCGTCGGCGAGCTTCTCCAGATGGCTGATGCGCGCCTTGCTCTTTTCCAGCTCATGACGCAGGACGTCGACTTCCTTGAGCAGGGCCATGATGGCGCTGCGCACCTTGGGCGTGAATTCCGATTCCGGGATGCCGAGAACGCTGGTCGCATCCTGGACGGACCCGGCGCCGCCCACGGAGGAGGACGCCGAAGCGGCGGAAGGGCCGGCTGCGGGACGCGCGGCGCCGACGCCGCCCAAACGGGCGCCGCCACCGACGGAACGGGTATTGCCGATCTTCAAAACGAACCTCTGTACCGGAACCAAGGGTTAATGATTATTTAGGCACAAATTCCTAACCGGACGTTAAGATTTTCGGGCCCGACCCCGAAAATCCGACGCAAGTCTCTGGAATGGCGGGTTTAATCCGAAAAAACTGCGGGCCCCTTGGCGGTTGCCTTGGGGCCGCGCGTCCATATAATGGCCGCTTTCCGCCGCCCCGGGGGCCGCGCCGGAGGACCGCATGCCGAAGCCAGCCGTCGCCATCATCATGGGTAGCCAGTCCGACTGGGCGACCATGCGCCATGCGGCCGAAACGCTCGAAACCCTCGGCATCGCGTTCGACGCGCGCATCGTCTCGGCACACCGCACCCCCAAACGCCTCTACCATTTCGCCACCGGCGCCCGGACAGCGGGCTTCAAGGTGGTGAGCGCGGCCGCGGGAGGCGCGGCGCATCTGCCCGGCATGACGGCGTCGATGACGGCGCTGCCCGTTCTCGGCGTGCCCATCGAAAGCCAGGCGCTCAAGGGCATGGACAGCCTGCTCTCCATCGTACAGATGCCGGGCGGCATTCCCGTCGGCACGCTCGCCATCGGCAAGGCGGGCGCCATCAACGCGGCGCTCCTCGCCGCCTCCATCCTGGCGTTGTCCGACAAGAAGGTTGCCCGCTCGCTGGATGCGTACCGAAACCAGTTGACCGCGTCGGTCGGTCGCAAGCCCAAGGACGGCTAGCTCGCCCTTCATCCCGTGACGACGACCGTAAAGTCCCCCGCCACCGTCATCCGTCCCGGCGCCACCATCGGCATCGTCGGCGGCGGACAGCTCGGCCGAATGACGGCGCTGGCAGCGGCCCGTCTCGGTTACCGCGTGCATGTGTTCACGCCCGAAACCGACAGCCCGGCGGGCCAGGTGGCCGAACGCACGACCATCGCCGAATACCTCGACGAAAAGGCTCTGGCCGGGTTCGCCGCCGCCATCGACGTCGCCACCTTCGAATTCGAAAACGTGCCTGCCGCGACCGCCGAATGTCTGGCCCGTCATGTGCCGATGCGCCCCTCGGCGCGCTGCCTCGAAATCGCCCAGGACCGCATCAAGGAAAAGACCTTCCTCAACGGCGCCGGCGCGCCGACGGCGCGTTTCGCGCGCGTTGCCTCGCCCGCCGAGGTCGCCTGCGCGCTCGACGAAATCGGCCGCCCTGCGGTGCTGAAATCGGTGACGATGGGCTATGACGGCAAGGGCCAGGTCAAGATCGACGCCGCGACGGATCCGGCCGACGCCTATGTGCGGATGGGCATGGACGTCGGCTGCCTTGAGGGCTTCGTCGATTTCACCTGCGAAATCTCCGTGGTGCTGGCCCGCGGCGCGGGCGGCGAGGTCAAGGCCTTCGACGTGGTCGAAAACCGGCACAAGAATCACATTCTCGACATCACCCTCGCGCCGGCTGCGGTGCCCGAGGGAATCGCCGCGGAAGCCCGCCGCATCGCCATACGGGTGGCCGAGGCGCTCGATCTCGTCGGTCTGCTGGCCGTCGAGATGTTCGTCACCCGCGACGGGCGCGTGCTGGTCAACGAGATCGCGCCCAGGCCGCACAATTCCGGCCACTGGACGATGGATGCCTGCATCACCAGCCAGTTCGAACAGTTCGTGCGCGCCGTCTGCGGCCTGCCGCTCGGCGATCCGGCACGCCATTCGGACGCGGCGATGAAGAACCTGATCGGCGACGACGTGAACGATTTCGACCGGCTGATCGCCGAGCCCGGAACCAAGGTCCACCTTTACGGCAAGCGCGAGGCGCGGCCCGGGCGCAAGATGGGCCACGTCAATCGTCTGTTCCCCAGGGGAAGCGGCGCCAGGTCGCCGGACTGAACGGCTCTTTTCTTGCTATTCCGCCGCCATCGCGGTGGGCTGGGCGGGCGCCGCCGCGGCGCGCTCGGGCATCGCCGCCGCGACGGCGAGGATGACCGCCGCCACATAGGGCAACGCCAGCGCGCCCAGCATCAGAACCCACAGCGTGCCTTCCACGGTGCTGAACGCGCCGGTATAGGCGAGGCCCGCCGCCGCCATGACGATAGTCAGCACCAGCAAGGCTTCGGAGGAGGCCATGCGGATGCCTTCGATCAGCGCCGGCGCGTTGGCGCGCTTGGGCGTGCGGTGGAACGGCAGGCTCCTGAAGGCGAGGCCCGCCAGCACGCCGCGCGCCACCGTGTAGGAAAGCGCCAGCGCCGCGATCGCCGCGCCGATTCGCTGCTTCAAGGTACACGGCACGCGGCGCGTATAGAGCCAGAGCGAGGCGAAGACCTTGAGCCCGAACAGCGTCAGCGCCGGCACGACGAACAATGCCAGCGGATAGTCGAATTTCTTGGGAAACAGGATGAGACCGAGCGACCACACGAGCCCCGCGCCGGTGAACACGACATGCAGCAGGTCGGTCATCCACGGCATCCAGCCCGCGACGAAATGGTAGCGCTGGGCGAAAGACAGACGCGTGCCGATGCCGAACATCAGCTTCTTCCAGTGGCCGCGCAGAATCTGGCCCGCGCCGAAGACCCAGCGGAAACGCTGGCGCGTATAGCCGGCGAAGCTGTCGGGCACGACGCCGCGGCCGAAGGCGTGGTTGACGTAGACGCTCGAATAGCCCGCGTCCATCAGGCGCAGGCCGAGTTCGGCGTCCTCGCAGATGCACCATTCGGCCCAGCCGCCGAGACGTTCGAGCGCCGCACGGCGGATCAGCGTCATCGTCCCGTGCTGGATGATGGCGTTGCGCTCGTTCCTGTGCACCATGCCGATGTGGAAAAAGCCGGCGTATTCCCAGTTGATCATCTCGTGGAAGGGATGGCGCGCCCAGTCGCGATGGTCCTGAGGCGCCTGAACGAAACCAACGCGTTCCTCGTCGAAATACCCGACAAGCGACGAAAGCCAGTCGGGCGACACGAGATAGTCGGCATCGACGACGCCGATGATCTCGGCATCGGGCGCGGTTTCGCGCAGCGCCATGTTGAGCGCGCCCGCCTTGAAGCCCTTCATCACGTCGACATGGAAGAAGCGGAAACGGGGCCCGAGCCGGGCGCAGGCCGCCTGCACCGGCCGCCACACGGCCGGATCCTTGGTGTTGTTGTCGATGACCAGCACCTCGAAATCGGGATAGTCGAGCGCGGCGAGGCTTTCCAGCGTTTCGATCACCAGGTCGGGCGGTTCATTGCAGATGGGCAGGTGCAGCGACACCTTGCGCGGACGCTCGGCCGGCCGGGCGCGGTGGGCGAACTGCCGGGCGAGAGCGTTGGGCCAGCTCAGCTCGGCGAACTGGAAGCCTTCCGAGGCGAGCGTGAAGGAGAGCAGCACCTGGGCGAGCAGCAGGGCAACCAGCCCGGCGATCTCGGCGGGTTGCAGGTACTGGTAGAGGATGCGGTCGGCGGTCAGCACGAATCCCGTGACCACGCCCTGGAACAGGAAGGCGAGGAATACGCGCGCGCCGCGCGGCATGTGGCCGGCGCGCGGCAACACCAGCAGCAGCAGGAGCCCGCCGATCAGGCCGGAAGCGACGGCGAGCTTGATCCAGTGCGGGCGCTCGATGATCTCGCCTTCGAGCGGGAACTTGGGCTTGCGATCGACGTCGAACAGGCCCCAGTAGGCGCCCGCGGTGCCCTCGATCTTGACCTTCCAGGGCTGGTCGAAGGCCTCCATCACGAAGTAGTCGATGCCGGTGCGGTGCGCGGTGTTGAGGAATTCGCGCAGGAAGCGGCCCTGGTTGACGACGCCCGATTCGGCCTTGCCCACCGCCTTGCCGAAGGACGGCCAGCCGACTTCGCTGAGCAGCACCGGCTTGTCGGGATAGGCGTTCTGGATTTCGTTCAGCCGTTCGATGACATGGGCGACCGAATTTTCGATCGGAACGCCTTCCCAGTAAGGCAACAATTGCAGGGCGATGAAGTCGGATGCCCGCGCAAGTTCAGGATACTTGAGCCAGATGTGCGGCGGCTCCGCCGTCGATACCGGGATCTTGACCCGGCGCTTGACGGCGCGGATGCGCGAAACGATCTGCTCCACCGTCTGGTCGGTGCGCAGGATCGCTTCGTTGCCGACTACCAGGCGCTCGACGTTGCGGTTGCGCCAGGCGGTCAGGATCATCTTGCGCACTTCTTCGTCGTTGGCTGTCTCGTCCTTGCCGAGCCATGCGCCGAGCGTCACCCTCATGTTGTAGCGCTGGGCGATGGCGGGAATGGCGTCGAAGCCGAAATCGACCGTGTAGGTACGCAAGGACCGCACCGCGCCCGACAGTGTGGCGATGTCGTTTTCGATGTTGGCCGCGGTAGGATAGGTCTTGGTGAAGGGATCCTGGCCGCGCGCATAGGGGCTGAAGGACACGCCGCGCAGCGTGCCCTCCCACGGCACGGCGCCGCCGTAGGGCCGGTGCAGCGCCGCCATCAGGGCGGCATTGACCACCGCGATGACCACGACGATGACGATGGACGAAATGCGCATGGCGCAATCCTGCAGAAAAACGAACGGGAGAAGAAATTACGCTCCGGGCGGACGGTGGCCCGAAAAGACATCCTTGAGAATTCTGAACGGATCGGGCAGGCGGGCGAAGGCTTCGCGCGTCCGCGCCTTCGCTTTCTCTACCGTCATCACGTCGTCGATGCGCCGGTCGAGAAAGGCCCAGGTAGCCGCCCTCCCCTCGCTGTCGTCGCCCAGCCAATATAGCACGGTCGCCGCGACCACCGCCGCAAGCATCGCGCGCTTCGTATAGAAATTGAAGTCCGTCGAGCCGTCCCCGACGCCGTGCCACATGGCGTCCACCGTGCGGTAGAGCAGCCGGGCGCCCAGCCCCTGGCGGCCGGGAAGGGCGAGGAAGGTCATCAGGGCGCGCATCGCCCCGCGCTCGCTTTCGGCCTGGCCAAGCCGCAGGCGGACGACATGGGCAATCTTTTCGCGCAGTTTCATCGCCGCAAGCGCCTGGTCGTCGAGGGCCGCCAGCATCCGTTCGTCGGCCATGCGCGAATAGAATTCGGCGAGGTCCTCAAGGCCGCCCTGGAAGGCGAGCCGGCCGAGGTGATCCGCCACCCCGGCATCGCGGATGCCGGCGGCGAGCGCCGCCCCGCTCCAGCCGTCGAAAGGCACATGGACGAGGGTGGCGCGCAGGATGGCGGCGCGCGCGGCGGCGAGATCTTCGGGGGTCGCAGGCATGGCTAGCCTCTCGTCCCGGACTCGTCGCCGCCGGCGAGCGATTCTTCTCGCCCCATTTCTTCCCGCCCCATTTCTTCCCGCAGGGCGCGGGCCCAGTCGGAGTCGTAGCCGAGCAGGCTCAGATCCGCCATGCGCATGGGGTAAACGAAGCCGTCGAGGTGGTCGCATTCGTGCTGGATGACGCGGGCATGGAATCCTTCCGCCTCGCCCTCGACCAGTTCGCCCGCGAGATTGAAGGCCGAATAACGAATGCGCATGTAGCGCGGTACCAGCCCGCGCAGACCGGGCAGCGACAGGCAGCCTTCCCAGCCGAGCGCCTGTTCATCGTCGAGCGGCTCGATCACCGGATTGATGAAAACGTGGAGCGGCAGATCGCGCGGATCGACCTCCGCCTCTTCGCCTTCTTCGCCCGCGCCCTCCGGGCCCCCGGGCGCTTCGTCTCCGCCGTCTTGCGCCGCGACGCGGCCACCGGGAAGCTGGAAAATGACGAGGCGAAGCGGCACGCGCACCTGCGGCGCGGCGAGACCGACGCCGCCCGCTTCGATCATCGTCTCGAACATGTCTTCGACCAGCGCCCGGATTTCGGGCGCCGTCGGGTCGTCGACCGGACGGGCGGGCTCGCGCAGGGTGGAAGCGCCCATGCGGGCGATTTCGAGGATGGCCATGCCCGGAATATGTGGCCCCACGCCCCCGAGGTAAAGGGCCGAAAGCCCGAAAATCCGCGGGTTTCGGGAGGGGCCGGCTGCGCGGAGCCGAGGAGATGGCGGAATTCCGCGGGTTTTGCGTCGATTTTCCCCTTCGGCCCTTCCCAAGCCCGCCCGGAAGTGCTAAAAGCCCGCGTTCTGGCGGAAACCCTCGGGTTTTCGCCTGTCGAATTTACCGGCCCATACCGGCTCATATTTGATCAGTAAGGAAGGTCGAAGACCCGTGCAGGTCACCGTAAAGGACAACAACGTCGATCAGGCTCTCCGCGCGCTCAAGAAGAAGATGCAGCGCGAGGGCATCTACCGTGAAATGAAGATGCGCCGCACCTTCGAGAAGCCCTCGGAAAAGCGCGCGCGCGAGAAGGCGGAAGCCGTCCGCCGCTACCGCAAGCTGCTGCGCAAGCGCATGGAGCGCGAGGGGTTCTAGCCCCCGCAAACGAAAGGCCGGCGCCGAAGCACCGGCCCTTCACAGAAGCCGCTTCCGAAGGGATGCGGCTTTTTCGTTTCTGCGCCTTAACCTAGAATCGGTCTCGGCAACCGCGGAGCAGACGATGCAGGAACCCGACAGCAACGAAGCTCACGCACCGGCGGCGCTCGCCGAGCGCGCCGACGGTTCCGCCATCGCCAAGACGCGGCTGGATTGCGTTCAGACCCTCGTGCTGGCCGTGCTCGCCGGCGCCTTCATCGCCTTCGGCGCGATGCTTTATGTGATGGTGATGACGGACAACGGGCTCGGCTTCGGCCCGGCCCGGCTGCTCGGCGGCGTCGCCTTTTCCCTCGGTCTGATCCTGGTGCTGGTCGGCGGCGCGGAACTGTTCACCGGCAACAGCCTCATTGTCTTCGCCTGGGCCGACGGGCGGATCAGCGGCGCGCAGCTTCTGCGCAACTGGTCGCTCGTCTATCTCGGCAACCTGGTCGGCGCCACGGCGACGGCCGTGATGGTTCACTGGTCGGGCATTCACGGCCTTGCCGACGGCGCGGTGGGACAGACCGTGGCGCGGATCGCCGCGGCCAAGCTGGCCCTGCCCCTGCACGAGGCTTTCGTGCGCGGCGTCCTGTGCAACGTGCTGGTATGCCTGGCGGTATGGCTCTGCTTTGCCACGCGCTCGGTCACCGACAAGATCCTCGCCATCGTGTTCCCGATTGCCGCCTTCGTGGCTCTCGGCTTCGAACACTCGATCGCCAACATGTACCTGATCCCCGCCGGCTGGCTGGCGGGCGCGTCGGGCATCGACCTTGCGGGATATGCGGCAAGCCTCGCGGTCGTCACCGCGGGCAATATCGTCGGCGGCGGCGCTCTCGTCGCGCTGGTCTACTGGCTCGTCTACCGCCGGGGCCGGCCGACAACGCCCCCACAGCAATAGCCTCCGCGCAGGATCAAAGAGCTTTCACCACGCCTTCGCACAGTTCCTTGGCGTCGGCGAACAGCATCATCGTGTTGTCGCGGTAGAACAGTTCGTTGTCGACGCCGGCATAGCCCGGGGCGAGCGAGCGCTTCACGAACAGCACGGTCTTGGCCTTGTCGACGTCGAGGATCGGCATGCCGAAGATCGGGCTCTGCGGGTCGTCGCGGGCGGCCGGGTTGGTCACGTCGTTGGCGCCGATGATGAAGGCGACGTCGGCGGTCTGGAATTCGGAGTTGATCTGCTCCAGTTCGAACACCTCGTCATAAGGCACGTTGGCTTCGGCCAGCAGCACGTTCATGTGGCCGGGCATGCGGCCCGCCACCGGGTGGATGGCGTAGGCCACCTCCACCCCTTCGGCCTTGAGCTTGTCGCACATCTCGCGCAGCGCGTGCTGGGCCTGCGCCACCGCCATGCCGTATCCCGGCACGATGATGACCTTGCCGGCGTTCTTCATGATGAAGGCGGCGTCCTCGGCCGAGCCCGCCTTGACCGGCTTGTCGCCGGTGCGCTTGGGGCCGCCCGCCGCCGCCTCGCCGCCGAAGCCGCCGAGGATGACGTTGAACAATGAGCGGTTCATGCCCTTGCACATGATGTAGCTGAGGATCGCGCCGGAAGACCCGACCAGCGCGCCGGTGACGATCAGCGCGGTGTTTTCCAGGGTGAAGCCGATACCGGCCGCCGCCCAGCCCGAGTAGGAGTTCAGCATCGAGATGACGACCGGCATGTCGGCGCCGCCGATCGGGATGATGATGGTGAAGCCGACGATGAAGGCGAGCGCCGTCATCAGCCAGAACCACTTCGGGCTGACGTCGAGGCAGAACATGACGATCAGGCCGACGATGGCCGCCCCGATCGCGAGGTTCAGCAGATGCTGACCCGGGAAGGTGACCGGATTGCCGGAAACGAGGCCCTGCAGCTTGGCAAACGCCACGACCGAGCCCGAAAACGTGATCGCGCCGATGACGATGCCGAGCGACATCTCGATCCGGCTGGCGAGCTTGAGGGTTCCGCCCGCATCGACGATGCCGTAGGCGGCCGGGTTGTAGAAGGCGGCCGCCGCCACCAGCACGGCCGCAAGACCGACCAGAGAATGGAAGGCGGCAACCAGCTGCGGCATCTCCGCCATCTGGATACGCCTGGCGATCACCGCGCCGATCAGGCCGCCGATGATGATGGCCGCGCCGATCTCGGCGTAGGACATGACGCCCGGCATGGCGACCGTGGTGGCGATGGCGATGGCCATGCCGACCATGCCGTAGACGTTGCCCTGGCGCGAAGTGACGGGGCTCGACAGGCCCCTGAGCGCCATGATGAAAAGGACCGAGGAAAGGAGATAGGCGAGAGCCGCGAGATTGGCGTTCATGGCGCTAGCCCTTGCCCTTCTTCTTGTACATGGCGAGCATCCGGTTGGTGACCAGGAAGCCGCCGAAGATGTTGACGGCGGCCAGCGCGATGGCGACAAGGCCGAAGATCTTCGACAGCTCGAAGCCCTGCGGCCCGGCGGCGATCAGCGCGCCGACGATAATGACGGAGGAAATCGCGTTGGTGACGCTCATCAGCGGCGTGTGCAGCGCGGGCGTCACCGACCAAACGACGTAGTAGCCGACGAAGATCGCCAGCACGAAGATCGCCAGGCGAAAGACGAACGGGTCGACGGCGGTTGCGGCGTCCATCAGGCGGCTCCTTCCTTGAGAAGGGGGTGGATGACGGCGCCGTCGCGCGTCAGCGCGGCGCCCTTGATGATGTCGTCGTCCCAGTTGACGGCGAGGCCGGAACCGTCCTTGGCCATCAGCGGCGCCAGGAAGTTATAGAGGTTGCGGGCGTAGAGCTGGCTCGCGTCCTCGGCCACCAGGGAGGGCAGATTGCTGTGGCCGATCAGGGTGACGCCGTGCTTGACCACGACCTTGTCCTTTTCCGACAGCGGGCAGTTGCCGCCCGCCTCCACCGCCAGGTCGACGATCACGGAGCCCGGCCGCATGGTCTTGACCATGTCCTCGCTCACCAGTACCGGCGCCGGACGGCCCGGGATCAGCGCCGTGGTGATGACGATGTCCTGCTTGGCAATCGTCGCGGCGATCAGTTCGGCCTGCTTCTTCTTGTAGGCCTCCGACATTTCCCTGGCATAGCCGCCCGAGGTTTCGGCGGCCCTGGTTTCCTCGTCCTCGACCATGACGAACTTGCCGCCGAGGCTTTCGACCTGTTCCTTGGTGGCCGGGCGCACGTCGGTAGCGGAGACCACGGCGCCGAGGCGCTTGGCCGTGGCGATGGCCTGCAGGCCGGCGACGCCGACGCCCATGATGAACACGCGCGCGGGCGCGATCGAGCCCGCCGCCGTCATCATCATCGGCAGCACGCGGCGATAATGCGCGCAGGCCTCCAGCACCGCCTTGTAGCCGGCGAGGTTGGCCTGCGAGGACAGCACGTCCATCGATTGCGCGCGCGTGATGCGCGGCACCAGTTCCATGGCAAAGGCATTGATGCCGGCGGCGGCGTAAGCCTTCGCATCGGCCTTGTTGGCGAGCGGCGCCAGCATGGCGATCAGCGTCGCGCCCTTCTTCATCCGGGCCACTTCGTCGGCGCTCGGGCGGCTCACCTTGAAGACGATGTCGGCGGCGGAAAGGGCGGCTTGCGCGTCGGCGACGATCTCGGCGCCGGCGTCCTTGTAGGCCTGATCGGAAATGCGCGATTCGGCGCCCGCGCCCGCCTCGACCACGACATCGAGGCCAAGCGCCTTGAGCTTCCTGACCGTTTCGGGCGACGCGGCGACCCGCGCCTCGCCTGCGGCGCGTTCCCTGGGGACGGCTAGTTTCATCTTTCCCCCTCAACTGGCCCGTTGGTTTCTGTCTCGGCCGGGACCGCGGCCCACTGCGGCTCACAATGCCCAAAGAGCGGACATTTGCCAAGGCGCATTAACCATAAATCACAAAGGATTGACGGAGAGTTAAGAGGAATGGAACAGTTGTATTTTCAGCCTCGGAGAAGCCCATGATCCGTGCCCGACAGGTCATATTGGCGGCGGCCATCGCCCTCCTTCCCTGCCTTCCGGCGGCCGCGGGCGAACGGGTCGAAAGCGTGACCTTGCGCGACGGCGTAACGATGAAATTCATCGTCGATGCCGATGCCGGCCCCGCGGCCCCCATCGTCGTCCTGATGATGGGCGGCAACGGCGTCGCCCGGCTCGATCGATGGGACGGCACCGGCAATCCCAACGGCAACTTTCTGACGCGTATCCGCGGCGACCTGGCGCGGGCGGGCTTCGTCGTCGCCCTGCCCGATGCGCCGTCCGACCGTCAGAACCCCGCGGGACTGGCAAACTCGCGCGTCGGGCGCGCCCATGCCGAGGACATCGCCAGGCTGATCGAAAAGCTGAAAACCTATTCGAGCGGCCCGGTGTTCATGGTCGGCACCAGCCGCGGTACGGTCTCGACCGTCGGCATCGCGTCGCACGGCGTGAGCAGGCTTGCCGGCATCGTGCTCACCGCCGCGGTCACGCAGGCGAACAAGAAGGGCAACCGCGATCCGATCCAGGCGGCCGACCTCGGCAAGATCAATATTCCGGTGCTGTTCATCCATCACAGGCAGGACAGCTGCTACGTCTGCGTGCCGGGCGACGTGCCGGAGCTGGCGAAGAAATTCGCCGCTTCGCCTTCGGTCGGGATCAATATCGTCGACGGCGGCGGCAACTGGCGCGGCGACGAATGCGGGCCGTTCCATGCGCACGGCTTCGTCGGCATCGAGGACAAGGTCGCGGCCGACATCGCCGCCTGGATCAAAACGGTGGCGGCGGGCGGGAAGCCCTGAGCCCTATTCCAGCTCGTCGATCAGTCCCGACAGCATCGCAAGTCCGCGCGCCCAGAAGGCGGGATCGGCGGCATCGAGCCCGAAAGGCCTGAGCAGTTCGCGGTGGCGCAGCGTGCCGCCCGCGGCGAGCATGGAAAGATACTTCGCCTCGAATCCCTTGGGCTGCCTTTCGTAGGTGGCATAGAGCGAATTCACCAGACAGTCGCCGAAGGCGTAGGCATAGACATAGAACGGCGAATGGATGAAGTGCGGGATGTAGGTCCAGTAGTAGCGGTAGTCCCCGTCCAGCCTGATGCCGGGGCCCAGGCTCTCGCGCTGCACGGCGAGCCAGATGTCGGAGATCGCCTCGCCCGTGAGTTCGCCCTTGCGGCGCGCCGCATGGACGCGGGTTTCGAAATCGTAGAACGCGGTCTGTCGCACGACCGTGTTGATCATGTCCTCGACCTTGCCGGCGATCAGCGCGCGGCGGCGCGCGGCGTTCTTTTCCTCGGCCAGCATGCGGCGGAAGGTCAGCATCTCCCCGAAGACGGAAGCCGTCTCGGCCAGGGTCAGCGGCGTCTGGCACATGAAATGCCCGCGCGGAGCCGCCAGCACCTGGTGAACGCCATGCCCCAGTTCATGGGCGAGCGTCATCACGTCGCGCCCGCGGCCCTGAAAATTCATCAGGATGTAGGGATGCACGCCCGGCACCACGGGATGCGAAAACGCGCCCGATTCCTTACCCGCGCGCACTTCGGCGTCGATCCAGCGCCGGTCGAAGAACGTCCTGGCGGCGGCGGCAAGGGTCGGCGAAAAAGCCGCGTAGGCGGCGAGCACCGTCGCCTTCGCCTCGCTCCAGTCCATGCGCCGCTCCGGCGCCTTGGGCAGCGGCGCGTTGCGGTCCCAGTAATCGAGCCGCGATTTGCCGAACCATTTCGCCTTCATCCTGTAATAGCGATGGCTGACGCGCGGATAGGCCTTCTTGACCGAGGCGACGAGCGCGTCCACCACCTCGTCTTCCACGTAGTTCGACAGGTTGCGCGCGGAGACAGGGCGCGCGAAGCGGCGCCAGCGGTCCTCCACTTCCTTGTCCTTGGCCAGCGTGTTGGTGATCAGCGCGAAGGTTTTCACGTTGGCGCCGAGCACCTTGCCGACGGAAAGCGCCGCCTGCTTGCGCACGGAGACCTTGGCGTCCGACATCCGCGACATGACCTCGGCCGACGTCAGGTCCTTGCCGCCGACGGGGAACCGCAGCCCCGCCATGGTTTCGTCGAACAGGCGAATCCATGCAGCCCGCCCGCTCGGGGCCTTGTCGTGCAGGAGTTTCTCGATGTCGTCGGCAAGCTCGTGCGGGCGCCACACGCGGACGTCGCGCAGCCACGGCGCATAATGGGCGAGCCGCTTCGACCTGAGCTGTTTTTTCAGGACGGCATCGGGTATGCGGTTGAGTTCGAGGCCGAAAAAGATCGTGTGGGCGGAGATGGCGTTCGTGCGCTCCGACAACGTCTGATAGAACTGCGCGACCTTGGGGTCGGTCACCGCGGTCGCGTAGAGAAGCTGGGCATAGGATTCGGCCTTGCCGAGTACTTCGCTGATCGCCTCGAACTCCGCCACCGCCTTGCCGAGCGCCTCGCCCGAAAGGCGCGCGAGCCTGCCCTTGAGGCGCCGCTCGAAGCGGGCGGCGCGCTTTTCCGACTGCGCCAGATCGCGCGCAAGCGCGGCATCGGCCGGTGAAACGTAAAGATCCCCGAGGTTCCAGCGCGGCGGGCGCGTGGCATTACCGGCTTTTTTCGGTCCGGACTTCGTTGCCATCGTCTGGCTCCTCTGGCGCGTTGCGCGCACGATTGGGCGCGGTCCAACGCGCTGTCTTGCTGGTGGCGAGCAACTGTTCCGTGATCGGATGATTCCGTCCGATCACGGGTTGCTCCAGTCGGGACTTGGCCTCGGCCCGGCGAGGCCGCATTATAGGGACCCGACCGCGCAACGAAAGGAAAAGCCGTGCGACAGGCTTCCGGCTACACCCGGGCTCTCGATCCGTCCGACGAACAGACCCTGCACGGCATGTTCTTCAACCAGGCGGCGCGGTTCTCGGCCGAGCCGATGCTGCATGCCCGCGAGGGCGCGGGCTGGCGCAATGTCGCCTGGGGCGAGGCGGCGGAGGCGGCGCGGCGAATCGCCGCGGCACTCGCCGCACTCGGCGTCAAGCCGGGCGACCGCGTCGTGCTGGTTTCCGAAAACCGCCCCGAATGGCTGATCGCCGAACTCGCCATCCTGTCGGCAGGCGCCGTCGCGGTGCCGGCCTATGTCACCAATACCACGGCCGATCACGCGCACGTGCTGACCGACTCGGGCGCCGTTGCCGCCATCGTTTCGACCGACGCGCTGGCCCGCCGCCTGATGCCTGCGGTCGCCCGGGCGACCTCCTGCCGGCATGTCATCACCATCGACGACGTCGCGCTGGGCCAGCAGCCCGCGGCGATGCACAACTGGTCGACGCTGCTTGCCGGGCACGAGCCGGCCAGACCCTTCGCCGGCAGGCGCGCGGATACCGCGGTGCTGATCTACACTTCGGGCACCGGCGGCGTGCCCAAGGGCGTGATGCTGTCGCATGGCGCCATCCTGTGCAATTGCGACGGCGTCATTCACCTGTTCCGCGGTTGCAGCTTCGACCGCGAGACGTTCCTGTCCTTCCTGCCGCTCAGCCATTCCTACGAACACATGGCCGGACAGTTCCTGCCCATCACCCTGGGGGCGGAAATTTATTACGCCACGGGCCTCGATACGCTGGCCCAGGACATGGCGGACGCGAAGCCGACGATCATGACCGCCGTGCCGCGTCTGTTCGAAGTCCTGTGCGCGCGCATCCGCGCCGGCGTCGCCCGGGCCAGGCCCCTGCAGCGCAAGCTGTTCGAGATGACGCTCGCCATCGGGCGCAAGCGGATCGAGGCCCCCGGGAGCCTCACGCTCGCCGAGCGGCTGATCGACCCGCTGCTCGAAATTCTGGTGCGGCGCAAGGTCCGGGCGCGGTTCGGCGGACGCCTGCGCTTCATGGTATCGGGGGGCGCGCCGCTCAACCGCGAGGTCGGGCTGTTCTTTCTCGCTCTCGGCGTCAGGATATTGCAGGGGTACGGCCAGACCGAATCGGCGCCCGTCATCAGCTGCAATCCGCCGGACCGGGTCCGCATCGAAACCGTGGGCCCGGCCTTCCACGGCGTCGAGGTGCGCATCGCCGATGACGGCGAGATCTGCGTGCGCGGCGAACTGGTGATGCAGGGCTACTGGAACAACCCGGAAGCGACGGCCGCCGCCGTGCAGGACGGCTGGCTGCACACCGGCGACATCGGCGTCATCGACGACGACGGCTACATCCGCATTACCGACCGCAAGAAGGACATCATCGTCAATTCGGGCGGCGACAACATCGCGCCGCAAAGGATCGAGGGTTTTCTCACGCTCCAGCCGGAAATCAACCAGGCGATGGTCTACGGCGACCGCAGGCCGCACCTCGTGGCCCTCATCGTCCCCGAAGAAGGGACGGCGCGCGCCTGGGCCGCGGCCAACGGCAGGAACGAAGCGACGCTTGCCGAACTGTGCGAAGACGGCGCCTTCCAGGCGCACATCGGCGAAGCGGTGAAGCGGGTCAACGACGGCCTCGGCCTGATCGAGCGGGTGCGCCGGTTCATCCTGACGCCGGAACCCTTCACCGTCGACAACGAACAGATGACGCCGACGATGAAGCCACGGCGCCATATCCTGCGCCGCCTCTACGGCGAACGCCTCGAAGCCCTTTACCGCTAGCGCGTTGTGCGCCCGAACGGGCGCGGGCCAACGCGCCATCTTATCGATGGCGAACAACCTGCGATCAAATCGCGGGCTGCTCCAGCGAAAAAGAAAAGGGCCCCGCGCGGGGGCCTTTTCCGTTTCATTGCCGCAGAGGCTACTTGCGGCCGATGGCCTTCTTGGCCGCGTCGATGGCGTCTTTCGGATACTGGCCGAAACCGACCAGCAGCTTGAGCGCTTCTTCGTCCGACACGACGTCGATCTCGATGTTGACCTTCTTGGCGTCGGCCAGAAGCTTCGGGTCCTTGAGCGTGGCGAGAAAGGATTCCCGCAGGGCCTTGGCGCGATCGGCCGGCATCCCCGGCGTGCCGATGAAGGGACGGCCGAGCAGCAACTGGCCGAAATGGATGTCGAGAACCTTCTTGTCCATGTCGGTCTTGGCCAGGTCGAAGATGCTGGGAACCTTGCCGAACATGTCGGTCGTCGACGGCCCCATCTGCATGATCAGAAACATGTCGCCCGAGTCGACATAGCGCTTGTACTGCGATGTGATGGAAGACGTGAACAGGCCGCAACTGCCGTCCACCTCGCCGCGCTGCATGGCGATATTGACTTCCTTGGTGCCCTTGTAGCCGGTCAGAACCTTGGCGTTGATATTGAAAAGGTTCTTCATGACATAAGGATGCTGCGCCGTGATCGCCGCGGGGCCGGTCGAGCCGAAGGTCAGCTGCTTGCCCGACTTCTGCCATTCGGCCAGCGACTTGATGCCGGCGGTCTTCCAGATGCCGCAGAAGGCGATGTCCTTCGCCATCGAACCGCTCCAGGTGTACTTGGTCGCATCGAACTTGGCCTTGTCGTTGCCGAGCAGCGGCTCCATCAGCGTCGACGCCCCGACGATGCCGATCTGGGTGCCGTCCTTCTTGGCGACGGCATACAGGAAGTTGGCCGCCCGAAGCGCGCCGGAACCGGGCATGTTCACCGGAATGGTGTTGGGCTGGCCGGGAATGTGGTTGCCGTAATGGCGCGCCAGCACGCGAGCGTAGGTGTCGTAACCGCCGCCGGGGCCGAAGCCGATATTGATGGTGACCTGCTTGCCTTTGTAGAACTCGGCGGGCGTTTCGGCAGCGGCCGGGGCAACCTGCGCGAGCGCGGCCGCGAGAAGGGCGCCGCCGAAGCGGACGCCGAAAGAACGTTGGTTCATCTGCACTCTCCCTGTGTGGGCGGGCTGCCGGGAAGGCGCAGCCGCGTATGGCCCGAGTCTTAGCATTGGGCGGGCACCGGTCCAAGCCGAGAAAAAACCGGAAAACATCCGGTTTATCAGAGAGTTGCGTCGGGGATCGGGGATCGTTCAGCCGGCGCGCCGCTCAAGCAGCCTGGCGTAGCGTTCGGGCAGCCTGGCGTCCTTGAGTTCGGCGCCGTTCAGATTGGTGCGCTCGAGGGTCGCCTCCGTCAGGTCGACGCCGGTCAGATCGGCGCCCGAAAGATCGGCGCGGGTCAGGTTGGGCGGCAGGAATCGGCCGGTAGGCTTGCCGTCGCCGGTCTTGAGTTCCTTGGGCCTGAACGAGGCATTCGCGCA
>CAXRES010000198.1:0-16225 GCA_964229575.1 Alphaproteobacteria bacterium
AACTCCTCGCCGTCATGGGTGCGGTTTTGAACCTTCCCGATGGCCCCGCCGAGAGCGTCAAGGAGATGAACGAGGGGGCGGAACGGTCTCGAACATAAAACATCGTTGTCAGTTAGGTTGAGATTTCTTTAACCTTATTAAAAAATGCGATCAACAATTCTTCACGTCGCGCGTCTTATAATTTTAAAAGCCTCATAATCTCGATACCCGTAAGAACTCCAATCGCGTTTGAATGATTGATCAAAGCAAAAATTTCTGCGTCTTCGAAACATTGTTCGACACTTTCCTCGGTATTGTGTCGGATTATTTGTTGCGCCCCCGTGTGCGTAAAATCATTCATGAATTTCCAATTACTCCTTTTCAGCTCCGATAATTCTCCCCCTTGAAAGCTCTCTAATTTTTCAATCTGATCAATTAACTCTTGGTGCTTTGGAATTTTCGACGTTTTTACAAATTTCTCCAAGGCGGTATCTGACGCACGTTGGCTCAACCAAATTCCCCTAACGTAGGCTTCATTCATGGGGCGCATTAATGCAAACGCGCTAGCGAGTATCTTTTTGCATGCCAATAAAATAATTGCACGATGGTGCTGTTGCGCGGTGTACAACGCCCCCGCAGCTAGGCGCCCTCTCATGGTAGCAGGTACGTCCTGACCATCGAGCTGAGAGTCCACCCATTGAATTAGTTCAATTGATTTCGAAAGAAGTTCGTCTCTATTCATTCTCGTACCATAGCAGAATAAAAAAAATCGCCGGGAGCTTTCACTCCCGGCGCTTTCGTTTTCGCTGACGGATTACGCGGCCACTTGCAGGCACCGCTCCCGGCCCCTCCGCCGGCGCCGCAACAGTCCGGCGCGCCGGGCCCACACTAAGCGGCGGCCTATTCCTCGGCCTTCTTCTTTTTCTTCTGGTCGGCGCCCTTGGCCCGGCCGGTCGAGCCCTTGGGCGCCGCCGCCGCGTCCTGCAGCAGCTTGATCACGTCGGGCGGCGCGGCGAAGGCGTCGTTGAGGATCGCCGCCACCTGTTCGCCCGACAGCGGATCGACCTCGACGCGCGACTTCGCGGCCTCGGCCAGATAGTCCTTGTCCCTGTAGGTGTCCATGTGCGCCTTGGCGAGTGCGGCGACCACGTCCTTCGGCGTGCCCGGCGGCGCGAACACCGGGTAGCCGATTTCATAGGACGCCATCTTGATCTTGAGCGCCGCCATGACCTTGGGATCGGCCTTCACCACGTCGAGGATGAGCGGCACGTCCTTGGGCACCGTCGGGTGCTTGGTGAGCCCCGTCTGGTAGAGGATGTTGATCTGCTTGTCGGTGATCCAGCCGGGATAGCGCGAGGTGACGCCGGCCCAGGCCGTCGTCGCCCGCCCGTCGGTCTCGCCGCGGATCATGGCGAGGTCGATGTCGGAGCCGGACGGATAGCCGAGGATCACCTTGTACTTGAAGCCGAGCAGATTGCGCATGACGAAGGCGTCGATGGTCGACGACGAACCCATGCCGGAAGACCCCACCACCATTTCCGTCTCCAGCAGGTCCTGCCACTTCTTGATCTTGCTGGTGTGCCAGGCGATGGCCACGGCGATGAACTTGGCCGGGCTGCCCAGCCATTCGAACTTGCGCGGGTCGTAGGTCGCCTTCGACGTCCCGCCGAAGAACAGCGGTTCGAACGGCACGGTGTTGAGCGCGGTGCCGAGCTCGGTGCCGTCCTTGACCGCGACCGAATAGACGTAGTTGGCGCCGAGGATGCCGCCCGCGCCCGGCTTGTTCTTGGCCAGCACCGTCGGGTTGCCGGGGATGTGGCGGGCGACGTGGCGGATGCCGAGGCGCGCCATCAGATCGACCGAGCCGCCCGAGCCCGAGGTGATATAGACCGAGATGGTCTTGCCCTTGAACGAAACCTCGGCCTGCGCCCTGGCGGCAAGGCCGAACGCGGCAAGGCAGGCGCCCGCCGCAACCGTGATGATCTTCCGCACGTATGCCTCCCTATTGGCATGTTCTGGATGAAACGCGTGTACGGGAATTTTCAGGCGGCGAGCGGCCCCTTCAGCATGCGCCCGGGCATGGCGCCGGTGTGGTTTTGCCCGCGTGTCAGCACGGCGCCGCCCACCACGGTCGCCTTGATGCCGACCGCCTTCTGGATGATGCGTTGCGCCCCCGTCGGCAGGTCCGCCGCCATGTAGGGCAGATCGGGCGCGATCGTGTCGGGATCGAAGACGACGAGATCGGCGTGCCAGCCTTCGCGCACCAGGCCGCGGCCCCGCAGCCCCCAGAAGGCGGCGATGTCGAAGGTACACTTGCGCACGGCGGCCTCGATGGTGATCGCCTGCTTCTGGCGCACCCAGTTGCCGAGCAGGTCGGCCTGCACCGGGTTGACGATGGTCGCCATGTGCGCGCCCGAATCGCCGAAGGTCACCGCCGTCGAGGGATGGCGCAGCATGGCGAGGACGTAGTCCTGGTCCTCGCAGTTGGTCGGCGCGATGCAGAACAGCTTCAGGTGCTTCTCCAGCGCCAGATCGATCACCGTGTCGATCGGGTCCTGGCCCCGTTCGCGCGCGATTTCGGCGACCGAGCGGTAGGGCGGCAGCGTGCGGGTCAGCGGGAAGTACCAGTTCCAGTCGAGATCGCGCAGCAGCACGTTGTTGAGCGCCTGGTCGGTCGGCCGGCGGTGCTGCTTCGCCGCCGCGACCAGGGCTGTGCGCATCGCCGGGTCTTGCAGGCCCGCTTCCTGCATGGCGAGCGGCAGCTTGCGGAAGTCGCGCCACACGGGATCGGTGTCCCACGGCATGAAGGTCTCGAACGAACGGAGCGAGCCGTTCCATGCGGCGGTGGCCTGCACCAGCATGCGGCCGCCTTCGGCCGTCACCGCGTCCACCATGGCGAACTGCTCGCGCCAGATGTCGGTGGAATCGCGCATCGACCAGGCGCCGCCGAAGGTGGCGGGCACGCCGGTTTCGACCGCGAGCTTCTTCATGCGCGCGATTTCATCGGCGCGGACCCCGGCGTCCCTGCGGTTGATGCCGCGCGAGATTTCGAACACGCCGCCGCCCATGCGCCCCAATGTGCCGACCAGCGCCTCGACCTCCGACCATTCGGCCAGCCGGCTCGCCACCGGGCCGCCGTCGGCGGTGCGGTGGTTGTTCGACAACGTGGTGGAAAAGCCGACGGCGCCGGCGCGCATGCCGGCCTCGACCTCGCGCACCAGCGCCGCGAGTTCGTCGGCGGAAGCCTTGTCGGTGAAGGCGCGTTCGCCCATGACATGGGTGCGCACCGCCGAATGGCCGACATAGGTGGCGTAGTTGATGCCCTTCGGCAGGCGGTCCATCACCGCCATGTATTCGGCGAACGTCGTCCAGCCCCAGGGGATGCCTGCGTCCATCGCCTCGACCGGGATTTCCTCGGCCATTTCCAGGCCGGTGAAGACGAATTTCTTGTCGGCCGCAGCGCAAGGGGCCAGCGTGAAGCCGCAATTGCCCATCACCGCCGTGGTGACGCCGTGCCAGCAGTCGTTGGTGCCGAGCCCGTCCCAGAACACCTGCGCGTCGTAATGGGCGTGGCCGTCGATGAAGCCGGGCGCCACGACGTGGCCTTCGGCGTCCATCGTCTCGGCCGCCGCCTGCCCCGAAAGATCGCCGATCCCGGCAATCATGCCGCCCGCCACGCCGACGTCGGCGCGATAGCCCGGCAGGCCGGAGCCGTCCACCACCGTGCCGCCCCGAATGATCAGATCGAAAGCCAAGCGCAGTCTCCCCGATGCTTATGTTCGTTGTTAGCGGGGATGGTAGAGGAAAACCCCCCGCCCTGTCGCCTCCCTATTAACGGCCCGGAATCGCGGGGGAATCGGGCCTTCCCGCTCCTGGATGCCCCGTACAATCCCCCGGATAAACCGGGGGAGGGGCATGACGGACTCTTTCTGCTTCGTCATCGCCCTCCCCCGGTTTATCCGGGGGATTGTCCGGGGGATTGTCCGGGGGATTGTCCGGGCGATCCATCGAAACCGAGCCTAGGCGACCGGCACCCACAGGACGTCGGTGATGTCCTCCGCCCCCGTCGCCAGCATCACGAGGCGATCGAGGCCGAGCGCCATGCCGGCGGCGGCGGGCATATGGGCGAGGGCGGCGAGGAAATCGTCGTCGACGGGATAGCGCGCGCCATAAAGCGCCTGTTTCTTCTTCATGTCGGCCTCGAAGCGGGCGCGCTGGGCCGCGGCATCGGTCAGTTCGTCGAAGCCGTTGGCGAGTTCGAGCCCGCAGACGTAAAGCTCGGCGCGCAAACTGACGCGCGGATCGGCGGGCGAAACGCGGGCCAATGCCGCCATACTCGCTGGATATTCGGTGAGCAGCGTCGCCCGGCCGATGCCGAGCCTGGGCTCGATAGCGCTGAGGAACAGGTGGAAGAACAGGTCTTCCCAGTCGCCGCTCGCGGGCAGGGCGTGGCCCGCGCGCTTCGCCGCTTCGCGCAACAGGGTCGCATCCGGGGCGGCCGGGTCGGGCGCGGTGGCGAGGATGTCGATGCCACAGAATTTCCCGAACGCCTGCGCCACGCTCAGCACTTCGATCTCCGCGTTCCCGTCGCAGGTCGCCCCCCGCCAACGGAGCGGCCCGCCGCCCGCCGCCGATTGCGCGGCGGCGAGGATCGCCGCGCAGTCGGAGGCGAGATCGGCGAGGGATGCCCCCGCGCGGTACCATTCGAGCATGGCGAATTCGGGATGGTGCGTCGGGCCGCGCTCGCCGTCGCGGAAGACGCGGGCGAACTGGAAGATTTTTTCCTCGCCCGCGGCCAGCAGCTTCTTCATGGCGAATTCGGGCGAGGTATGCAGATACATCCGCCGCGTTCCCTGGCCGAACGGCTCGTTCAGTTCGGTGGCGAAGGCGCGCAGGTGAACCTCAAGGCCCGGCGAGACCTGCAACGCGGGCGTCTCCACCTCGTTGAAGCCCTGGGCATCGAACAGGGCGCGCAGGGCGCCGAGCACGCGGGCGCGCGCGGCAAGATAAGGCCGGCGCCGCGCATGGGCGGCTGGGTCCCAGAACGGCGGCTCAGGCGGCACGGAAGTCCCCTGCCCGAAAGGCTCGATTTGCTCTATTCATGGGCACCACTATGCCGACGCAGACCTGCGCCCGTCAAAGCCGACGCGCGGGCGCGTCCATGAAGGAAATTTCGAGGCCCGCCATGCCGAACCCCGACCCCGCCGCAAGATCGCCTTCGGATGCGCCGGCCCCCGCCCCTGCATCCCCCACGAGGACGCTGCGATCCGCCGACGAGCTCGCCGCCGCCGGCCTGATTGGCACGGGCGAGGACGCCGCCGCGCGCGCCGTCGGCGCACGTTATGCCGTCGCCGTGACGCCGGCGCTGGCGGCGGCCATCGGCGAAGACGAAAGCGGCGCGCTCGCGCGCCAGTTCGTACCTAGGGCCGAAGAGCTCGTCATCGCGCGCGAAGAACTGGCCGACCCCATCGGCGACGAGACGCACAGCCCCGTGAAAGGCATCGTCCATCGCTATGCCGACCGCGTATTGCTGAAGCCGCTGCACGCCTGCGCCGTCTACTGCCGCTTCTGCTTCCGCCGCGAACAGGTGGGACCGGGGGGCGAGGCGTTGAGCGCGCGCGAGATGGACGCGGCGCTCGCCTATATCGAAGCGCATCGGGAGATATGGGAGGTGATCCTGTCGGGGGGCGATCCTCTCTTGTTGTCCCCGCGCCGCCTCAAAGCCATCGTCGCGCGTATCGCCGCCGTGCCGCATGTTGGAGTCATCCGAATCCACACCCGCATCCCCGTGGCGGACCCCTCGCGCGTCTCGAACGCGCTGCTGGGGGCGCTCAAGTGCGCAAAAGCGGTCTATGTGGTGCTGCACTGCAACCACGAAGCCGAGCTTTCGGCGGCCGCGAAGGCGGCCTGCGCGCGGCTGGTGGACGCCGGACTCCCGATGCTGGCGCAGTCGGTGCTGCTGAAAGGGGTCAACGACGATCCGGCGACGATGGAGCGGCTCCTGCGCGCGCTGACGGCGGCGCGCATCAAGCCCTATTACCTGCACCATCCCGACCTCGCGCGCGGCACCGGGCATTTCCGCCTGCCGCTGGCGCGCGGGCGCGCGATCATGCGGAGCCTGCGCGCCCGCCTTTCGGGCATCGCCCAGCCGGCTTACGTCCTCGACATCCCGGGCGGCCACGGCAAGGTGCCGGTCGGGCCCGATTACCTGAAGCCCGGCAACGGCCCCGGCGATTGGATCGTGACCGACCCGCATGGTCACGAACATGAGTACCCCGCGGGCAACGAACACCTTGACCCGCCAAAGGATTGACCGGCGCGGGCCCGGCCCCTTCCGGCCCCGCCCGCCCGGCTTGCCTGTATAGGGCCAAGCTGCTAGGTTCCGGCCGCTTTTCCCACCCCCTGCAAGAAGAAGCCGCCCAAGAAGATAAACGCCAATACCATCCGCCCCGGCATGGTCATCGAGCACAACAGCCGCCTGTGGTCGGTGCTCAAGATCCAGCTCATCCAGCCCGGCAAGGGCGGCGCCTTCATCCAGGTCGAGATGCGCGACGTCAAGGCCGGCAACAAGACCAACGAACGCTGGCGCACCCAGGACACGGTGGAAAAGGCGCAGGTCGACGAGATCGAGTGCAGCTTCCTCTACGCCGAGGGCGACAACCTGATGTTCATGAACAGCGAGACCTTCGAGCAGATCGCCATGCCGAAGGACGCCGCCGGCGACCAGGCGCAGTTCCTGCAAGACGGCATGGCCGTGGTGGTCGAGCTGATCGAGGGCCAGCCGGTGTCGCTGACCCTGCCCCAGACCGTGGTCATGACGGTGGTCGAGGCCGATCCGGTGGTGAAGGGCCAGACCGCGTCGTCGAGCTACAAGCCCGCGGTGCTGGACAACGGCTCGCGCGTCATGGTGCCGCCGCACATCGCGTCGGGCACGCGCATCGTCGTCAACACCGCAGACGGGTCCTACGTCGAACGCGCCAAGGACTGACGGCCGAGGCAATGGCCGTCAAATCCCCCCTCATCAACGTCATCGAGCGCGCCGCGCGCAAGGCCGGGCGGAACCTCAACCGCGATTTCGGCGAGGTCGAGCAGCTCCAGGTCCGCACCAAGGGGCCGGCCGATTTCGTCTCCAACGCCGACCACAAGGCCGAGGACATCATCCGCGAGGAACTGTCCAAGGCGCGGCCCGACTTCGGCTTCCTGATGGAGGAATCGGGCGAGATCAAGGGCCGCGAGGACGGCTACCGCTTCATCGTCGATCCGCTCGACGGCACCACCAACTTCCTGCACGGCGTGCCGCACTTCTGCATCTCGATCGGTGTCGAGGGGCGCTCGGTCATCGGCGGCAAGCTGAGCAGCGAGATTCTCGCAGGCGTCGTCTACGACCCGGTGCACGACCATTCCTACTGGGCGGAAAAGGGCCAGGGCGCCTACCTCAACGACCGGCGCCTGCGCGTGTCGGGCCGCCGCGATCTCGCCACGTCCCTGATCGCCTCGGGCCTGCCGACCCAGGACCGCGCCGACCCGGAAGTCTTCCAGGCCCAGATGCGCGCGCTCATGGACAAGGTGGCGGGAATCCGGCGCTTCGGCGTCGCGGCGCTCGACCTCGCCTGGACCGCCGCCGGGCGCTTCGATGCCTTCTGGGAAGTGGCGCTCAAGCCCTGGGATGTCGCCGCCGGCATCCTGCTGGTGCGCGAGGCGGGAGGCTTCGTCAGCGAGATCGACGGCGGCAACGACATGCTCTACGGCGGCTCGATCCTCGCCAGTAACGGGCAAATCCACGCCGAAGTGCGCGGCATTCTCGCCAAAGCCCGCTGATTTCACCCTCAAGGGCCTCGCCAAGGCGGTTGTTAGGCCACCCGACGTTGGTTTATTGTTGCCCCCGACAGACCGATAAGGTCGCCCGGCCAAAGGCTTATCCCGCCCGAACCGCTGACGACCGGCAGGAGATCCCGGCGCGATGATCAGTCCCCGCAACACCTTTGCCCTCGGCGCGATATTCGCCGCCATGCTGTTTGCCGCCGCGAGTACCGCGCGCGCGCAGGACGACACCGTCGTCCTCGGCGGCGTCGGCAGCAATGTGCGCGTCGACCTCTCGGTTCTCGACGATCTCGAGCGCGGCGCCTACCAGGGCGAAGACCTGCGCTTTCCCGGCGCGCCGGAGAACGGCGTGCAGCTGCAACCGCCGGGCAGCCGGCCGCTGCTCAAGCAGCCGCGCAAGAAGGTGGCCAAGCGCAAGGCGCCGGCCAAGAAGAAAGCCGCGCCCCAGGTTGCCGCCGGCGCTCCTGCGCCGGAAACACCGGCCGGGCCGCCCAAGGAAGCAACCGGCGCGCCCAGGCCCGTGACCGAAGCGCCCGGGTCCGTGACCGAAGCGCCCACGGCGCCGTCGGGCGCCGCCGACCGGGCGCCGCCGCCGGCGCCTGAAATGGATCGTACCGCCGTTCCGCCGCCGGCCCCGCCGCCGCCGCCCGCGGCCCCCGTGGCGAGCAGTCCCGACGTGCCACCCGTGACGCCGGCCCCGCGCCGTCCCGTCGATGCCGCAGGAGCGCCGCCACCGCCGCCGCCGCCACCCGTCGTCCAGGCGCCGCAACAGACCGCAGCCCTGCCCAAGGCGCCCGAATTGCCGCCCGGCGCGGCCTCGGCCGTGCGCGCGATCGCTTTCGGTCCCGGCACGGCCAACCTGCCCGCCGACGCCGAAGGCGCGCTCAAGGCCACGGTCGCGGAACTCAACGCCAACCCGGCGCTCCGCGTACAACTGCGCGCCTATGCCGCCGGCGACAAGGGAAGCGAATCCCAGGCGCGCCGCCTGTCGCTGTCACGCGCGCTGGCGGTGCGCTCCTTCCTGGTCAACCAGGGCATCCAGGCGACGCGCATCGACGTTCGCGCGCTCGGCAACAACGTGCCGGAAGGTTCGCCCGACCGCGTCGACGTATCGCTCGTTTCGCGCTGAGCGGCGCGCAGACGGGCGCGGGTCACGCGGGCAAACCGGCGGATCCGTCGTGAAGTTCTGCCGCGCGCGGCATCGCAGCGTTTCATGGAGCGGCGTTTCATAGAAAGGCCATGAGCTTATGTTCAGTTTCGGCCCTTACCTGTTCCGCATGACCCTCTTCCTTGGCCTCGCCGCCGCCGTCAGCGCCGCGCTGATCGGCCCCATCACGCGCGCCTTCCAGGCCAATCCGGCGCTCAACGGCCTGATCCTCGGCGTGCTCGCGCTCGGCATTCTCCATGCGCTCCGCCAGGTCTTCGCGCTGCGCCACGAGGCGGCCTGGATCGCCGCCTTCCGCCGGAGCGGCGAGACCGAGCGCCGCGAGCGGCCGGGCGCCGCCCCGGCCGAAGGCCTGCCGCAGCCGCGCCTGCTCGCGCCGATGGCGACGATGCTGGCCGGGCGCGAAGGTCAGATGCGCCTGTCGGCGATCTCGATGCGCTCGTTGCTCGATTCGATTTCCTCTCGGCTCGACGAATCGCGCGCGCTGTCGCGCTACCTGATCGGCCTGCTGATCTTCCTCGGCCTGCTTGGCACCTTCTGGGGCCTGCTCGTCACCATCAATTCGGTTTCCGACGTCATCGGCGGCCTCAGCATGGGCACCGGCAACGTCAACGAGATTTTCGCCAGCCTGAAAAGCGGCCTGGCCGCGCCG
Organism: Alphaproteobacteria bacterium; assembly: GCA_964229575.1. Taxonomy (GTDB): domain Bacteria; phylum Pseudomonadota; class Alphaproteobacteria; order SMXQ01; family SMXQ01; genus WHSO01. The sequence continues at coordinate 9,618 of CAXRES010000198.1, forward strand.
CTGTCGGGCATGGGCACGGCGTTTTCAACGTCGCTGTTCGGGCTCGCCGGTTCGCTGGTGCTCGGCTTCCTCGACCTTCAGTCGGGCCAGGCGCAGAACCGCTTCTACAACGATCTGGAGGAATGGCTGTCGGGCCTGACGCGCCTATCCGGCCCCTCGCCCGTCACCGGCGGCGAAGGCACGGTGCCCGATTACCTCGAAGCGCTGCTCGAACAGACGGCGGAAGGTCTGGAAAACCTCCAGCGCACCATCGCGCGCGGCGAGGAAAGCCGCATGTCGGCGAACACCGCGCAGATGCAGCTCAACGAACGGCTCGCCACGCTGACCGACCAGATGCGCGCCGAACAGGCGCTGCTCGCCCGACTGGCCGAAGGCCAGATCGAACTCAAGAACGTGCTCGGGCGGCTCGCCGACATGCCGATGCGCGGCGGCGCCGACGCGTTCGACGACGCGACGCGCGCACACATCCGCAACATCGAGGTCTATCTCGCCCGCCTGATCGAAGAGGTATCGAGCGGGCGCGCCCAGTCGGTCGAGGACATCCGCGCGGAAATCAAGATTCTCTCCCGCACCATCGCCGCCGCCAGCGCCGGCAAGGGCGCCTAGTCCGTCATGGCCTACGGCAGACGCAGGGCCTCCACCGCCGCCGTCGACATCTGGCCGGGCTTCGTCGACGCGCTGTCGTCGCTGCTGATGGTGATCATCTTCCTGCTCACCGTCTTCGTGCTGGCGCAGTTCTTCCTGTCGGACCTTCTCGCCGGGCGCGACCAGGCGCTCAAGCGGCTGGAAACCCAGGTCGCGGAGCTGGCCGACATGCTGGCGCTCGAACGCCAGGCGGGCGCCGAGTTGCGCGCTTCCGTCGCGCAGCTTTCCTCCCAGCTTCAATCCTCGACCGCGGCGCGCGACCGGCTCTCCGGCGAGGTGTCCTCGCTCACCGCCGATCTCGAATCCTCGCGCAAGGCACTCAACGTCCTGCGCAAGCGCGCGGGCGCCATCGAGAGCGAACTCGCCGCGCGCGAGGCGAAACTGGCCGAGGCCGGCCGCAATCTCGCCGAAAGCCGGGCGGCGCTCACCGAAGAACAGCGCGTATCGGCCGCGCGCAAATCGGAAGTCGACCGGCTGAGCCAGGCGATCGCCAGCTTGCGCAACGAGCTCGCCCGCCTCAATGCGGCGCTGGAAGCCTCCGAGGCGCTCAGCAAGGAACAGAAGGCCGAGATCGTCAACCTGGGCCAGCGGCTCAATGCCGCGCTCGCCAGCAAGGTCGAGGAACTGGCGCGCTACCGCTCGGAATTCTTCGGCCGCCTGCGCGAAGTGCTGGGCAACCGCTCCGACGTCCGCATCGTCGGCGACCGCTTCGTCTTCCAGTCGGAAGTGCTGTTCCCGTCCGCCAGCGCCACGCTCAACGACGCAGGCAAGGCGCAGATCCGCAGGCTGGCCGCGACGCTGCTGGATCTGTCGAAGAAGATTCCGCCCAATATCGACTGGGTGCTGCGCGTCGACGGGCATACCGACGTGCGCCCGATCAAGACGCGCGAATTTCCGTCGAACTGGGAACTGTCGACGGCGCGCGCGCTCGCCGTGGTGCGCCAGATGGTAGCCGAAGGGCTGCCGCCCCAGCGCCTGGCGCCGACCGGCTTCGGCCCCTACCAGCCGATCGACCCCGGCGCCGACGAGGCGGCCTACACGCGCAACCGGCGCATCGAGTTCAAGCTGACCGAACGCTGAAGCGTCAGGAGATGCCGCGCGCGGCGCGCGAGACGTCGAACTGCAACTCCGCGAGCCGGGCGTAGAGCCCGCCCGCCGCCATCAGTTCGGCGTGCTTGCCCGAGGCGACGATCCGTCCTTCGTCCATCACCACGATGCGGTCTGCTTCCAGAACCGTCGCCAGCCGGTGCGCGATCACGATCGAGGTGCGGCCCTTGAGCAAACGCCCGAGCGCCTCCTGCACCAGGCGCTCGCTTTCGGCGTCGAGCGCGCTGGTCGCTTCGTCCAGACGAAGCAGCACCGGGTCGCGCAGGATGGCGCGCGCGATGGCGATGCGCTGGCGCTGGCCGCCCGACAGCCGCACGCCTTTTTCGCCGAGATATGTGTCGAAGCCCTGCGGCAGCTCCTTGATGAAGGACAGCGCCGCGGCGGCCTCGGCGGCGGCGCGCACTTCGGCATCCGTCGCATCGGGGCGGCCATAGCGGATGTTTTCGGCGGCCGAAGCCGAAAAGATCACCGGGTCCTGCGCGACGAGGCCGATGCGCGAACGCACCGCGCCGGGATCGGCGGCGCGCAGGTCCACCCCGTCGAAGGTGATGCGCCCCGAAGAAGGATCGTAGAAGCGCAGCAGAAGCTGGAATACCGTCGTCTTGCCCGCGCCCGACGGACCGACGAGGGCGAGCCTTTCGCCCGGCTTCACCGACAGCGTGAAGCCGGCAAGCGCCGGACGGTCGGGCCGCGCCGGATAATGGAAGGTGACGTCGTCAAAAGCGACCGCGCCCCGCGCGGGTTCGGGCAACGCCACGGCTTGCGCGGGCGCGGTGATCTGCGGCCGGGTGGCGAGAAGTTCAGCCAGCCTTTCGGTGGCGCCCGCCGCGCGCTGCAGATCGCCGACGACTTCCGATACCGCCCCGGTCGCGCCGGCGACGACGACGGCATAAAAGACGAAGGCCGACAATTCCCCGGCGCTGATGCGCCCCGCCAGCACGTCGTGGCCGCCCACCCACAGGATCGTGCCCACCCCGCCGAACACCAGCATGATGACGATGGCCGTCAGCACGGCGCGCGCCCGGATGCGGCGCACAGCGGCGGCGAAGGCGTCTTCCACGCGCGCAGAGAAGCGCGAGCTTTCCAGTCCTTCGTGACAGAAGGCCTGGATGGTGCGCGCCGCGTTCAGGCTTTCCTCGACCTGGGCGCCGACGTCGGCGACGCGGTCCTGACTGCTGCGCGACAGCGCGCGCACGCGCCGGCCGATCAGGATGATGGGGGCGACGACCAGGGGCACGAACAGCACCACCATCAGGCTCAGCTTCGGGCTGGTGACGATCAGCATGACGAGCCCGCCCGCAAGCAGCAGCAGGTTGCGCATGGCGACGGAGGCCGAGGAACCGATCACCACCTGCAACAGCGTGGTGTCGGTGGTGATGCGCGACAGCACTTCGCCGGTGCGCGTCGTTTCGAAAAACGCCGGATCGAGGCGCAGCACATGGTCGAAGACCCTGGCGCGGATATCGGCCACCACCCGCTCGCCGAGCCAGCTCACCAGCGAATAGCGGCCGTAGGTGGCGGCAGCCAGCACGACGATGATGCCGAGCAGGGCGAAGAGCGCGCGGTCGAGCAGCCCGGCATTGCCCGAGGAAAACCCCTGGTCGATCAGGGTCCTGAGACCCAGGCCCATGACCAGCACGGTCGCCGCGGCGATCACCAGCGCGGTCACGGCCCCGGCGACGGCCAGCCGGTAGGGCGCGACATGGGCCCACAGGCGGCCAAGTTCGGCGAGCGAGCCGCGCGGACGCCCGGCCGGTTTGCCGGGGCCGGCCGCTGCGGATGTCGCCGGATCGCTGGGGGATGACATGGCTCGAAGGGCCTCGGAACGGCGGGATCGGAAAGGCGGCTACTTTATCCGAAGCCCCCCGGCCGCGACACCCCGGAATCCGCCGCGCGTTCCCCGGGGCGGACAGGGACGGACGCATTGGCTATAGTCCTCGCCTTCGCCCCGGCGTCCGCCGGAAATCCTGCGCCTGCCCGAAAGACATGACGGCAACGACGATCACCACCATTCCGCTACGCACGCGCCTCGGCATCTACGGCACGGGGCTGTTCGCCGACGGGGCGAGCAACGTCGTCGTGCCGCTGTGGGTCCTGCACCTCGACCCCACGCCGTTCGAATTCGGCCTCGTCATCGGCGCCAAGTCTCTGCTGCCGTTCCTGTTCTCCATCCACGGCGGCGTGCTGATGGACAGGCTGGGCGCGCGCCGGGTGATGATGTTTTTCGCCGTGATCGGGGCGGCCGTGCCGTTCCTGTTCCCGGCCCTGCCGTGGATCTGGGTGGCGGGCATTCTCAACCTGATCATCGGGCTGACAGCGACGATGAACTGGGTCGGCGCGCAGACGATCACGGGGCAACTGATGCGCGGCGATCCGTCGCTGACCTGGCGCGTCTCCTTCGGCAACAAGTTCGGCCATTTCGTCTTTCCCATCGTCGCCGGGGCCACCTGGGACATCTTCGGGCCCTGGGGCGGCTTCGCCGTGACCTTCGCCGCGGCCATCGGCTTCTGGACGGCGGTGGCTCTCCTGCCCGCACGCATCGGCGAAACCGGCGACGCGCCCAGGCGTTTCCGCATGGGCGATCTCCTGCCCAGGATCGAGGACCACACGCGCACCTTCCGCCTGCTCGCCATTCCGCTGGTGTCCGTCGCGGTGGCCGGTTCGGTGCTCAACATCGCCGTCGGCGCCATCCAGGGTTCCTTCTTCATCGCCTGGATGCGCGACATCGGCCTGACCGGCACGCTCATCGGCCTGATCTTTTCCGCGCTCAACCTGTCGGGGCTGGTCGGCACGGCGGCGGCGACGCCGCTCGCCAACCGCACGGGCGACGTGTGGATGCTCAACCTCACCGTGGTCGCGGCGATCGCAGCCATCGCCGTGACGCCGCTGTTCGCCGCCTTCATTCCCCTTTTGGTCATCACCATCGTGCGCGGCTTCAATCAGGGCGTGAGCCAGCCGCTGATGATCGTCATCCCGTCGAAGATGGTGCCGCACCAGTCCCAGGGCGCGGTGGTGGGCCTGCGCATCTCCCTCAACCGGCTGATGCAGACGGTGCTGCCGCCGGTCATGGGCGGCGTGGTGGCGCTGGTCGGGCTGGAGGCGAGCTTCTACTGGGTGGGCGGGACGCTGTTCGTCGTCAGTTGCGCGCTGTGGGCGATCTTCCGGCCGCCCGCGTCGACGGGCGTTTGAATTTTTCCGGTTTCGCGGGCGCCGGTTTGCGCCTAAGACTTCTGCCGCGCCGTCACGGCAACGAAAATTGCAAAGGGAGATCCAGCATGGATGCCGCCGCCAGGAAAACCGCCCTCCGCATGATCCCCTACGGGATCTACGTGCTCACCGCCAAAGGCAAGGAGGGCATCGCCGCAGCAACGGTCAACTGGGTGACGCAGACCTCGTTCGAGCCGCCGCTTCTCGCGCTCGGCGTCAAGGTCGGCTCGGGCGCCTATGGCGCGCTCAAGGAGGCGGGAACCTTCGCTCTCAACATGCTCGGCAAGGGTCAGCAGGGCGCGGCCTTCGCCTTCTTCAAGCCGGTCAAGGTCGAAGGCGACACGATTTCGGGCGAGCCCTTCCGCACCGGCGCCAACGGCGCGCCGGTATTGACGAACGCCATCGCCAGCGTCGAATGCAAGGTGGTCGAGATCGTCGAGAAGGGCGATCACCACATCGTCGTCGCGGAAGTCACCAATGCCGAGGTGCCGAAGGCCATCGCGGGACGCGCCGACGACGCCGTGCTGCACATGCGCGATCTCGGCGACACGGTGTTCTACGGCGGCTGAACGCCGAGAGACGAAACGCCGAGAGACGAAAGGCGACGGCCATGGCGACCTTCCTGCTCATCCACGGTTCTTACCAGGGCGGCTGGATCTGGAAGCCCGTGGCCGCCCGCCTGCGCGCGGCCGGCCACCTCGTCTTCGCGCCGAGTCTTCAGGGCTGCGGCGAGCGCGCGCCGGAGGCCGACGGCTCCATCACCACCGAAACCCAGGCGGAAGAACTGTCCCGCTTCCTGTGGTCGGAGGACTTGCGCGATGTGGTGCTGGTCGGCGCCTCGTCGGGCGGCATGGTGATGGCCAAGACGGCCGAGCTTGCGCGCGAGCGCGTGTCGAAAATCTTTTTCGTCGATGCGCTGGCGCTCCGGCACGGCGAAAGCATCCGCGACATCGTCGAAAGCAGAAACTTCGTGAACACCGAATTCGCCGCGGGCCCCACGCGCGAACAGCGGCTCGAACGGTTTCTCAAGGACATGGACCCCGAGCTTGCCGCCTGGGCGGCCGACCGTTCGACCCTGCATCCCAGGGGCGTGTCCGAACGGCCGGTGGTGCTGGACAAGTTCTGGTCGCTGCCCTGGCGGGCCACCGTGGTGTTCTGCCGGCAGGCCGGCAAGCCCGGCGAGGCCCACCAGAGGCGGGCGGCCGACGGGCTCAAGGCCCGCTGGATCGAGCTCGACACCGGCCATTACCCGATGCTGAGCATGCCCGACGAGACCACCCGCATCCTGCTGGAAGGCTAGAGCACCCGCGGGTTTCCGGCCTCCCGCCCGGGGCTTTCGGGAACGCGGCCCGGCGGCCCTTGCAATCGCGGACGGCATTGGATATAGAACGCGCTTCCGCCGGCCCGGTTCCCGGGCCCGCCAACGAATTTCAGGACCGCGGCCATGAAGCAGGACACGCATCCCGACTATCACGAAATCACCGTGGTGATGACCGACGGCACCACCTACAAGACGCGTTCGACCTGGGGCAAGGCCGGCGACACCGTCAAGCTCGACATCGATTCGAAGTCGCACCCGGCCTGGACCGGCGTTCATCGCCTGATCGACTCGGGTGGCCAGCTCGCCCAGTTCAACAAGCGCTTCCATG
>CAXRES010000199.1:0-8212 GCA_964229575.1 Alphaproteobacteria bacterium
CATCAATCTTCTGCTGGCGCTGATGATCGCCGTCTATTTCTTCGGCGCGAGCGCGCTGGTCGTCTTCGCGCTGATCGCCACGCCCATCGCGCTCGGCATCATCGTCACCCTGTCGCTGACGGTTTCGGCCTGACCGGGCAACGGAGCGCCCTCAGGGCATCAGCCGCTAACCGCCGGTTTCGGTCACGAGAATTTCAGCGCTCGACGGATCCTTCTCGATCTTCTGGCGCAGGCGATAGATGTGGGTTTCAAGCGTGTGCGTGGTGACGCCGGCGTTGTAGCCCCAGACTTCACCCAGGAGCGTTTCGCGGCTGACCATGCGATCGCCGGTGCGATAGAGGTACTTGAGGATCGCCGTTTCCTTTTCCGTGAGACGGATCTTCTTCTGGTTTTCATCGACCAGAACCTTCTGCGCCGGCTGGAAGGTATAGGGCCCGATGGTGAACTGAGCCTCTTCCGACAGCTCGTGCTGGCGCAACTGGGCGCGCAGGCGGGCGAGCAGGACGCCCAGCTTGAACGGCTTGGCGACGTAGTCGTTCGCCCCGGAATCGAGGCCGAGGATGGTGTCGGCTTCCGAATCGGCGCCGGTCAGCATGATGATCGGTGCCTTGATCCCGGCGCGGCGCAACAGGCGGCAAAGCTCGCGCCCGTCCATGTCGGGCAGGCCGACATCGAGGATGAGGGCGTCGAAATAGGCGCCTTGCGCCGCCTTGAGCGCGTCCTTGCCGGTATGGACGATTTCGGTGTCGAATTCCTCGTGCAGGCGCAGCTGTTCGGCAAGCGAGGATGCCAGCGCCTCGTCGTCGTCGACCAGCAATACGCGTCTGTCAGCCACCGACAGCCTCCTGAAAAGGGGGCGGAAAAGGGGGCGGAAAAGCCCCGGTCGTGAGCAGTCTAGCCAATCGGCGGCGGCGGGAAAAGCAAAGCGTCCCAAGGGTCTCCCGGGATGGTCTTTTGCCGGGTCCCGTGATACATGGAACCCGGTTTTCAGGCGCCGCCCGGCAGGCGGCAGGACAGAGGACATTCGGCCCTTGGCGTCGGACAACGACACCCGCAAGGATCCCCTGGTCGCGGTCGACCGCGCCGTCGCGGAATTGCGCCGCGGCGGATTCGTCATCCTGACCGCAGGGCGATCGGCCGTTCTCGTGCAGGCGGCGGAGGCGATCACGCCGCACAGCTTCGAGCGCATGGGCCGGCTGGCCGGAACCGAAGCGCGCCTTGCGCTGACGCGCCAGCGCGCTCTCGCCATCGGCATCGGCGCGCCGCAAGGCGAAGGCCCGGTGCTGCTGCCCCTGCCCGATGGCGTGAGCGCGCAGGAAATCCGCGAGATCGCCGAGCCGGGCGAGCGCGTGTCCTTCCGCCTGCCCACCCCGGTCGAGCCGGCGAACGAAGACGTCGCCGGCGCCTTCGCCGCCGCCGTCGACCTGACCAAGATCGCCCGCCGGCTGCCCGCCGCCGTGGTCGCGGTGCTGCCGTCGTCGATCACCAGCACCGCGGTGTTCGCCGAACGCAACAACTGCCTCGTCGTCGCGGCAAGCGACACCGAAGATTACCAGGGCCGCGCCGCGCGCTCGCTGCGAGCCGTCGCCCAGGCGCGCGTGCCGCTCGCCGGCGCCGAGAACGCGCGCATCGTCGCCTATCGGCCGGCCGACGGCGGCATCGAGCACCTCGCCATCGTCATCGGCGAACCGAAACCGGACGAGCCGCTGCTCGTACGGCTGCATTCGGAATGCTTCACCGGCGACCTGCTCGGCAGCCTGCGCTGCGATTGCGGCGACCAGTTGCGCGGAGCGCTCGCGGACATCGCCCGGGCGGGGTCGGGCGCGCTGAGCTCTCTGGCGCAGGAAGGCCGCGGCATCGGGCTGGTCAACAAGCTGCGCGCCTACAACCTGCAGGATGCGGGGCTCGATACGCTCGACGCCAACGTGCAGCTCGGCTTCGATGCCGACGAGCGCGTCTATCTGCCTGCCGCCGAAATCCTGCGCGATCTCGGCTTCAGCCGGGTCCGGCTGATGACCAACAACCCGCAGAAGGTCGAGGCGCTGGAGCGCTGCGGCATCACCGTGGCCGAGCGCGTCGCCCACGTCTTTCCGGCCAACGCCCACAACGAGTTCTATCTCTCGACCAAGAAAACCCGCTCGGGCCACATGATCTGAGCCGGGCGGCGATTGCCCGTCCGGCCCGGCGCGCGGCAAATTCTGCCGGGGCGGCGCCCCCTGTCCTGCCGTCAACCCATTGATTTTCAACACGTTAACTTTGGCACCCGGCTTGCTTTTTAATTAAGCGAACAACCGGGACCGCCATGCCGATCCTTGCCCCATCGCCGCTTCACGCGGCGTCCAACCCATCGCCGCTTCACGCGGCGCCGACCCCTGCCGGTAAGCCGGCGGCGAATCCCGCCGCCGCGGGCGGCGGCGCGCAGGCGGAGGCGCCCGCGAAGGACGGCGGCTTTTCCTTCGCCGATCTGCTCGACATCATCAATCCGTTGCAGCACATCCCGGTGGTCGGCGCGATCTACCGCGAGATCACCGGCGATGCGATCGGCACCGCCGCGAAGATCGCCGGCGGCACGCTGTTCGGCGGCGTCATCGGCTTCGTCACGTCGCTGGTCGACGGCATCGTCACCGAGGCGACCGGCAAGGACACGGCACAGCATCTGGTCGCCACGCTGCGCTCGGGCGAGGCTGACTACGGCAGCGACGGCATCGGCGGCACCGATGTCGCCATGCTCGACAACGCGGCGCCGCGGAGCGGCGACAACGCGGCGCCGCGCGAAAGCGGCGAAGCACGGAACTCCGGCGCGCAGGTCGCGGCGCGGGCGGAAGATGTCGGCGATGCGCCCGACGACGGGACGCCGTGGCTGGACGGCTTCGCCGAGGACAACACCTTCATCGCGCCCGCGCAGCTTCGCCGCGCCCAGGTCGCGCCCGCTGCAATCCCCGTGGCGGCCGTTCCGCCGGCGGCATCGGGACGGACTGTCATGGACGAGGCGCGCGCGCGCGGCCGGCTTTACCAGTCGCAGTACGAGTCGCAGGAGCGGCCGATGCAGTCGAGCGTTTCGCTTTCGGGCGTGCGCGGCGCCGCCTTCACCGGGCTTCCCTCGCCGCAGGTTCTTGCCGCCAATCCAGAGATGATCGCCGCCGCGCGCTCCCCCGCCAAGGCCGAGGCCGACGGCAAGACCGTCGAAGCCGCATCCGCCGGCTGGATACGACTGATGCAGGCAGCCAACGGCACGCAGGGCAGCAGCGGTCTCGCCAATGCCACGGTCGCCAAGGCGATGGCGAGCTACGGCGCCGGCGGAATGACCAGGAGCCCGATGAGCGCCATGATGGGCGCCGCGCGGCAGTAGCCGCGCGGGGGCAAATGCCGGCCTGCGAAGCAGGCAAAAGCCGTCGCACAGGCTCAAGCGGCGGTCTATAAGCAGCACATGGACATCATCGTCACCGCAGGCGCTACGGGCGTGCCGCGTCATCGCGGCGTGTTGCGCGCGGGCGAACTCGTCTTCGATTGCGCCCTGGGTCGTGCCGGCATCCGCGCGGACAAGCGCGAGGGCGACGGCGCGACGCCCGCCGGGCGCTTTGCCTTGCGTGAGATTCTCTACCGCGCCGACCGCCTCGATGCGCCCGCCTGTCGCCTGCGCGGGCGCGCCATCGGGCGCGAGGATGGCTGGTGCGACGACCCCGCGCACGCGGACTACAACCGCGCCGTTCGCTTTCCCTTCGCCGCGGGCGCCGAACGCCTGTGGCGCGAGGACGCGCTTTACGATCTTGTCGTAGTCATCGGCTACAACGACGACCCGCCGCAGGCGGGCGCCGGCAGCGCGATCTTCCTGCACGTGGCGAAGCCCGACATGGGGCCGACCGAAGGCTGCGTCGCGCTGCCGATGCCGGATCTGCTGGCCCTGGTCACGCGGCTGGCGCCGGACGATCGCATCGTCATCGGCGCGGCGGGGTAGGCGGAAGATGCGCGCGGGCGTTTCAGCGCGGGCCGAAGATCGCCGTTCCGACGCGGACATGGGTGGCGCCGAAGGCGACGGCCACCTCAAAATCTGCGCTCATGCCCATCGACAGCCGGGCGAGGCGGTTGCGCGCGGCGATTTTTGCGAGCAGCGCGAAATGCGGCGAGGGTTCCTCGTCGACCGGCGGGATGCACATGAGCCCGTCGATGGAAAGGCCATGCGTATCGCGGCAGGCGGCGATGAAGGCATCGGCCTCGCCCGGCGCGATGCCGGCCTTCTGCGGTTCTTCCCCGGTATTGACCTGCACGAACAGGCGCGGCGGGGCGCGGTCGAGGCGGGCGAGCGCAGACTGGAGACGGATGGCCAGTTTTTCGCGGTCCACGGTTTCGATGACGTCGAACAGTTCGACCGCATCGCCGACCTTGTTCGTCTGCAAGGGGCCGATCAGATGCAGGACGATATCGGGAAATTCGCGCTTGAGCTCGGGCCACTTCGCCTGCGCTTCCTGCACGCGGTTTTCGCCGAAGACGCGCTGGCCCGACGCGATCGCCGCACGGATCGCATCGACGCCGTGCAGCTTGCTGACGGCGACCAGCGTCACCGAGGCGGGGTCGCGCCCCGCGCCCCGCGCCGCGGCGGCGATGCGCGCCTGCACGGCCGCAAGGTTGGCGGCGATATCGATGGTCGGATGAGCTTCGCGTTCGGTCATGGCCTGCGTCCGTCCGGCACACGGGCCGGCACACGGGCCGGCGCGCGGAAGTGCGCGTCATGAGGACCATAACAAACGCCGCGCGTACTCTCAATTTGCACGCGGCACATCGCTTGCCCGCCGCGCGGCGGCTGCCGTTCCTGTTTCTGCTGACCGATGCCGAGCGACTCGCCGATCCGATGTCCTTGCTCGCGCGCCTGCCGAGGGGCGCGGGCGTGATCTTGCGCGATTACGGCCGCGATTACGGCCGCGATCACGGCGACGGACGGCGCGAACGGGCGCGAACCGGCAGCGCGTGGCGGCTGGCGCGGGCCTGCCGCCAGAGAGGGCTGATCCTGATCGTCGCGGGCGATGCGCGGCTGGCGCGGGCCATCGGCGCGGCCGGGCTGCACCTGCCCGAATGGATGGCGAGGCGCGACGGGCTGGCGACGCGGCGCGCACGCGCGCCGGGCATGATCCTCACCGTCGCCTGCCATTCGGCTCCGGCGCTCAGGAAAGCGCAGCGCAGCGGCGCCGATGCGGCGCTGCTGGCGCCGGTGCTGCCGACGGCGAGCCATCCCGGCGCCCCCTGCCTTGGAACGCTGCGGTTCGCGGCGCTGGCGCGCGGCGCGCGCCTGCCGGTCTATGCGCTGGGTGGAATCGATGAAAAGGGCGCAAGGCGCATCCGCGATTCGGGGGCCGCCGGCATCGCCGGAATCGGCTTCGCCACGACGGCCGCACCTTGACCATATAAAATTTGTGGTTATAGACTGGCCGGGCGGAGCCTCAAGGACTTGCCCGGCGTTTCTATCGCGGAAGCGCTCGTTTAAGATGGCCGGGCCGGGTTTCGCATCCGGGAAAGCAACGGACTGGAATTGATCGGCGTGTCGCAGGTTGCCGCCAGTGATTCAGGGGATCTGCCCGTCTGCAAGGCGGGCGCGCAGGCGCTTGCCGACTTCATCAACGCGGTCAACCGCGACGTCGCCGACGAACCTTCCCTCAAGGGGCGCATCGCCGTGTTCCGCGAAGGGCGCAATTTCACCAGCCAGCTCAAGCTGGCCCAGGACACCGGCTGGTTCGGCACCTTCGTACACAGCGTGCTGTCCCAGGGCATTTCCGTCGTGGTCAACGATATCGCACTCACCGCCCCGGCCTGCCGGGCGGTCGAGGCGGCGACGGGGGTTCCCGCCGATTGGGTGATGCAGCAGAACCTCTACATCACGCCGCCCGAAGTGCAGGGCTTTTCGCCCCATTGCGACGTGCACACCGTGGTCGTCGCGCAGCTTTTCGGGCGCAAGGAATGGGCGATCTACGACAAGGCGCTCGACAATCCGGTGATGGCCGAGGGACAGAAGGAAACGCTGTTCCCCGAACCCGGCGAGTCGCTCGCCATCCGCCGGCGCTTCACGGTGGAACCGGGCGATGTCTTCGTCATCCCGCGAGGGCTGTTCCATGACGCCTGCGCGCGCGATGGTTGCAGCGCGCACCTGGCGATCGGTTGCGCCGGAATTCGCCCGATCGACTGCATCTGGGCGCTGGCCGGACAGGCGCTAAGCCAGTCGCAACTGCGCGCCGATATGTCGCCGGCGGCGGCGGCCAAGGCCGCGGGCGATTTTCTGGCGCGCGCCGCGGTGCCGCTGGCCACGCTTCCGCGCAACCCGCAGGCGGCGATCGGTTCGGCAAAAGGCCTGCAAACGTTGAGTTTCGAGGAGTCCCTTCGTGCAGTACCGGGTCATTAAGCACGCCTTCAACCGGACCTTCGTCGCCGACGTCGAAAAGATCGCCGCGACCTTTCCGATGGAACCGGGCGCCGTGCTGGAAAAGACGGAATATTCCACCCGCGATTGCGAATTGCGCTGGATTCGCCACGGCAGTCCCGGCTACGTCCTGCTCGAAAAAATCTTTTTCGGCGTGCTGGCGCATGAAAAGCTGCTCGACCCCAAGTTGTGCGTGCTCGAAGATCTTCAGCACACGGTTTACGGGCCGGGCGCCTTCCACGACTGGCATGTGGATTCCTACAAGCGCTCCTACAACCAGTTCGATTCCCGGGGCGACAAGCGCTTCATCGGGCGCAAGCGCAAGGTTTCGATGTCGGTGCTGCTCAACGACGCGAGCGAGTTCGAGGGCGGCGCCTTCGAGATTTCGATGTTTCCGAACGGAAGAAATACGGTCGGCACGGCGCTCACCGAGTTTTCAGAAGCCGGCGATCTCGCCATTTTCGATTCCAACCTGTGCCACCGCGTGGCGCCGGTGACCGGGGGCGTGCGCCGCTCGCTGGTCGCCTGGATCTGCGCCTGAGGACCGCCATGCGCTACACCGGCCAGATCCACCCGATTTCCGCCGAATACCGGAATTTCGCCGTGCCGCTCAGCGCCATCCGGCCGATTACCGCCGAACAGGCGGGCGCCCTTTATGCCGAATTCAAGAACCCGGCGAACATTCGCCAGTTCGGGCAGAAGGAAACGCCCTATCCGGCGGCGGTCTGCTACTACTCCCCGCCGTTTCTGCGCGAGGTTTACGCCGAGATCGGCGCCCATATCCGCCGGTTCCTGTCCTTCGACCTCGTGGAAACATATTATTATGCAAGGCTTTACGGGCCGGGGGACGAGCTCAGGATACACACCGACCGGGGCGGCTGCTTCGTCAGCGTGTCGCTGTGCTTCGGCTACGATTACTCGCCCATGTTCCCGCCGGGTTCGGCCTGGCCGCTCATGGCGCTGGCCGACCGGGGCAAGGGGCCCGAGGATCCGGTCAGCTTCCCCTTCCAGCCCGGCGACGGCATGCTCTACCCCGGCTGTTCGGCCCCCCATTGGCGGGAGATATTCCTTGGCCAGCGCTGCGGTCAGGCGTTTTTCCACTGGGTCCCCAAGGACGACCGCCTGTTCGGGGAATTTTACGGCGACCCAAAAAAACGGGGCTGAAAGCCATCCCTAGGGGGTGGGCAACCCATCCCGCCTAGGGATGGGATGAGGCCGCCAAAAGGCCGCGTTTTCCGACAGCCGCAATGTGTGTCATAAAACACACACTCGTTTGGACTTTTTGCAACACACCGTCCCGGGCCTTGGCAAATCAAGGATTTTCTAGCTAACTAGCGCCCTGACCCGGGGAAAACCGGGCCACGAACTGTTGTAAAAATACCAACCCAGTTAATCCAGACCACACTCAAAAGGGGTTTGAAAATGACCTTCAGGAAAACTCTCGCGGTCACCACGGCGCTGTCTGCCGTTGCGCTGCTCGCGGCCAATGCGGCCTCCGCCGCGGAAGCGCCGAAAGTCAAGATCGGCGGCTACCAGGACACGTTCTTCGGCGTCGGCGACGTGACCGCCAACACCACCGCCTCCGGCACGCCGGTCTTCAGCGGCAGCCAGACCAACAACGGCGATGCGACCATTCTCGCCTACGGCGAAATGAAGTTCGAAGCCGAAGGCACGACCGACAGCGGCATGAAGTACGGCGTGTACTTCGAACTGTCGATCGACGACGGCGCGCGCAACTCCAACACCACGACCAAGTACGCCACCGGCAAGTTCGGCGCCGACGAAGCCAACGTCTGGCTGTCGGGCAGC
>CAXRES010000200.1:0-40246 GCA_964229575.1 Alphaproteobacteria bacterium
GCGCGATCGCCTCGGTCTTGATGCCGCAGTCCTCGACCACGTCGTGCAGCAGTGCGGCGCGTACGGTGGCGACGTCCATGTGGAGGTCGGCGACAAGGTGAGCGACAGCGATGGGATGGGTGATGTAGGGCTCGCCCGAGGCGCGCACCTGCGTGCCGTGCGCCTTCATGGAAAAGACGTAGGCCCGGTTGATCAGGTCCTCATCGACATCCGGGTCGTAGGCCCGGATCATCTCGACCAATTCGAACTGACGAATCATGCCACGCCCCTAACAACCGGTTCCGACGCAGGACCCCGGGGTCCACTCAGGCGCCGGTCCGAAGCCCTGACAGGGCCACGTGCGGGGGCGGGCCTATTCCTCGCGCGCGTCGTCGGACGCTTCGGAAGCGTCGCTCTGCTCCGCTTCCTCGCCGGACTCCGCGATGTCGGCGCCCTCTTCGATGGCTTCCTCGCCCACGGTCAGGACTTCGTCGGCGATCTCTTCGTCGATCAGCGTCTTGCGGGCGATGGCGTCTTCCGGCTTCATCGCGCCCAATCCTTCGCCGAGCGTCGTCACGTCGGGGTCCTCGTCGGCGGGCTCGTCCTGCTCGACGTGGCGCTGAAGGCCCTGGATCAGGGACTGCTGGAGCGTATCGATGCTGACGGTTTCCTCGGCGATTTCGCGGAGCGAGACGACCGGGTTCTTGTCGTTGTCGCGATCGACCGTGAGTACGCCGCCCGCCGAGATATCGCGCGCGCGCTGTGCCGCCAGCAGCACGAGGTCGAAGCGGTTGGGCACCCTGAGAACGCAGTCTTCGACGGTAATGCGGGCCATCCGGAATCTCCGAAACGGGAAAAAAGGGCCTTCTATATAGGGTTGCGCCCCGCCAAAAGCAAGGCGCATCGGCCCTCCCGGGGTTAATCTCCGGCCAGGGGCGCCGCCGTCTGACCGCGGGGCAAGCCGTTGATCAGGGCCGATATTTCCCTGCCGTCGCCGGGGTGACGCCAGCCGGGCGCCAGTTCGGCCAGAGGCAGCAGGACGAAGGCCCGTTCGGCCAGCCGCGGGTGAGGCAGCGCCGGATGGGCGTCCGCCGGGGTAACGGCGTCACCGTAGGCGAGCAAATCGAGGTCGAGAACGCGGGCGGCGTTGACCGCCCCGCGCCGGCGCCCGAATTCCTTTTCGACGGCAAGAAGCGCCGCGAGCAGGCCTACGGGATCTAGTCCTGTTTCGATCTCCGCCACCGCGTTGACGTACCAGGGCTGATCGGAAACCGGAACCGGCGCCGAAGTGTAAAAGCGCGACCGGCGAAGCACGCGGATACCGCCCGCCGCCAACCGTTCCAGCGCCGCCGCCAGCGTGCGGCGCGGTGGGCCGAAACGCGGACTGTCGAGGTTGCCGCCAAGGCCGATCAGGATCATCCGCTGCCGCCATCCACGGGGTTGAATTACGTCCTTATGCAAACTAGACTAAGTTCGCATTTCAAGGCGTTAACTGCCTTTTCTCAACAGTAATTTCAATTCAACAAGGGATTGAATCATGCATTTCTACCCGGAGGAGCGCATGGCGCTCTTCATCGACGGCGCCAACCTGTTTTCCTGCGCCCGCAACCTCGGTTTCGATATCGACTACAAAAAGCTGCTCACGGTGTTCGGCACCAAGGGGCGGCTCATTCGCGCCTTTTATTACACGGCGCTGCTCGAAGATCAGGAATATTCGCCCATCCGCCCGCTGGTCGACTGGCTCGACTACAACGGCTACACCGTCGTCACCAAGGCCGCCAAGGAATTTTCCGACGCCGAAGGGCGCCGGCGCATCAAGGGCAACATGGACATGGAGCTCGCCATCGACATGCTGGAGCTCGCGGAAAAGCTCGATCATATCGTGCTGTTCTCCGGCGACGGCGATTTCCGCCGCCTGGTCGAGGCGGTGCAGTCCAAGGGCGTGCGCGTTACCGTCGTGTCGTCGGTCCGCACCCAGCCGCCGATGGTCGCCGACGAGCTGCGCCGCCAGGCCGACTATTTCATGGAGCTGCGCGATCTGGCGCCCGAGATCGCCCGCCCGCGCGAGTACGCGCAGACAAGCAACGAACCGGCGATCTGAGCCGGGGTCACGGGATGGTTTCGGCCCGGTCCGTCGCCGCCCTCGATCCGCCGCGCGACTGCCGCCTGTGTCCGCGCCTTGTGGCCTTTCGCCAGGCGAACGCCACGCGGGAGCCGGACTGGCACAACGCGCCGGTGCCGTCCTTCGGCGGCCTCGATGCGCGGCTGCTGGTCGTCGGCCTCGCGCCCGGACGGCGGGGGGCCAACGCCACCGGCCGCCCCTTCACCGGCGACTGGGCCGGCGCGTTGCTCTACCCCACCCTGCTCGACCACGGATTCGCCCGCGGCACCTACGGCGCGCGCGCCGACGACGGCCTGCAACTAAACGATGCGCGCATCACCAATGCCGTGCGCTGCGTGCCGCCCGAAAACAAGCCGACGGGGCCGGAAACGAACGCCTGCCGCGATTTTCTCGCGGCCGAAATCGCCGCCATGAAGCGGCTCGCCTGCGTCGTCACGCTGGGCAACGTCGCCCACGCCTCGGCGCTTCGGGCGTTCGACGTGCGGGCCAAGGACGCGCCCTTCGGCCACGGACGGGAGTACGAGACGCCGTCCGGCGTGCGGATCCTGGCGAGCTATCACTGTTCGCGGCTCAATACCAACACCGGGCGCCTGACGCCCGCGATGTTCGGCACGATATTCGCCCGCGCCCGCGACATCACGCGCGGCGCTCAGCCGTAGCGTTCTTCCTTCCACGGATCGGCGTCGTTGTGATAACCGCGCACTTCCCAGTAGCCCGGAGCATCGTCCGCGGCAAAGGTGATGCGCCGCACCCATTTGGCCGATTTCCAGAAATACAGGCTCGGGATGACGACGCGCGCCGGGCCGCCGTGTTCGGGGCCGATCGGCTCGCCGTTGCGCACCCGCGCGATCAGCGCATCGGCCTCGGCAAACCTGGCAAGCGGCACGTTGGTGGTATAGCCGTCGTAGGAGCGGAAAAGCACGAAGCGCGCCTCCGGCTTCGGCCGCACCAGATCGAGCACGGTGCGGGTGGCGACCCCCGTCCACACGGAATCGTAAAGCGACCACGTGGTGACGCAGTGGATATCGGCGCCGATGTCGGCCTGCGGCAGGGCGAGGAAATCCTGCCAGCTCCACGCGGCAGGGCTTTCGACCAGCCCGTCCACCGTCAAACGCCACTCGCCGGGAGCGAGCTTCGGCGTGAGGCCAAGGTCTAGCACAGGCCACTTGTCGACGAGCCTCTGGCCGGGCGGCAGGCGGTCACGCCCTTGCGCGGCGGGGCTTTCACCGCTTTGCAGCCGGCGCTCGCGCGCGGTCTTTTCCCTAGCGGCGATCAGTTTGTCCTTCATGCGCCCGATCAGCGAGACCTTGCGTTCGCCCTCGCCGTTCACGGCTAGCCCCTGTCGCGCATCACGCGCGCCTTCTCTCGCTGCCAGTCGCGCTGCTTGATCATGTCGCGCTTTTCGTGCTGCTTGCGGCCGCGCGCGATGCCGATTTCCACCTTGGCGATGCCGCGCGCGTTGAAATAGAGGCTGAGGGGAACCGCGGTGACGCCCTCGCGCTGGATGGCGCCGAGAATTTTCTCCATCTGCCGCTTGTGCAGCAGCACCTTGCGCGGCCGTCGCGCCTCGTGCCCGTCGCGGTGGGCGAACTTGTATTCGGGAATATGGGCGTTGACCAGCCACAGCTCGCCGTGATCGGCGCGGATGTAGGCTTCGTTGATGTTGGAGCCGCCCGAACGCAGCCCCTTCACCTCCGAGCCCATGAGCATGAGGCCGCCCTCGATCGTCTCCTCGATGATGTAATTGTGCCGCGCCTTGCGGTTCTGGGCGATGTAGCGCTGGGCTTCCGCCCGCGCGTCCTTTGCGCCCCTGGCGGCCCGCGCCATCGTCTATTTCAGGAGGCCCGCGCCCTTGAGCGCGTCTTCCACCCTCTTTTTCGAGGCGGGCAGGATCGACACCAGCGGCAGGCGCAGGTCGCCCGCGCACAGGCCCATGATCTCGGCCGCGTACTTGACCGGGCCCGGCGAGGATTCGCAGAACATCGCGTCGTGAACCGGGAGCAAAAGATCGTTGAGCCGGGTGACCGTCGCCATGTCGCCCTTCATCCATGCGTTGTGCATGTCGGCGCATGGCCCGGGCGCGATGTTGGAAGTGACGGAGATGCACCCCACCCCGCCCTGGGAGAGGAACGGCACGGCGGTCGCGTCTTCGCCCGACAACTGGCAGAAGTCCGGCCCGCAGGCGAGCTTCGTGCGCAGCGGACGCGCGAGGTCGGCCGTGGCGTCCTTGACGCCCACGATGTTCGGATGCTTCGCCAGCTCCGCCATCGTCGCCACGGTCATGTCGATCACCGAGCGGGCCGGAATGTTGTAGATGATGATCGGCAGGTCGACGGCATCGGCGATCGCCCTGTAGTGGGCGATCAGGCCGGCCTGGGTCGGCTGGTTGTAATAGGGCGTCACGATGAGGCCCGCCGAGGCGCCCGCCGCCCTGGCGTGGCGCTGGAGCGAGATCGCCTCGTCGGTCGAATTCGATCCCGTGCCTGCGATCACCGGCACACGGCCGCGGGCGACCTCGATGCAGATTTCGGTGACGCGCATGTGTTCTTCGTGGCTCAGCGTCGGCGACTCGCCGGTCGTGCCGCAGGGCACAAGACCGTGGGTCCCCGCCGCGATCTGGCGTTCCACCAGATCGGCGAAGGCCTTTTCATCCACCTTGCCGCCCCGGAACGGGGTGATGAGCGCGGTGAAGGAACCCTTGAACATCTCTGCCTCCAGCATTTGCCGGGGAAATTCGCGCCGCCCCGGCCGACGACGCGCGCACCATAGACCGCCGCGCCCGCCCTGCCAAGCGCAGCCGCTAACGTTGCATTAACCACGCCTGGCCCTAGAATGGTGCGCCGCCCGACGCCCCCGCGGCGGGGCCGGGAACGCGATGCGCGGCACGGTGCCGACCAGGAACGGGCGAACGGGATCAACGATGCGGTTCGGATTTTTTGCGGCCGGAGTGCTGGCGGCGCTGATTGGCGCCCCGATACCCGTTTCGGCGGCCGACGAGCAGTCGGCCACCTCGCCCGCCGGCACTGCTGTCGCCCGCGAGGCGCAGGCCGGCATTCCCCATCCCATGCCGCCGCGCCGGCCGGTCACCGGCCGCTCCTATGCGCCGGTCTTTTCCGCCATCGACCTGCGCGACTGGACCAGGGCCTACGCGCTCGCCTCGCAGTCGGGCAATCCGGCGCTCACCAAATTCGTTTCCTGGGTTCGCTTCACCACCCGCGGCGAGCGCATGGACTTCGACGAGCTTTCCCGCTTCATCGAAGAAAATTCCGACTGGCCGCAGATGGGCGATCTGCTGGACAACGCCGAGTATGCCGTCAACGAAAAGGTCCCCGACGCGCGGATCATCCAGTGGTTCTCCAGGCATCCGCCGCGCGGCCCCAAGGGTGCGCTCAATCTGGCCGAGGCGCTGCTGCGCAAGGGCGAAGCAGCGAAGGCCCACGCGCTGATCCGCAGGACGTGGATCGAACGCAACTTCGACGCGGCGATGGAAAAGACCTTCTACAACCGCTTTCGCCGCCTGCTGACAGAGCAGGACCACGAAAAACGCATGGACCGGCTGCTGTGGGATGGTCGCAGTATCGAAGCGCGCCGCCTGCTGCGCCGGATCAAGTCCGACTACAGCCATGTCGCGGTGGCGCGCATGCGTCTGCGCGCCTTCGATGGCGGCGTCGACTGGGCGATCCGCCGGGTGCCCAAGGAATTCGAGAGCGATCCGGGCCTGGTCTACGAGCGCTTGCGTTGGCGGCGGCGCAAGGACCGCGACGACGAAGCGATCGCCATGATCTGGCAGTTGCCGCCCAAGCTCGTGCGCCCGGCGATGGTGTGGCAGGAACAGGGCGTGCTCGCCCGGCGCGAATTGCGCCGGGGCAACGTTTCCGTCGCCTACAAGCTGGCCTCCCAGCACCGCCAGAGCGAAGGCGAGAGCTTCGCCGATGCGGAATTCCTCGCCGGGTTCATCGCCCTGCGCTTCCTCAAGGAGCCGAAGCCCGCGCTCGCCCATTTCGTCCGCCTCCACGGGGGCGTCAACTTTCCGGTGAGCAAGGCGCGCGGTGCCTACTGGGCCGCCCGCGCCGCGAAGGAAGCGGGCGACGAGGCCGCGGCCCGCCAGTGGTTCGAAAGCGCTGCCGCGCATGTCACGACCTTCTATGGCCAGCTTGCCGCCGCGGAACTCGATCGCGCCGTCGACGGCCGCGCGATGCCGCCCCTGCCCGCCGTTTCGCAGGAAGAAGCGCGCGCCTATTCACGCCGCGACGTGGTCAAGGCCGCCGGGCTCGCGGCGCAGAGCCTCGACCGCAACCACCTCAAGTCGTTCGTCCGCCACCTCGCGCGCACCGCGCGCAGTCCGGCCGAACATGCGCTCGCATCCGCCATCGCCATCGAATCGGGCCGTGCCGACGTCGCCGTGTGGGCCGCCAAGGATTCGCTCAGGGACGGCATTCACCTGATCGAGAGCGGCTGGCCGCGGGAGCCCCTGCCCGAAAACCGTCGCGGACTCGA
The DNA here is from genome assembly GCA_964229575.1 of Alphaproteobacteria bacterium. GTDB lineage: Bacteria > Pseudomonadota > Alphaproteobacteria > SMXQ01 > SMXQ01 > WHSO01. The sequence goes on from CAXRES010000200.1 coordinate 6,599, forward strand.
ACGGGGAATCGTGCTCGGCCTGATGCGCCAGGAAAGCGCCTTCAACCCGGAGGCCGTGAGCTGGGCCGGCGCGCGCGGCCTCATGCAACTGATGCCGGCGACCGCCAATGTCGTCGCCAAGGGCCTTGGCCTGCCGTTCTCGCGCGAACGGCTGCTGACCGATCCGTCCTACAACATGACCATCGGCACCGCGTATTTCTCGCAGGTGCTGGCCGACTTCAACGGCTCCTACGTTCTGGCGCTCGCCGCCTATAACGCGGGACCCGGCCGGGTGAAGCGCTGGCTCAAGAACAACGGCGATTTCCGCAAGGGCGAAATCGACGCCGTCGACTGGATCGAGATGATCCCCATTTCCGAAACGCGCGACTATGTGCAGCGCGTGCTGGAAAACGTCCAGGTCTACCGCGCCGTTCTCGACGGCGGCCGCCTGCGCGCGCTGCATCCGGCCGCGCTCAGGGGCTAGCGCGCCCCGAGCGCCGGTCCTTCCCTGCCTCTATTTCCCCCGAGCGGCAAAGCGATTAATATCGCCCGAGGAAACATCGGGAGAGAGACATGCACACCAGAAGGGCTTCCTTGCTCGCCGTCGCAGGGATGACGATGATCGCCGTCGCGAACCAGCCGGCCGGTGCGGAAACAAGTTTCAAGGGCAAGACGATCAACGTCTATGCGGGCGGCCAGCCGGGTGCCGGCGTCGACGTCTTCACCCGCACCTTCATGCCCTATTACGCCAGGGTGCTGCCCGGCAATCCGACGATCGTGGTGAAGAACCTGTTCGGCGCCGGCGGCATGCAGGGCGTCACCTACGCCTACGTCAACGGCACCAGGGACGGCACGACGATGACGACAATGGCTGGCGGGCCGATCCAGGCCGCCGCCTTCGAGGACCGCAAGCTGCAATACGATATTCGCAAGTTCGGCTGGGTCGGCAGCCTCAACGTCAGCCAGAGCATGTGCTTCGTCTGGGCAACCAGCAAGTTCAAGACCGTGAAGGACATGTTGGAAAACCAGATGACCGTGTCGGCGACGGGCGCCAGTTCCAACTCCACCCTGCTGCCGATCATGATCAACCGCACGGTCGGCACCAGGATGAAGCCGATCGCGGGCTACGGCGGCGCCGGGTCCGTACTTGCCGTCGAACAGCAGGAAGTGGACGGCCGCTGCCTGACACTCGATTCGCTCAAGACCACCCATCCCGACTGGATCAGCCAGCAGAAAATCCGCTTCCTGCTCGATGCCGGAATCACGCCCAACGAGGAGTTGCCCAAGGGCACCCCCTTCATCATGGATCTGATCAAGGATCCCAAGGACAGGCAGGCGATGAAGCTGTTCAACCTGCCGGCGGAAGTCACCATTCCCTTCGGCCTCGCGCCGGGGACCGACGCCGACGCGATCGCCACACACCGGGCGGCGTTCAGCCGGGCGGTGAAGGACGGGAAGTATCTGGCCGAAGCCAAGCGCCGCAAGCAGGACATCAGTCCGAAGAGCGGCGAACAGGTCGAGGCGATCATCAACGAACTCTTCACCGCGCCGCCCGACGTGATCGCGCGCGTCAAGACCTACATCAAGGACACCTCCGGAATCGGCCGCTGCAAGGGCAACCTCTGCCAGCGCGACGGCAAGAAGAAAAAGAAGGAAAACTGAATCCGGAAAACCGGAAGCCGAAAGGGCCGGATGTCCTGCATCCGGCCCTTTTTTTATGCCCCTGACGCGAGATCAGCCGTAGAGAACCTTCGGCAGCCACAGCGCGAGCTTGGGAAACAGCGCCAGCACGACCAGCGCGCCGATCTGGATCAGCACGAACGGCACGATGCCGCGGTAGATATCCTGCGTCCGCACCTGCGGCGGCGCGACGCCGCGCAGATAGAACAGGGCGAAGCCGAACGGCGGCGTGAGAAAGCTGGTCTGAAGGTTGACCGCGAACATGATGCCCAGCCACACCGGATCGAGGCCCATCAGCAGCAGCGGCGGCGCGACGATGGGCACGACGACGTAGATGATCTCGATGAAGTCGAGGAAAAATCCCAGCGCGAACATGACCGCCATGACGACGATGGTCGCGCCGATCACGCCGCCGGGCAGATCGCGCAGGAAGGCGTGAACGATGTCGTCGCCGCCGAGGCCGCGGAAGACCAGAGAAAAAAGCGCCGCCCCGATCAGGATGACGAACACCATCGCGGTGATCGACAGGGTGCCTTGCAGAACTTCGCCCAGGATTTTCGCCCGGTGCAGCGACACGAAAGTCACGATGCAGCCCCAGACGAGCGCCAGCGACAGCAGAACGGCGACACCGATTCCGGCCTTTTCGACAAGCGAAGTGCCGGCGCGGCCGAACCTGAGATCGATAAAGGAGGTCAGCACGAGAAGGCAGATCATCGATACGACCGCGACGTGGACGGCCCGCCTGGCTCCTGCGTCCAGGCGACGCGCCGCGAGCAGGCCTGAGCCGACCGCCCCCACCGCCGCCGCCTCCGTCGGTGTCGCGATGCCGGCGAGAATAGAGCCGAGCACCGCGACGATCAGCGATACCGGCGGCAGGAGCACCCGCGCTATCGCCCGCCAGCCGGGCTTGTCGGCGCCCTCGTGCGGCGGAAGGGCGGGCGACGTTTCCGGGCGCAGCCAGGCCAGGATGATCTGGTAGAGGAGGTAAAACGCGACGAGCAACAGGCCCGGAATCAGGGCGCCGGCGAAAAGGTCGCCGACCGAAACGGTTTCCGGCGAAAAATTGCCGCGCTTGAGCTGCGCCTGCTGGTAGGACGACGACAGCACCTCGCCCAGCAGCACGAGCACGATGGAAGGCGGAATGATCTGTCCGAGCGTTCCCGCCGCGCAGATCGAGCCGGTGGCGAGCTTCACGTCATAGCCGCGCTTGAGCATCACCGGCAGCGACAGGAGGCCCATGGTCACCACCGTCGCGCCGACGATGCCGGTCGATGCCGCGAGAAGTGCTCCGACCGCGGTCACGGAGATGCCGAGGCCGCCCGGCAGGCGGCCGAAAAGCCGTCCCATCGTTTCGAGCAGGTCTTCGGCGACCTTCGAACGCTCCAGCATGACGCCCATGAAGACGAACAGTGGCACGGCGATCAGCACGGGGTTGGTCATGCGGCCGAAGATCTGCGGCACGAGCGCGCCGAGCAGGGCTAGATCGAAGACGCCGAACAGGTTGCCGAGAACGGCGAAGACCAGCGCGCCGCCGGCCAGGGTAAAGGCCACGGGATAGCCCGCAAGCAGCGCACCGCAGGTCCCCGCGAACAGGGCTATAGCGAAAAATTCCTTCACGCCCCGGCCTTTCCGCGACCGGCCAGTTCCAGGGCGGCAGACGCAGCGATCGAAATGCCCTGCACGATCATCATCGCGGCAAACATGAGAATCAGCGATTTGAGCAGGAAAACCGCGGGAATGCCGCTGGTCTCCTGGGAGCCTTCCAGGATCGACCACGACGACGCGACGTAGGGCCAGCCCTTGACGAAAATCAGCACGCACACCGGCCACAGAAAGAGAGCCGTTCCGAGCAGGTCGATCCAGGCGCGCTGGCGCGTGCTTGCCCCCCGGTAAAAGATGTCGACGCGCACATGGCCGTCATGCAGCAGCGTATAGGCGGAACCGGCCATGAACAACGTGGCGTGGAGGTAGACGATGGATTCCTCGACCCAGATCCAGCCCGCGCCAAAGACGTAACGCAGCACGACCGCAATGAACTGCACGATGACAAGAACGAGCGCCGTCCACGACACGGCGCGACCGATCCGCTCGTTGGCACTGTCGACCACGCGCGCCAAAGGCGCGAGAGTCTCGTGGAAAGCCGCCATCGTCCCCGTATTCCTTTCCGATCCGGCGGCGCCGAGTATGCCCGAGTGGCCGGCGCCTGTATAGACTGGCTCCCGCCGACGCCGCGCGGTTAAGCTGCGGCAGGAGAAATACGATGTCGGTCGACCTGAATACGATCCGGGCGGCAGCGAACCGGATCCGCGGCAAGGCGGTGCTTACCCCGCTTGTCGAATCGCCCCTGCTCAACGCAAGCCTCGGCTGCCGGCTGCTGGTCAAGGCCGAATGTCTGCAATTGACCGGATCGTTCAAGTTTCGCGGCGCCTGCAACCGCGTGAGCCGCCTCGATGACCGGGAACTGGCCCGCGGCATCGTCGCCTATTCGTCCGGCAATCACGCCCAGGGCGTCGCCGCCGCGGCCCGCGCCGCCGGTACGCGCGCCACCATCGTCATCCCGAAGGACGCGCCGGAGGTGAAGAAGACCAATACCCGCGCCTGGGGCGCCGAACTCGCCTTGTACGACCGCGAGCGCGAAGACCGCGCCGCACTCGCAGAGCGCATCGCCCGCGAACAGGGCGGCGCGATCATCGTTCCGCCCTTCGACGACGAGGATGTGATTTCCGGCCAAGGCACCATCGGTCTTGAGATCGTCGCCCAAACGGCCGCCCTCGGAACGGCGCCCGACATGGTGGTGATCCCCTGCGGCGGCGGCGGACTGGCCGCCGGCATTTCCACCGCCGTCAAAGCCCTCAGCCCCGCAACAGAGGTCTTCATCGCCGAACCGGCGGGATACGACGACACCCGCCGGTCGCTGGCGGCGGACGCGCGGCTTGGGCTCGATCCCGCGGCACTCGGCGCGACGCTGTGCGACGCGCTGGCCGCGCCGATGCCGGGCGCCCTCACCTTCCCGATCAACCGCAGGAACCTCAGCGGCGCGCTGGCCCTGGACGACGACGCAGCCTGCCGCGGCGTGTTCGCCGCCTTTTCGGATCTCAAACTCGTCCTGGAACCTTCGGGCGCCATCGCCGTCGCCGCGGTGGTGACCGGCGCACTCGGCACCCTGCGCGAAACGGCGGGCAGGACCATCGTTGCGATCGCCTCGGGCGGCAACGTCGATGCCGACGTTTACGCCGCGACGCTTGCGCGCGGCGCCCCCGGAAACCGTTGACCCCGGATCAGGCGTTCGCGGCGCGCGGCTGATCGGTATCCGCCGGAGCCGCGGCGGCGATCGCCGGGCGTTCCTTGTGGCGGCAATGACCTTCAAGAAAGGCGCCCGATTCGATGGCCAGGTCGTTGTGCACGATATCGCCGAGGACGCGCGCCGACCGGCCAAGCTCGACCGTATCGGCGCAGATCTGGCCCTGAACCTCGCCCCTGATGATCACCTTCTGGGCGCTGATCTGGCCGTAGACGGCCGCGCCTTCGCTGACCGTGAGCGATCGCGCATTCACGTCGCCCTCGATGATGCCGTCGACCTGAACGTCGCCTTCGGAAACCAGATCGCCGACGATGCGCAGGCTTGCGCTGATGATCGACGGCACCCGTTCCTTGTTCTCGCCGCTGGCGGCCTTAGAGTCCTTTGAAAACATATTCACCTGCCTGAAGGAATTTCATCGGGTCCCTGGGCTCGCCGTTGACCAGGATTTCGTAATGCAGATGGATCCCGGTCGAACGGCCGGACGACCCCATCTCGCCGATCTTCTGGCGCAATTCCACCCGCTGCCCCGCTTGCACGAGGATGCGGCGCAGATGCCCGTAACGGGTGCGGATGCCCATGCCGTGATCGACCTCGATCAGCCGCCCGTAGTTGCCGTTCCAGCCGACGTTGACGACGACGCCCGGCGCCGTCGCCAGCACCGGCGAACGGTTCACCCCGGCCAGATCGACGCCGTAATGCATGGCCCAGCGGTTATTGAGGGGATCGCGCCGCTTGCCGTAGCCGCTGGCGATGTAGAAATGATCGGACGGCGCCGACAGCGGCAGCACGCGGGCGAGCTTGCGAATGTCGTCAAGGCGATCGAGATTGCGATCGAGGATGCCGAGGCTGACCGGCACGGCCCGCTCTGCCGCGCCCGCATCGGGGCCCGCCGCGATGAACGGACCGCCCAGGCCCGGCGTGTTTTCGACGCCGAAGCGCGCGAGCAGCGCGTCGACGTTGACCCCGGCGGAAGCGATCAGGCTCTTGACCTGCTCCACCTGGTCCATCGTCCGCTCGGCCATCTGCGCCGCGACGCCGCGCTGGGAAAGGTTGAGGGTGGCCAGGCGTTCCTCCAGCTTTTCGATGCGCGTCACCAGCTGGCGGCGTTCGCGGTTCATGCGCGCACGGTCGCCCGCGCCGATCTGCAGACGCTGCTCGGTCGCGAGCCGTTCGCGCTTCTGGCGGCCTTCGTTCAGCGCATCGCCCTGCATGATGGTTTCCAGCTTGCCAAGCTGGGCAAGCAGATCCTGGCGCGCCGCGCTGATGCGATCGCGCGTGTCGTCGCCGCTGCCGTTGACCGGCAGGGCCGCATCGCCCTCCATGCCCGATCCGTCGCGACCGAGCAGCGCGACCAGATACGCGTGCTTGGCTTCCAGCGTGCGCGCGAGTTCGGTGAAGCGCGTTTCGGAGCGGTCGACGTCCGTGCGCAGGCTGCGGAAGGCCAGCTTGAGCGAGCCGATCTCGCGCTCCTTGGCGGCGATCACCCGGTCGCTTTCCACATGGGCAAGAGTCGAATAAATCGCCCAGCCGAGGAATCCCGCGATCAGGGCGAGGACCGCCGACTGGGAACGCCAGCCGAGGGTGAAAGCGCGCACCTTGCCGCCCGAGCGCAGCAGAATCTGGCGTTCGGCCAAAAGGACGCGCGCGAAACGCCGCGCGAAGCGCTCCCAGGCATAGGAGAACTCCCTCTTGGCGACAAAAAAGGTCACGCGGAAAAGCAAGCGTTCCCCCCAGACGAAATTGCTTGTGATGCGCCCGCGCTTCGGCGGACTGAAAAACGGGCCGGCGCCCGGTTTCCCGCCGTCGAGCCCCCGCCTCCCGAGGTCCCCGCCGGAAACGCTGGACGGTAACAACCGCCCCCCGCGATGGCAAGAAAATTAACTGTAGATTTGCCGGAAATCCTAGGGTTTCGGGCCCACCACGAAGTCCCCGGATTCAGCGGACAAGGCCGGGCCGGCGCAGCAGCCAAAGCGTTGTCGCGGCCGTAGCGGCGAGCAGCACGACGGCCACCACGAAGAAACTCATACGAATGTCATAGACCTCGGCGATCGCCCCCATCGCCACCGGCACGACGAGAGAGGCCAGCCGGTTGACGGAGGTCCTGAGGCCGACGCTCTTGCCTTGTTCTTCGCGCGGGATCGCCCGCGACAGCATGGCGAGCAGGGTCGGGAAGCCGAGCCCCACCCCGGCCCCGTAGGCCGCCGCCGCGACAAACAGCAGCGGCACCGAGCCGATCACCGGCGTCAACGCCATGAACACGATGGTCGCCACGGTCGCGCCCACCATGACCCACAGCGCCGGGATGCGCCGCTCGATGCGTTCGATCAGGGGCGGCGTGATGGTGCCGACGAAATTCGCCGTGCCGAGAAGCGCGCCGATCAGTGTTTCGCCCAGCTCGATCTGCCCGAGATAGACGACGTAGAACGAAGTCTGCACCGAGGCATTGGCGATGCGGATGAAGGTGAAAATCATCACCATCGTCACCACCGGAATGGCGCAGAGCCGGATCGCCGAAGTGTAGTCGGCGACCCGCGGCGTCAGATCGCGCCACGACAGGCCGGGCCGCCCCTCACCGCGAGCATCCCGGGGAATCAGCAGGGTGAAGCCGATCATGGCGAGCGCCCACAGGCAGAGAAATCCGAAGCCCGCATGGATGCCGAGATGCTCGGACACCGCGCCCGCGACCAGCGGCCCGAGGAAGCAGCCGCCATTGGAAAAGAACACGAGCTTGCCGGCGGCGCCGCCGTGGCCACGCATGTAGTTGCCGTAGAAGGTCTGGGAGCCGACCCAGCACAGGCCCTGGGCGATGCCGAAGATCGCCTGCAGACAGATGATGGCGGCGAACCACGGCATCAGCGGATAGGCCGGAAACAGCGCCGCCGCGACGATGGCGACGAAAAGCGTGACCCGCCGCGCGCCGAGCCGGTCCATCAGCACACCCCCGTGAATCGACAGAAGCAGCGGCAGAAAGGAGCGGACCCCGATAGCGATGCCGACCAGGAACGGCGAAGCGCCAAGCGAGATCATCCACAGCGGCACCAGGATCGACGCCATCGGCATCATGGACAGGCTGAAGAACGCCGTGCCGTAGATGCCGAGCCGCGTGCGCAGGGCCGGAAACTGGCCGGGATCCGGCGGCCCGCCCCCTGCGCTGCCCTCAGTGCCGCTGTCCGACTTCGTACTCACGCCCGATCCTTGCCGGCGATCCCGCGACCGCTCGTTTCCAGTGTGGCTCTTAACCTACTGCGCCGCCGCTGCCTAGGGCGAACCGGCGGAAAGACCTATTTCCCCGAGAAATCGGCCACTTACCGGCCACTTGCCGGAGGAATAAGCCCTTTTCGCAGGCCCCGTAATGGGCTATGAAAAGTGTCCGTATCGCGGGCGCCACCGAGCTTTTGGCCGGGACGCGGCCGTCGGGTTTGTGCCGGGACGGCCGGCAACGGCGCAGTTGGATCAGGACACCGCTCGATAGCGGGGCAATACACAGGGAGAACGAGTCACATGGCTTTCGCAGACGAACGGGCAAACGCGCGCAGCGACAAGAACTGCTCCTTCTATCTCGACGGGCTCAAGGAATCGGCCGCTTTTCGCCAGGCTTACAAGAGCGCGGCGAAGAAGGTCATCAAGTCCCATGAAATGCCGATGGAGCGTTCCCCCGACGGCCTGATCAAGCACATCATCCATGAGAAGATGGGCACGGCGGAGATGTGCATCGACTCCTACATGCAGTTCATCGAACCGGGCAAGGCTACGGGCGTCACCCGCCACCTCACCGAAGAAATCGCCTACGTCGTCGAAGGCCAGGGCTACGATCTGCACTGGGACGTCGAATTCGACTGCAAGGACGAGTTCATCTGGAGCTGGCAGAAGGAGCCGAAGAAGTTCGAGTGGAAGGAAGGCGACTTCGTCTACGTTCCTCCTTACGTGACGCACCAGCGCTGCAACGCGAACAAGGACAAGGAAGCGCGCGTCATCGTCATCAATTCGCGCATCATCAAGAAGATGGGCTTCGACTGGTTCGAACAGCTCGAAAACGCCAAGGGCTACGAGGACGTGAAGGTCTGAACGGCGAGCGGGCCGGGATTTCTCCGCCGCATTCGCCGTTCCGGCCCGTGACGCACGGCCTGTGTGCCGGCCGACGTTCCGGAACAAGTCTTGTTCCAAGGCTTCGTGACCGGGCACGCCGTTGTTTCACTCCATCCCCTATCCCCTGTTGAATCTCCGGCTGGCCCGAGGGCGCGTGGCCGATCTCCTCGCCGCAATGCCGGAACGCCGTCGCAGACCGGGGTAAATCTCATCAAGCCCCCCTCGCGCGGTTGGCCGAATACCGCTACTATCCCCCGGTTTCCCGCCGGCTGACCCAGCCACCGGCGGGGTGACCCAGAAGGCCGGATCAGCAAGTAACCGGCCGCCGACGGACAGGGACAGGTTCATGTCGATCGAATTGATGCTGAGCTCGCTGCTTCAGCTTCTGCTCACGCCCTACAATTTATGGATGATGCTGCTCGGCACGGCGATCGGGCTGATCGTCGGCGCGTTGCCGGGTCTCGGCGGGCGCCTCGCCATCGCCCTGCTCATTCCGTTCATCTTCGGCAAGGACATGGTCGGCGGCGCGGTGTTCCTGCTGTCCATGCACGCGGTGACCGGCACCGCGGGCCAGCTTACCTCGATCATGTTCGGCGTACCGGGTGAAGGCGATGCGGCGGCCACCATCGTCGACGGCTATCCGATGGCCCAGAAGGGCGAAGCCGGCATGGCGCTCGGCGCTTCGCTCATGGCGTCGGGCCTCGGCGGCATCATCGGCGCGATGGTGCTGGCGGTCCTCATCCCGGTGATCGAGCCGATCGTCCTGATGTTCTCGCCGGCGGAGTTCTTCTTCCTCGCCCTGCTCGGCATCACCTTCGTCGCCTTCGTTTCGGGGTCGGCCATCTTCAAGGGCATCCTCGTCGGCCTGTTCGGCATGACACTCGCCTTCATCGGCCAGGACCCGCAGACCGGCATCGCCCGCTATTCCGAGGACATGCTGTTCCTGTGGGAAGGGCTCGACCTCATCACTGCGGTGCTGGCGCTGTTCGCCGTCCCGGAAATGATCCATCTCGGCGTCAAGGGCGGCGCCATCGCCGCCGTCACCAAGGAAGAGGCGCAGACAACCGTCAAGGCCCAGTGGGCCGGCATGATGGCGACCTTCAGCCACATGTGGCTCGTCGTGCGCACCTCGATGATCGGCGCGTTTATCGGCATCCTGCCCGGGCTCGGCGGCTCGGCGGCATCGTGGATCTGTTACGGCCATGCCGTGCAGAGCTGCAAGAAGCCGTCCAATTTTGGCCGCGGCGACATCCGCGGCGTGATCGCCCCGGAAACGGCGAACAATTCCAAGGAAGGCGGCTCGCTGCTGCCGACCCTGTTCTTCGGCGTGCCGGGCTCCTCGGGCATGGCGATCATGCTGGGTGCCTTCCTGATCCTCGGCATTCAGCCCGGCCCGCAGATGCTCACGACGCAGCTCGATCTCGTGTGGGTCCTGATCTGGGCGCTGGTGGTTTCGAACATCCTGGCCGTCGTGGTCATGCTGTTCGTCACCAAGCCGCTGGTCAGGCTGACCTTCGTGCGCGGCGGCATCCTGATCCCCTTCATCCTGATCGTTGTCGTGTTCGGCACCCTCATGGCCAAGGGCCAGTGGGAAAACCTCATCATCCTCATGATCCTGAGCCCGATCGGGTATCTGTTCCTGCGTTACGACTGGCCGCGGCCGCCGTTCGTCATCGGCATCGTGCTCGGGGGGATCGCCGAGGAATCCCTGCACAAGGCCTGGGCGCTGTGGCGCTGGGATTTCTTCGTCCGGCCGCTGTCGATCGTGCTGATGTCGCTGATCGGGCTCACCATCGCCTACGCCATCTATCGCGGCTACAAGGACAAGCAGCAAGGGCTCACCCATGTCATCGGATAACTCCCCCGCGCGCACCACGACGCATCTGCAGGCGCTGATGCACGGGCGTTCCCTGCTCAGCCTCGGCATGTTCCTGTTTTTCGCGACGATGGTGTGGATCGCCTCGGGCTATCCGTTCCTGGCGGCCATGCTGCCGCTGGTGATCGGCATTCCGGGCATGCTGCTGTCGCTCCTGCAGCTTGCCATCGACATGCGCGACTACCACCGGGCCGAAGGCAAGATCGATCCGCGCACCGCCTTCGAAATCTACATGGACGACATCAAGCAGCACACCGGCGGACAGGTGGAGATGGAGGTCGGCTCCGGCAAGAAGGAACTGACCACCCTGGTGGAAGATCCCTCGGTCGAGGGCCGCACGCGCGCTCAGCGCGAGATGCTGCTGTGGGCGTCCTTTTACGGCCTGGTCGTCCTGGTCCTGCTGTTCGGCTTCTGGATCGGCGTGCCGGCGTTCCTCGCCTTGTTCCTGCGCTATTACGCGCGGGAAAGCTGGCGCCTGACCGCGATCCTGACCCTCGCGGCGTGGATCGCCATGTATGTCGGCCTGGTGCTGGTCCTCGAACAGGTCCTGTTCGAGGGCTTCGCCACCGGCTGGCTGATGGAAGCCTTCCTGCGCGATTGACCGGGGGCCGGAGGCCTGCGGGCCCGGCCCATCGCATCGGCCACGGAACCGCGTGTGCGGATTCGCGATCAATGCACATGTTTCTCTTGAAATAAATAATTCAACTAATTGATATACATATGTTTTTATTCATGTCCGGCGCAGATCAAAAGATCGCCTGCAAGCCATCGGCGGCTTCATCGCAGGCGGAAGGGGCGGGCCAGTCGGTCCGCCCCTTCCTTTGTCCCTGTTCCCCGTTTTGCGGTCGAATCGTGGCGAAATGATTGATATGTGAAATAAATTTCCAGATTTTGCCGAAAAGCGACCACGGAAAGGACCAAAATGGATGAGTAACTAGGGACACTCCGCTCGCGGAGCGCGGCTGGCCGTCAAGCCGACCGCAACCCGTTTTCCCGGCACCCTCTCCCCGGGAAAAGGTCACGAAAGGACCAATGCCATGAAGATTTCCGCTGTCCTCGCCTCCGCCGCTTTCGGCGTTTCGATGATCGTCGCAGGGAGCGCCTTCGCCGGCGCCTCCGGCAAGGTCGACGCCGTCGAAAAGGATGGCCGTTCGGTCACCATCGCCGGCAAGAAGATCGGCCTCGGCAATTCCGGCACGAAGATCACGATTGCGGGCAAGCCCGCCAAGCGCGGCGACATCAAGGCCGGCATGGATTGCATGGCCGACGTCGACAAGGGCCGCGCCAAGGTCGTGACCTGCAAGTAAAACCGCAGCTTTTCAGCTCCGGGAGAGGCGGGCCTCAGGGCCCGCCTCTTTTTTTGCCGGCGGCCCCCTGGAAAGCGAGGGATTCGTCCGCTTTTCACCCCGCGGGCGGGTTTGCAGGCCGTGGAATTTCGCTTATTCTTTGGGGCAAAGCAGAAAAACAAGAGGTTTTACGCCCTTTCATCCCCGGCCCCGCCGGGACCGCGTGCCCACCGCGCCGAAGCTGTGCGGGGGGCAGACACACGACAACGAAAGGCTCTTTCATGACCATCATGCGACACCTTCCCCTCCCCGCCGGGATCGCGGCCGCAGCCGGCTTCGCCGTTTCCGCACTGGCGCCGCACACGGCCGCGGCCGCGGACGGGGCCGCCTTCTACAAGGGCAAGAACGTCACCTATGTCGTCGCCACCGCCGCCGGCGGCGGTTACGACTTCTACGGCCGCCTGGTTTCCAGGACCATGCAGAAGTACCTGCCCGGATCCACCTTCGTCGTGAAGAACGTCCCCGGCGCCGGTCACATCATCGGCGCCAACCAGATATACAACGCCAAATCCGACGGCCTGACCCTCGGCATTTTCAACACCGGCCTGATCTTCGCCCAGCTCACCAGCCGCAAGGGCGTCAAGTTCGACCTCGGCAAGATGACCTGGGTCGGCAAGGCCTCCACCGACCCGCGCGTCGTGATGGTCGCGGCACAGACCGGTTTCAAGACGCTGGCCGACCTCACCACCTCGCCCGCTCCGGTCAATTTCTCCTCATCGGGCGTCGGCTCGTCGGGCTACAACGACACCATGATGCTGGGCAAGGTGCTCAAGTGGAACATGAAGATGGTGCTGGGCTACGACGGAACCGATTCGGAGCTGGCCATGCGCCGCGGTGAAATCCACGCCGCCGTCAGCTCGCAGTCGTCCGCCGCCATGTTCGCCAAGAACGGCTATGGCCGCATCCTCGTGCAGATCGGCGGCAAGCCGGAAGGCGGCGTGCCGCTGCTCTCGCAGCTCGTCACCGAAAAGAACGCCAAGGCAATCGCCGCCCTGATCGGCTCCCAGGCGGAAATCGCCCGCTTCACCGCGGGGCCGCCGAAGATTCCGGCCGACCGCACCGCGGCGCTGATCGCCGCCTACAAGTCCTCGATGGAAGACAAGGAACTGATCGCCCAGGCGTCCAAGACCGAACGGCCGATCGAACCGCTCTACGGCGAGGACGTCGCCAAGATGGTCCGGGAAGCGCTCGACCAGCCGCCCGAGATCATCGCGATGGTCGGTGAAATCCTCAACATCAAGCCGACGTCCAACAAGGCGACGACGAAGCTCGACGAGGTTGCCCCCGACGGCCGCGAATTCACCTTCAAGCATGGCGGCAGCGTGGTGAAGTCCAAGGTCTCGGGCTCGCGCACCAAGATCATCATCAACGGCAAGCCGGGCAAGCGCACGGAGCTGAAGGCCGGCATGGCGTGCGAGATCGACTACAAGCCGGGCGGGGACAACGAGCCGATCACCGTCGATTGCAAGTAGTCCCGGCTTTTTTGCTATAAAGGGCGGGTTCGGCGCAGCCGGCCCGCCCTTCCCTTTCGGCGGAACGAAAAAAAAATCAGTGGAGGCCCCATGACCCTGATCCTGTCCAACGACGATGTCGAGAAGCTGCTGACCATGCCCGACTGCGTCGAGGCGCTGGAAACCGCCTACAAAGATCTCGCTTTCGGGCGCGGCATCACCCGCCAGCGTTCCGACTGCATCGCACCGACCAGCTACAGCGACGAGGCGATCTACGGCCTCAAGTCCATGGACGGCGTCGTGCCGGCGCTCGGCGTCGGCGCCATCCGCATCAATTCCGACATCGTGACCAATCCGCGCATCGGCAATACCCAGCGCCGGGTCAAGGTTCCGGCGGCGCCGGGCAATCGCTACGTCGGGCTGGTGCTGCTGTTCTCCACCGCGAACGGCGAGCCGCTCGCCATCTTCCCCGACGGCGTCCTGCAGCACATCCGCGTCGGCGCCACCAACGGGCTCGGCGTCAAGTACATGTCGCGCAAGGATTCGAAGATCGTCGGTCTGCTCGGCTCGGGCTGGCAGGCCGAAACCCAGGTGACCGCCGCTGCCGCCGTGCGCGACATCAAGGAAGTCCGGGTCTTTTCGCCGACCAAAGAGAACCGCGAGGCCTTCGCCTGCCGCATGACCGAGACGACCGGCATCGACGTCCGCGCCGTCGACCATCCGGAAGACGCCGTGCGCGGCGCCGACATTGCCATGTGCGGCTCCAATTCCATCGATCCCATCTTCTTCAAGGACTGGATGGAGCCGGGCATGCACGTTTCCTCCATCAAGAAGCCGGAGATCGAGCCCGCCGCCATCCTCGCGGCCGACCGCGTCGCCGTGCATACGCACGACACCTCGCCGATCATCGTCGTCGCCGAAGGCGCGCCCTTCCAGGAGGAGGCCAAGGACAAGGGCTGGAACGCCGCCAAGAAGCTCGATTTTTCCAAGTACCCGACCATCGCCGACCTCATCGTCGGGCGCGCGAAGGGCCGCGAGAACGACGAGGAAATCACCTGCTTCCTCAACAATCTCGGCCTCGGCTTCCAGTTCGCCGCCGCGGGCAGCGTCATCTACAAGCGTGCCGTGGAACGCGGCGTCGGCCACGACCTGCCTACCGACTGGTTCACCGAAACCGTCCATCCCTGATCAACGCCTGCCCCGCCCCGCCGGCACCGCCGGCGGGGTTTGCCGTTTCGTTCATCATCCGGAGCTTCCGATGACCTGGATTTTCAACAACGCCGAGCTCGATTCGGTTCTCGCCATGAAGGACTGCATCTCCGTGCTGGAACGGGGCTACCTCGACCTTGCCGCCGGGCTCGGCGGCAACCGGGGCCGGGCGGAAATCGTTTCGCCCGCCGGGCAGGAAGGCACCGTCTACGCGCTGAAAAGCATGGACGGCGTCCATACGCCGTCCGGGTACGCGTCGATCCGGCTCAATTCGGACATCATCGGCTGGCGCGAAATATCGGGCTCGACCCGGCGCGAAAAGATTCCGGCCGCCCCCGGCGACCGTTACGTCGGCCTCGTCCTGCTGTTCTCCACGACCAACGGCGAACCGCTCGCCATCTTCCCCGACGGCGTCGTCCAGCGCATGCGCGTCGGGGCCACCAGCGGGCTGGGACTCCGCCATCTCGCGCGCAAGGACGCCGCGACCGCGGCGATCATCGGCTCGGGCTGGCAGGCCGGGGCCCAGGCCATGGCCATCGCCGCGGAGCGGCCGATCCGCCACATGCGGGTCTTTTCCCCCAACAAGGCCAACCGCGAGGCCTTCGCCCGCGACATGACGGCGCGGCTCGGCATCGAGGTCGTCGCCGAAACCTCGGTCGAGGACGCCCTTCGGGATGCCGACGTGGTCGCCTGTTCGACCAGCGCGCTCGATCCCGTCATCGGCCATAACCACATCCGCAAGGGCGTCCACTATTCGGCGATCAAGCCGGCCGAAATCGCGCCGGAAGCGATCAACGCCATCGACCGGCGGACCGTACACCTGCGCGACAACGCGCCGCTGGTCGTGCGTACCCACGGCGTCGAACTGGCCGAGGACAGGAAAGGGGCGCTCGCCCCCTCGGCCAAGGTCGACGAAAAGAAGATGGCGGAACTCACCGATCTGCTCACCGGCAAGGCGCAGGGCCGCGCAAGCGATTCCGAAACAACCTGCTTTCTCAATTATTCCGGCATCGGCTACCAGTTCACCATGGTCGGGGGCCTGGCCTTCGAGAAGGCCCGCGCCGCCGGCCTCGGCCGCGAGCTGCCGACCGAGTGGTTCACCCAGATCGAGCATCCCTGATCCGCGCGCCCTTCATCGGGCAAGGACAGAACAAAGACAGAAAAAAAGGGCGGGAACCGATCTCCCGCCCTTTTGATTTCTCCGCTTTCGGAAACGCTTTCTAGACGTTCTTTGTCGCCTCGGTTTCCTTCCAGCGGCGGAACAGGGAATGGGGCACGTCGAACAGGTCGAGAGCCTTGCCGACAGTCTGGTTGATCACGTCGTCGAGCGTCTTGGGCCGGTGGTAGAACGCCGGCACCGGCGGCATGACAACCGCGCCGTAGCTCGCCGCACGACCCATCAGTTCGATATGGCCGAGATGCAGCGGCGTCTCGCGCACCAGCAGCACGACGCGCCGCTTTTCCTTGAGCGATACGTCGGCCGCGCGGGTCAACAGGTTGTCGTCGTAGGAATTGACGATGCCCGACAGCGTCTTGACCGAACAGGGCGCCACCAGCATGCCGTCGTGGCGGTAGGAGCCCGACGACAGCGACGCGCCGATGTCCTTGTTGTTATAGACGACGTCGGCCATCGCCTTGACGTCGGAGACGGTCCAGTCGGTTTCATCGACGATGGTCTGCCCGGCGGACGCCGACAGGATCAGGTGGACCTCGATGTCCTCGGCCCTGCTGAGAACCTCGAGCATCCTGATCCCGTAAATCGCGCCCGACGCTCCGGACATGCCCACGACGATTCTACGCATTGGTGTCTCCGACGCTTCGCGCCAAACGCGCGGTTACTCGGTCCAGGCGTCACGACGCTGGGTGATGGTGTCGACCAGCGCCGGCTGGCCCGCGCGAACGCGCGCGATGGCGCGGCGCAAAGCCGGCTGGACATCCTCGACCCGGTCGATCGGACCTTCGGAGTACCAGCCCATGGCCCGGGCGAGACCGGCGAAGTCCGGATCGGGATCGCACAGGTCCATGCCGACATGCGCCTTCTTTACGTCGGTCTTGCGCAACTGCGCCATGCGGATCTGGTGTTCCCAGTCGTTGTAGTAGGCGCGGTTGTTGTACATGACGACCAGCATCGGGATGTTGTGCTTGGCCGCGATCCAGAGCGAACCGGCGTCGAACATCAGATCGCCGTCGGGCTGAAGATCGACCACCAGACGCCCCTTGTCGCGGTGCGCCAGCGCCACGCCGAGCGAGGTGCCGATCTGCGTCGACGTGCCGAGCGACTTGCCGGCATGCCGGTGGTGCGCGTCGAAGTCCCAGATGCGCCGCGCCCAATCCTCGAGCGCGCCGGCGGTCAGCACCCAGTCCTCGTTCTTGATCACTTCCCAGACTTCCGTGGCAAGCACCGCGTGGGTCAGCGGCGTCATCTTGCGCTGCTTGGCATCGGTGCCGGCGCGGCGCCATTCGGCCCGCTTCTTCGCGTGCAGCGCGGCGAGCTTCTTGCCGCGGGCTTCGAGCTTCGACTTCAGTCCGGGCGTCCTGGCGATGATCTGCTTGCACATCCTGGTCAGCATCGGGATGGCGATGTCGGTATCGCCGATGATGCGCAGGTCGAAGTCCATCATACGCTGGTAGTCGAGCGACCAGCCGGAAATCTTCAACTCGCCGAAGCCGATGTCGATGAACTTGCAACCCTTCGCCATCTTGCTCTGGCGGGTGCGCGTCGTGGAAATCAGCCGCGTCGTCGGGCGTTCCCAGTCCTGCGCATCGAGGCCGACGACCAGGTCCACCTGCTTGAAGATCTCGTCGATCATCGACATGTTGTAGGGATGGACGCCCGGGAAGTTGCACCGGGCGTCGAGGTCGTAGACCGCGCAGTGAACGGTGTCAGCCAGTTCGACCAGCGCGTTGTAGCCTTCCTCGGTCTTGCCGACGTATTCGGCGAGCAGCATCGGGAACCTGGCCGACATCAGCATCTTGGCGGCCTTTTCCATCGCTTCGACGTCGGGCGACATCTTGGCCGGCACCTTCACCGCGGTAGGCGAAGGCATCTGCACGTCGTGCTCGAGCTTCTCTTCCTGCAACCAGGCGTCGTAGCACATGTAGATCGGCCCGTGCGGGTGCGTCATCATCACGGAATAGGCGCGCGCGAAAGCCTCCGGCACGCCGTCGACCGTGGCGGGCTGGGCGTCGAACTTGGTGTATTCGCGCACCGCCGCGCCCTGGCCGTTGGCCGTGTGGATCCAGTCGATCTTGGGACGGCGCTTGGTCTCGTTGAGGGGGCCGGTGGCGCCGATGATGAAGATCGGCGCGCGGTCAATATAGGCGTAGTAGATCGCCATGTTCGAATGCAGCAGGCCGACGAGATTATGGACGATGGCGACCATCGGCTTGCCGGTGGCGCGCGCGTAGCCGTGGGCGATCTGCACCGCGGTTTCCTCGTGCGTGCAGAGCATCATGTACGGCCAGTTGCCGCCGTAGTTCACCAGACTGTCGTGCAGGCCGCGATAGCTCGCGCCGGGATTGAGCGCGGCAAAGGGCATGTCGTAGCGATGCAGCATGTCGACGATGACGTCGGAATTGAAGCGGCCGGCCCCGGCAGTCTTCAGCTTGGGCTTCTTCGGCACCGCAATGGGCTTGCGGAAGGGTTTCTTGGACGAAGCGGACTTTTTCTTGGTCGCCATGGATTCCTCTGTGATCGCTATCGACGCGGCGCAGGTTGCGCGCATCTCCTCACTCTGGGCCCGCCGCGCAATTACGGCGGATTGAATCTGCATGAGGGGAAACCCGGCCGGCCGCCGGAAACCGACGGCATGAGCGGTGACAGCCCCCCTCCGCCCCGGACTTTACGGCACAGGCGGCAAGTCGAGCCGCCCGCGGCCTTATCCTTCGAGCCGGCGCGCAAGACCGCGCCGTTCGAGACCCCCGCGGCATCCGAGGCCTGCCGCCGGTTGGGGAAAATTTGGCAGGCCGGCCCCCAACATGCAAGGAATTTGACTGGGGAAACCGTTACTTTTCAGTGCTTTTGCCCTGATGTTCCGTTTCCGTGCCGAGCCCCGGAACGCCGGTTCAAAACGCTTCCTTCCGGGAAGACGGCAAGCTGCAAACCCGTCTGGAAAAAGGCGCAAAAAAACCGGAGCCGGCTTTCACCGGCTCCGGGACGCGAAACGTGTACGGGTTTACTGGCAGTCGCCCGCTTACTGGCAGTCGATGGTCTTGGCTTCGGAAGCGCCCTCGGCCTTGCACGACATGCCGACCTTGAGCTGGTCGCGCTTGGCTTCCTTGCCGCCGACCGTGATCTTGGTGCGCGAACCGGAGATCGTGAAATCCGTGCCGGCGATCTTCACCTTGGTGTTCTTTTCGGCAAGCGATTCGATCTTGCCGTCGACCTTGTTGACCGCGATCTTCGCCTTGGTCGTCCTGGTCCTGGACGGATCCGACGCGGCGACGCGCGAAGCCTCGATCACGTCCTTGGGCGCGGCGAACATGTCGGCGATGATCTTCTGCACTGCCTCGCCCGAAACCGGCGTGATCTCGAGCTTCGCCTGGTCGGCCGCCTTGACGAAGGCCGGATCCTTCATGGTCGCCATGAACGTATCGCGCAGCATCCTGGCGCGGTCGTCGGGCACCTTGGGCGGCGCCACGAACGGACGGCCCATCGCCTGACGGGCGAAGATCAGCTCAAGCACCTTCTTTTCCTTGGCGTCGCGCGCGAGGTCGGTGACCAGCGGCACGTTCTTCAGGTCCGGATGCTTGCTCATGGCGATCTGCATGTTGACGTCGACCAGCTTGTCCTTGAGCCAGTTGGCGCGGGTCGAAACCACCGACGACCAGGACCAGCCGCAGCGGCCCTGCACTTCGCCGCGCTCCATCGCCAGGTTGATGTCGTTGCCGCCGGGATAGCCGGTGACAAGGCGCATCTTGGTGCCGAGCACGTTGTTGACGACCTGCGGGAAGGTGTCGGTATCAGCGCCGGGACCGGTGCCGCCGACGATGAGGTCGGTGTTGCGGAACTGCTCGAACGTCTTGATGCCCGCGGTGTGCCAGGTGACGCAGACGCTGACTTCGTCGTTGGCGCTGCCGACCCAGGTCATCTCGGCCGACTTGAACAGCACGCCCTTGGTGCCCCACAGCTCTTCATGCACGATGCCGCGGCTCACGGTGCCGACCGTGGTGCCGTCCTTGGGCAGGCGGACATAAAGCTCGTTCATCAGGCGCATGGAACCGGCGCCCGGAACGTTGCGCGAAACCATATTGGGCTTGCCCGGAATCAGGTTCGGCCAATAGCGGGCGATCAGGCGGGCGTAGGTGTCATAGCCGCCGCCCGACGAATAGCCGATCAGCATGTCCATGCGCTTGCCCTTGTAGAAGTCCGCGACGGCATCCGCGTTGGCCGGCAGGGCGGCGGTGACGAGGCCGGCAGCCGCGAGCGCCACCATTTTGAGAGGCGATTTCATTCGTCGATCTCCAGAAAAACGCCGTGGTTCAGGGGACCACGGACCATTGCTGAGGTTCTTTGGCAGGGGCGGATCCGGACCCCGATTTTGGCGCAAAAATACTGCCCCGCAAGGGGGCCCGCAAGCGCAAGTTCAAAATCAGGAACTTCCTTTTAATAACAATAAACAAAGGATTTTTCCGTCAATGGCCGATACCGGCCGGCGCCCCCAGCAGCCTGATCACCGCGATCGTCAGGAACCCGGCGAGCGGCGGCAGGACCAGCGATGCGATCAGCCGGTTGGCCGCGAAACGCGGGCCCATCATGGGAATTTCGAACATGATGATGCGGTGCACCCCCCAGACGGAGGCCGAGGTCAGGAAGGCGAAAACCGACGGCAGCCCCGCGCCGGCCTTGATCAGCGCCACCAGCACGGGGAAGATGACGAGCGGCCCGCCCGGAAAGAACGGGCCGACGGCGCTGCCGATGAGGATGCCCTGCCAGCCCGATTCGTTGCCGAGCCATTGGGCGATCAGCGCCTTGGGCAGCAGATAGGACAGAAAGCCGGCGGCCAGAAGCGCGACGATGACGCGCGGCCCGTTGACCAGGAACATCTCGAAGCCGCGCCTGAGGCCGAGTTGGAGCCGTCCCTCCCCGCGCCGCCAGGCGAGAACGGCGAGCACGACCACCATGATCCACATGATGACGAGCGAGGCATCGACGCCGCGGGAGATCATCGGCCCTCCCCCGACTTGCCCTGAGCCTGTCCAATCGTTTCGTCCCAGATGGTCAGGCGTCTGGCGATGACGCCCGCCAGAACCGGCATCCAGAACACCGCCAGCACGCGATAGAGCGCGATTTCGGGCCCGAGCAGCGGCAGCTCCCAGATCATGAAGCGTTGCAGACCGATCAACGACCACGCCGTGATATAGGCGACCAGCGCGCCGCGATCGGCGCCCGACATGTAGAAGGCGACGACGATCGGAAAGGACGTCATCGGGCCGCCCGGCGTCAGCGCGCCGACGGCGGTGGCGATGATCAGCCCGCGAAAGCCCGATTCCGCCCCGACCCATTTCGACACCACCTCGGGCGGCAGGACCACCTGGATGAGCCCGGCGAGCAGCATGCCGCCCAGCATGCGCGGCACCAGGAAGACGAACATGTCGATGTCGCCGAGCACGGCCTCTTCGACGATGGCCGGCCCGCGCAGATGCCAGGTGACGGCGCCGCCCGCCAGCCCGACCGCGGCGAAGACCCAGAAGGGCACGCCGAAGACCTGGGAAGCGAGCGACGCTTTCTTGCGTTCGGGACGACGCAGCGGCCCCTCCTGCCATGATGGAGTCCGGCGGACGCCATCAGGAAGTTGTGGCGTCCCATGGGCGGACGGGCAGATAGAAAAAGGGCGCCCTTGCGGGGCGCCCTTTTCCGGTTGGGCTTACTTGCCCAGAAGATGCTTCCACTTCTCGTGGGTCTTCGCCGCAAGCTCGGGCGAAGACTCGGCGACCGGCGGGAACTCGTCCTTCCACTCGAACGGACGGCAGGCGTCGACGATCGCGCGGGAGTTGAAGTTGTCGCCCGGACGCTTGCGCGGATCGAGCGCGCCCGACCACGCACGACGGGTGATGTCGATGTCCTCGATCGGGTCGCAACGCGAGGCCATGGCCCAGGTCACGTCCCACAGGTTCGACGGATCGATGTCCTCGTCGACGACCACGACCCAGCGGCCGAGGTAGTTGCCCGCATGCACGTTGCAGCAGAGCTGGCCGGCCTGGCGCGAATGGCCCGGGTAGGAGTTCTTGATCGAGATGACGTTGAACAGGCGACCGCCGCCGTTCTGGTGGCACCACACGCCCTGCACTTCCGGCAGGCCCGCACCTTCCACCTGGTCCCAGACCAGCGCCGACTTGATGACCGACTTCGACAGCGTGTAGTCGGACGGCGGACGGCCCGGACGGGCCATCGTGATGATCGGGTTGTTGCGGTAGTAGACGCGCTTGATGCGCACGACGGGGTCTTCGCGGACGGACGAGGCGTAATAGCCGGTCCATTCGCCGAAGGGGCCTTCGGGCAGCAGCTCGTTCGGCAGGATTTCGCCTTCGATGCAGATTTCGCCGTAGGCCGGGATCGGCAGGCCGTGCAGTTCCGACTTGACCATGTCGAACGGCGCGCCGCGATGGCCGGCGGCATAGGAGAATTCCGAGACGCCGTACTGGATTTCGTTGCCGGCGGCGAGGAACATGAGCGGGTCATGGCCGACGCTGATCGCGACCGGACAGGGCTTGCCCTGCTTGAAGTACTTCTCGCGGATCAGGCGGCCGTGCTTGCCCGGGCTCATCCACAGGCCGACGGTGTTCTTGTTGTGCACCATCACGCGGTAGGTGCCGAGGTTGACCCAGTCGGAGTCCGGGTCCTTCATGATCACGAGGTCGCCGGTGCCCATGTAGCGCCCGCCGTCCAGTTCGTGCAGCAGCGGCACCGGGAACTTGAGCAGGTCGACGGCTTCGTCGCGGTCGACGTTCTCGAGGATCGGCCCCGTGTTGACGAAACGCGACGGGATCGGCTCGAAGTCCTTCATGCGGTCGCGGTACCAGCGTACCACGTCCATCGCGCCCTTCGGCTCAGGGAAGCCCAACGTCATCGCCAGGCGGCGGATCGAGTTGGTCATGCCCGACAGGATGCGGAAGCCCTTGGGATAGCCCGGGATGTTGTCGAACAGCAGCGCCGGCGGATCTTCCGGCGTCGAGTGATAGACCATTTCGGCGACCGCGCCGATTTCGAGGTTCCAGTCGGCGCCGTCGACCTTCATCAGCTCGCCCATCGTATCGACGCGGTCGAGCCACTCGCGCAGATCCTGGTGCGGCGCCCCGTAGTCCTTGTAAGTGCCCTTTTTCGCCACTTTCCACTCTCTCCTGTTCGGGGATCGCCAGCCTTTGCGGCGCTCCCTGGGTTACGGCCGTCGCGCATGGCACGCGCCGACCGGATTCATGCCTGGAATTTGCGAAGTCCCCCCGCCATGCGCAAGCATATGCGGGCAATACGGGACCGCCTGAAGCGCCGAAACCGGCGCTGTTTCCAGATCAGCAGGCTGCCAGCTTATAGCCAATATCGCCGCGAAAAACAAAAACATATTCCGGATGTCCGGCGATAACATAAACATCTAGAAACTATACAAAAAAAAGCCCCCGCTACGGGCGGGGGCTTGGCCTGGGCAGGCCCAGCTTTCTCAGTCGCAGGCGATCGACTTGGCCGGCGATCCGCCCCCCGGATAGACGATGGCGCAGGACATGCCGGGCTTGAGCGCCGTGCGCTTGGCGGCCTTGCCGGCTACGGTCAGCGTCGTGCCCGAGGTGGTCACGCCGACGTCGACGGGCTTTCCGCCGATGTCGAACGTGAGCTTGCGCCCGCCATCCTCGATTTTCGTGAGCTTGCCGGAGCCCTTGAGGTCCTCGAACTTCTTCTCCTCGATGCGGGTCGACGCCTTGCGCGCCGTTGCCGCCGCGGCGGCCTGAACGAGGTCCTTCGGCGTGGCGTAGAGTTCCTTCACCAGGTCGGCGACCTCTTGGCCGGAGACCGGGTCGATCTCCATCTTTGCCTTGTCGGTCTCGGCCCGGAACCTGGCGTCCTTCATCGTCGCATCAAAGGACGCGCGCAGCGCCGCGGCGCGGTCGGCGGGAACCTTCGGCCCGGCGATGAACGGGCGGCCCATGGTCTGGCGCGCGAAAATCAGCTTGAGGATGGCCTTGTCGCGGTCGGTCTTCGCGAGGTCCATGACCAGCGGCACCCCCATCTTGCTCAACTCCGGATCGGACTTGAGGGCGATCTGGATGGTGATGCTGATCTTCTTCTCGCTCACCCAGGTCGGGCGGGTTGCCTTGATCGAGGACCACGACCAGCCGCAACGGCCGTCGATTTCGCCCCGCTCCATCGCCAGCATCTGGGTCGATCCGCCGGGATAGCCGGTGATCAGCCGGTACTTCGTGCCGAGCACGTTGTTGAGGATGATCGGGAAGTCGACGCCGTCCGATCCCTGCGCGGTGGCGCCGAGGATGACCTCGCGTTGCTGCGCCGCCTCGATGGTGGGCGCTTTGGCGGTATGCCAGGTGACGCAGGTCGAGACCTCGTTGTTCATCGAGCCGATCCAGGTGAACTTCGTGGCGTCGAACTTGGGGCCCGAACGGCCGAACAGCGGCTCCATGGCGATGCCGCGCCCGATGGCGCCGATGGCGGTACCGTCCTGGGGCAGCGAGTTGTAGATGGCATTGGCCGCGACGATGGACCCGGCGCCGGTCATGTTGCGCGGAATAACCGTGGGATTTCCCGGAATGTGATTGCCCCAGTGCCGGGCAAGAAAACGCGCATATTCGTCATAGCCGCCGCCCGCCGCGTAGCCGATGAAGACGGTCACCGTCTTGCCCTTGTAGAAATCGGCGATCGCGTCGGCGGATGCGGGCGTCGCCGCGAAGGCGAGCCCGGCGGCCGCGGCCGCGCAAACAACTGAAGCCTTTTTCATGGTCTTCTCCCTGTTCGTTGCGGGCCCCGACGGCCCGGTTGGATATGCGGCCGCTCAGCCGGCCTCGAAGCTCGTTATCGTCTGTATCTGAAGATATTCGTACATGCCTTCGATGCCGGCACGCCGGCCGATGCCCGACTGCTTGATGCCGCCATAAGGCGCGCGGCGGTTGACCGCCTGGGTGCCGTGGGTGTTGACCCATACGGTGCCCGACCGGATGCGCCGCGCCACGCCGAGCGCGCGCTCCACGTCCCTGCCCCAGACCGAGCCGCCGAGGCCGAAGATCGTGTCGTTGGCGCGCGCGACGGCGTCGTCGAGATCGTCGTAGCCGGCGATGGGCAGCGCCGGGCAGAACTGCTCCTCGCGCATCAGGCCGGCATCCTCGGGGACTTCGGTCACCAGCATCGGCTGCATGAAATAACCATCGTTGAAGGTTTCCATGTCGTCGATCCGGCCGAGCCTGAGCACATGGGCGCCGCGCTTCTCCGCCTCATCGACGAGGTTGCGCGCCCGGATCAGACCTTTTTCCTGGTGCAGCGGCCCCATGGTGACGCGCGGACGCAGCCCCTCGCCCACCACGACCTTGTCGGCCGCTTTGGCGAAAGCGTCGAGGAAGCGGTGCTTGATGGCGTTCGGCACATAGACGCGCTTGATCGCCATGCACACCTGCCCGGTCATGCGGAAGACGACGCCGGCCATGCGGTCCATGGTCTTTTCCGAAAGATCGACGTCGTCGAGCAGCACCGCGGGATCGTTGCCGCCAAGTTCCAGCGTGGTGCCCTTGATCGTCTGCGCGGCGTTGGCGGCGATGTGACGCGCCGACGGGATCGAGCCGGTGAAGGCGATCTTGTTGACGTCGGGATGCCCCGTGAGCCGGTCGCCGATCTCCCCGGGCAGGCCGGTGATGACGCCCAGCACGCCCTTCGGGAACAGATCGGCGATCATCTCGATCGAGCGCGTCAGCGCGAGCGGGCAGGTCTCGGGCGGCTTGACGATGACCGCGTTGCCCGCGAGCAGCGCCGGAATAATCTGCATGAAGGCGAGCGGCACCGGCGCGTTCCACGGCACGATGGAAACCACCGTGCCCCAGGGAATGCGCGTCACGAAGGTGCGCCCGTTTTCATCCGTCAGCAGGCGCTCGTTCTCCAGCTCGTCGACCAGTTCCAGCGTCAGCTTCTGGCGCAGGTAGACGCTCGCCAGCTCGCCCTTGGCCTCGGCCAGCGTCTTGCCGTTTTCGCGGCTGTAGACGGCGGCGCGCGCGTCGATATCGGCTTCCAGCCGCTTGAGCGCCTCGGCGATCAGCGCGGCCCGCGCGCGATAGCCGCTGGCCGCCCATGCCGACTGCGCCGCACCGGCGGCGGCCACCGCGGCGTCGATATCGGCGTTGGTCGCCTTGACCGCCGTGCCGACCAGCTCGCTCGGCCGGGCGGGATTGCGCACGTCCATGCGCGCACCGCCGTCGACCCATTCGCCGCCGATCAGCATGCGGGCATGGATCGGCGCGATCTCGTTGCGAAGCGAAGCGTCTGACGCCATGTGGTTCCCCTGTCGGCCGGCGACGGCGGCCCTGTTCTTGACTGGCGGCGGATTTTGGCCCGAAACGCCGCCGAAGACGAGTCCGGCGTGGGACCGGAAAGGACGGCCCGATGCCGGCTCAGTCGCGCACGTCCTGCACGAACCACTCCGGCGGCAGGGGATTCCCCGCCCCTTTTTCCGTCGCAAGACGATAGACGAGCCCCGCCACCGCGGCGAACTGAAGGCCCTGGTTGCCCATGTTGTGATAGAAGGTGATCTGCTCGTCGGACGTGCGCCCCTTGGCGCGGCCGAACACCACGTCGCAGTAATCGGGATAATCGCCGCCGAATCCCTTGCCCGGATTCTTCGGCGGCAGGCGCTTCATTTCTTCCGTGCTGCCGCCGATATAGGCGAGCGGGCTCATGCCGATCTCCATCTTTATGCGATCGGTTTCGGGCAGCTTGAGGCCGCCCACGCCCTGCCTGATCTTCACGTCGAAGCGCGCCTCGGCCTCGTTGCTGATTTCGCAGGGGCCGAGCATGCAGACATGCATGCCCGGTTCCAGCCAGTCGGCCTCGAAGGTCGGCGCCATCGAATCGGTATTCGTCGAAAGGATATCGGCGCCGCGCACCGCCTCGCGCGCGCTGTCGACCGGGATCACCTCGATGCCGTGCGCCGCGCTCATTTCCCTGGCGAAGGCCTCGCGGTTGGCCTTCGTCGGGCTGTAGACCTTGACGCGCTCGATCCCCGGCCGCGCCACGAGATAGGCCGCAAGATATGTGCGCGCCATGCCGCCCGAACCCAGCATGCCGATCGTCTTCACGTTCCTGCGCGCGAGCAGCCTGGCGCCGATGCCGGCACCGCCGCCGACGCGCATGTGCTGCAACACGCCGTCGTTGATCATGGCGAGCGGCCGGCCGTTGCGCGAGGAAAACAGCATGATCAGCCCGCAGAAGGTTCCGGGCTCGACGCAGTATTTTTCTTCCGTCCAGCCGGAATTGCCGTGGGTGGGCCACGACACGATGTCGGACTTCATCCGCGTGGCGAAAATCCCGTCGTACCAGCCTTCCATCGTGCCCCAGCGGTAGTAGCCGTCCTCGCGCTCGCACGGCGCGTAGAGGTCGATGCGCGGGCGATGGATCGCCTGGCCCGTCTCCTGCGCGCGGAACGATTCTTCCTGGATGCGCATGCAGTCGGGCATGGTGAGCAGTTCGCTCACCTGCTGGTTGTTGATGATGAGCATGGCGTCCCTCCCCTTTTTTCGCGGTCAGATATGACGCGCCGCGGGCATCACTCTAAAGAAGCCGGACGGCGGTTCAATCGCCGGGCCCCCCATTCGGACGATAGACAAAAAACTTATATCTCGGGTAAACTGCGCGCCAAAATGACTATCAGACAGCTCCAGTATTTCCTGCGGATCGTCGAATTACGCAGCTTTTCCAAGGCGGCCGCCTATCTGCATGTGGCCCAGCCGGCGCTCGGCCTGCAAGTGCGCAAGCTGGAAGAAGAACTTGGCGTCAAGCTGCTGGAGCGCCATTCGCGCGGCGTCATGCCCACCGAAGCGGGGCTGCTGCTGCGCGAACATGCCCAGATCATCCTGCGCCAGATGGAGCGCGCCCGCCAATCGGTCGCCGACCTCGCCGGCCCGCCGCGCGGGCGCGTCGCCGTCGGCCTGACGCCGACGCTGAACCTCATTCTCGCCACGCAACTGGTCGAACGCTGCCGAGCCGAATATCCCAACGTGTCGCTCGCCATCGTCGATGCGATGAGCGAGGACCTGATGGAATGGGTCGAAAGCGACCGTCTCGACGTGGCGCTGTCCTACAACCCGGCGGCCGCGCAGGGCCTGGTGTGCGAGCCGCTGCTGGTGGAAGAACTCTGCCTGATCTGCGCCACCAACGGCCGGGCGCCGAAGAACGAAACCGTCAGCCTCGCCGAGATCGCCGACCTGCCGATGATCCTGCCCTCCGTATCGTCGGGCCTGCGCAGTCTGGTCGAGGAAGCGGCACATTCGCGCGGCATCGAACTCAACGTCGTGCTGGAGATCGACTCGGTCACGGCGATGAAGGAAATGGTGGTCAACGGCGTCGGATTCGCCATCCTGCCGCCCGGCTCCGTCAGGCGCGAGGTCGAGGACGGCCGCATCCTCATCCGCCGCATCGAAAAGCCGGAACTGTCGCGCAACATGTATCTCGCCTATTCCGGCAAGCGGCACACGTCGAAGGCGGCCGGCGCGGTGCGCGAACTCTTGCGCGACGTGGTGAAGCAAAATCTGGAAAGCGGCGACTGGGCCTGGCGCGCAGCGCCTTCATAAAAAAGTCGGGCAGCGCCCGAAACGAAAAAGGCGCGGAACCTTCCGCGCCTTTCGTTTTCCGCCAAGGGCGGGATTACATATCGAGGACGAGCTTTTCGCCCGGTACCGCCGCGCGCGAAATGCAGACCTGGATCTTGGTATTGGCGGCCTTTTCCGCGTCCGACAGCACTTCGTCGCGGTGATCGGCCCTGCCGCCCAGCATCGGGATCACGCAGGCGCCGCACCAGCCTTCCTCGCAGGCGTAAGGGACGCCGAAGCCTTCCTCGATCATGACGTCGAGGATGCTGCGGTCGGCCGGGATCGTCAGGGTGACGCCGGAACGCTTGAGTTCTACTTCGAAGGCGAAGTTCTCGCGCACAGCGTCGGCCGCCACCTGCTCCGCCGTCTTGGCCGAGGCGAACAGTTCGAAATGCACCGTGCCGTCGGGCCAGTGGCCGACCGCCTGGCGCACCGCGTTGAGCAGGCCGCCCGGTCCGCAGACGTAAAGATGCGTGCCCGGCGCGTAGTCCTTGAACACCTCGTTCAGCTTGATGCCCTTCGAGGGATCGCCGCCGTCGTGGTAGAAGGTGACGTCCTTGCCGAAGACGCGCTTCACTTCGTCCATGAAGGCGGTGTCCTCGGGCGAGCGCGTGCAGTAGTGCAGGTGCAGCTTGCGCCCGAGCGCCTTCAGGCGATAGCCCATCGCCAGCATCGGCGTGATGCCGATGCCGCCCGCCAGAAGGACGCTGTTCGCCGCGTCCTCGACCAGCGGGAAATTCTGCAACGGCGCGCTCGCCGTCAGCACGTCGCCGACCTTGACGTTGTCGTGCATCCACACGGAGCCGCCCTGCCCCTTCACGTCCTTCAGGATGGCGGTGACGTAGCGGTCTCGCTCCTTCGGGTCGTTGGCGAGCGAGTAGGAGCGGACCAGGCCGTTCGGCAGCTTGAAATCGATGTGCGCGCCCGCCTCGAAGGCCGGCAGGTCGCCGCCCTTGGCAGACTTCAGTTCGTACATCCTGATGCTGGAAGTAAGGTCCCGGATATCGGTGACCTTGAGTTCGAGATCGGCCATTCGGACTGTCTCCGTTCCTCGACGGCGCGCGGGGTTTGCGGGCTTATACACTCTCGCGGCCCGCCCCGTCCACTGGGAGAAGCCGTTTTTTCGAAGCCGGCAAATGACGGAAATTCAGCCTTGCCGCGGGCGCATCAGGCCTTTTGCAGCAGCGACCGGCCGGCCTCCAGCGCGACCGGCTTGAGCCCCTGACCGCCCGCCGCCAGCAGATCGAACAATTGCTTGCGCATGCGCGGGTCCCAGAAGCTGCGAATATGATTCGCAGTCTCCTTTACCGCCGTGTCGTGCGGATAGGCGGCGAAGAAGTCGGCGATCTGGTTCGCCATGCGGACGATGTCTTCGGTGGTCATGAGTCCTCAGGTGGTCTCGAACAGGACGACGCCTTCGGGCGAGGCCGAGGCGAGCGCCATGCCCGCCCGCCGGGCCAGGTCCAGCGCCAGCGACGTCGGGGCCGAAACCGTGGCGAGGCACGGGATGCCGACGGCGGCCGCCTTCTGCACCAGTTCGAACGAGCAGCGCGACGTCATCACGCAGAATCCGGCCGTAGTATCGACGCCGGCCCGCGCCAGCGCGCCGATCAGCTTGTCCAGCGCGTTGTGCCGCCCCACGTCCTCGCGCACGAGCCGGATACGCCCCTCGGCGTCGGCCCAGGCCGCGGCGTGGACCGAACGGTTGACGCGGTTCATCGCCTGGCGTTCGGGCAACTCCCTGAGCGCACGGGCGATGGTCGCGGCCGACACGGGCGCGCGTCCCCGCACCGGGCGCACGTTGCGCACCACCTGGTCAAGCCGCTGCATCCCGCACAGGCCGCAGCCCGAACGGCCTTCGAGCGAGCGCGCCTGGCGATCTCGCGCCACTTCGGCTTTCGGCGCCGTCGTCACGTCCACCATGATGCCGCCTTCGACCGGCTGCACCTTCGTATCGCGGATCAGATCGGCGGACGCCAGCACGCCTTCGGACAGCGAAAAGCCGATGGCGAAATCTTCCAGGTCTTCGGGTGTGGCCATCATCACGACGTGCGGACGGCCGTTGTAGGAGAGGTTCACCGGCACTTCCTCGGCCAGCCGCCATTCCTTGCGCCCGCCCGCCGCCAGCGTCACCGTGGCGGCGACGGAAGCCGCGCGTCCCGCGTCGGGCTTCGCCGTCTTGACGCCGGCGCTCATGGTCACTCCGCCGTCGCGCGCGTCGCGCGCGATTCCAATGATGGCGGCTGAGCCGCCGGCGGGGCGACGCCCACGCGCTTCTGTTCGGTTTCGCGTTCCGCCCATTCCTTCTGCCAGTCCGACTGCATGTTGGACCGCACCACCTGGACCGCCGTCACCTTGTATTCCGGGCAGTTGGTCGCCCAGTCGGAAAACTCCGTGGTGATCACGTTGGCGCCGGTCATCGGATGATGGAAGGTCGTGTAGACGACGCCCGCGGGTACGCGGTCGGTGATGACGGCGTGCAGCGTGGTGGCGCCTATGCGCGAGGAGATCGACACGAGATCGCCTTCGTTGATGCCGCGCATTTCGGCGTCATGCGGATGGATTTCGAGTACGTCGTGCGGATGCCAGGCGACGTTGCCGGTGCGCCGGGTCTGGGCGCCGACGTTGTACTGGCTGAGGATGCGCCCCGTGGTCAGGATCAGCGGGAAGGAACGGCTGGTTCGCTCGGGCGTCGCCACATATTCGGTCAGCATGAAGCGGCCCCGCCCCCGCACGAACTTGCCGATATGCATGATCGGCGTGCCGTCGGGCGCCGCGTCGGTGCACGGCCACTGGATCGAGCCCATGCGGTCGATCCTGTCGAAGCTCACGCCCTTGAAGGTCGGCGTCAGCGCGGCGATTTCGTCCATGATCTCGGCTGCATTGTCGTAATGCATCGGGAAGCCCATGGCGGTGGCCAGCCGGCAGGACACTTCCCATTCGGAAAGGCCGGTCTTCGACTTCATCACCGGGCGCACGCGATTGATGCGCCGTTCCGCGTTGGTGAAGGTCCCGTCCTTTTCCAGAAACGACGTGCCGGGCAGGAAGACATGGGCATAGGCCGCGGTTTCGTTCAGGAACAGGTCCTGCACGATGACGCAGTCCATCGCCGCGAGGCCTGCCGTCACATGCTTGGTGTTGGGATCGGACTGGGCGATGTCCTCGCCCTGCACGAAGATGCCCTTGAAGCTGCCCTCGACCGCGGCGTCGAGCATGTTGGGGATGCGCAGGCCCGGCTCGGGATCGAGTTCGGCGTTCCACAGCGCGGCGAACTGCTGGCGCACCGCATCGTCGCTGACGTGGCGATAGCCCGGGAACTCGTGCGGGAAGGAACCCATGTCGCAGGAGCCCTGCACGTTGTTCTGGCCGCGCAGCGGATTGAGGCCGACGCCGTCGCGCCCGATGTTGCCCGTCGCCATGCAGAGGTTCGCCATGCCCATGACCATGGTCGAACCCTGGCTGTGCTCGGTGACGCCGAGCCCGTAATAGATCGCGCCGTTGCCGCCCGTGGCGTAGAGGCGCGCGGCGGCACGCACGTCGGCGGCCGGAACGCCGGTCACGTCTTGCAGCGCCTCGGGCGAATTGCGCTCCTCGGCGATGAACTTCGCCCAGGTTTCGAAATCCTGCTTTTCGCAACGTTCCTCGACGAACGGCCTGTTGACCAGCCCTTCGGTGACGATGACATGGGCCAGCGCGTTGATCACCGCGACGTTGGTGCCGGGACGAAGCTGAAGATGATGCGTCGCCCTGATATGCGGCGAACGCACGAGGTCGGTGCGCCTCGGGTCGATGACGATCAGTTTCGCCCCTTCGCGCAGCCGGCGCTTCATGCGCGAGGCGAACACCGGATGGGCGTCGGGCGGATTGGCGCCGATGACGACGATG
Organism: Alphaproteobacteria bacterium; assembly: GCA_964229575.1. Taxonomy (GTDB): domain Bacteria; phylum Pseudomonadota; class Alphaproteobacteria; order SMXQ01; family SMXQ01; genus WHSO01. The sequence continues at coordinate 39,200 of CAXRES010000200.1, forward strand.
ACGTCCGCTTTCGCCACCGACTTGAAGTCCTGGGTGCCGGCCGAGGTGCCGAAGGTCGTCTTGAGGCCGTAACCGGTGGGCGAATGGCAGACCCGCGCGCAGGTGTCGACGTTGTTGTTATGGAAAGCGCCGCGGATCATCTTCTGCACGACGAAGACTTCCTCGTTGGTGCAGCGCGACGACGTGATGCCGCCGATGGCGCCGCGCCCGTATTTGGCCTGGATCGCCTTGAGCCGCGTCGCGGCGAATCCGATCGCCTCGTCCCAGCTCACCTTGCGCCACGGATCGGTGATCGAATCGCGAATCATCGGCGCCGTAACGCGGTCCTTGTGCGTCGCATACCCCCAGGCGAAGCGTCCCTTGACGCAGGAATGGCCTTCGTTGGCGCCGCCGTCCTTGAAGGGAACCATGCGCACGAGCTGGTCGCCCTTCATTTCCGCCTTGAACGAACAGCCCACCCCGCAATAGGCGCAGGTGGTGACCACCGAATGTTCGGGCTGGCCATGCTCGATGACCGACTTTTCCATCAGCGTCGCCGTCGGGCAGGCCTGCACGCAGGCGCCGCAGGACACGCATTCGGAGGCGAGGAACCCGTCGTCGGCGCCCGCCGCGATGACGGAAGCGAAGCCGCGGCCGTCCACGGTCAGCGCGAAGGTGCCCTGCACTTCCTCGCAGGCGCGCACGCAGCGCGAGCAGACGATGCACTGGGCCGGATCGAAGCTGAAGTACGGGTTCGACTGGTCCTTCTCGCCGGACAGATGATTGGCGCCGTCATAGCCGTAGCGCACTTCGCGCAGGCCCACGGCGCCGGCCATGTCCTGCAGTTCACAGTGGCCGTTGGCCGGGCAGGTCAGGCAGTCGAGCGGATGATCGGAGATGTAGAGTTCCATGACGTTGCGCCGCAGACCGGCCAGGCGGTCGTTCTGCGTCGTCACTTTCATGCCCGCCGCGACCGGCGTGGTGCAGGAGGCCGGCGTGCCGCGCATGCCTTCGACCTGTACCAGGCACAGGCGACAGGAGCCGAAGGGGTCGAGACTATCGGTCGCG
>CAXRES010000201.1:0-9038 GCA_964229575.1 Alphaproteobacteria bacterium
ACGGCCTCGCCGGGCTGCGCGATGTCTCCCGATTGCGGTGGAGCGCGCTCCGGCACATCCGGCCGACGACGACCCGGACGATGACGAGAGCGACGATGGCCGGCACCGCGCAGACGGCCAGGAAAGGCCAGAAGGCGAGCCCACCCGCACCCGCGATCAGGAGATTCTGCGGATTGCCGATCAGCGTCGCCGCCGAGCCGGCGTTGGCCGCCATGGCGAGCGCAATGACGAAGGGACGGGGATCGAGCCCGCGCGCAAGCAGGCCGCGCGCCAGCACCGGCGTCATCGCCCAGACCACGACATCGTTGGTCAGAACCGCTGCTAGAACGCCGGCGACGGCGATGACGGCGGTGAGGATGCGGCCCGGCGGCGCCGGGCTCGCGGCAATCACGGCGGCGCACCATTCGAAAAAGCCGGAGGCCGCGAACTGGGCCGACAGGACCATCAGGGCGAACAGGATCGCCAGCGTCGGAAAATCGATGCTGGCAAGGATCAGGTTCCGGTCAGCGGCACCGGCCGCGACCAGCACGATGGCGCCGATCACCGCCGCGCCGGTCCGGTCGAGGGCGAGGCCGGGCCAGCGCCCGAGCGCCATGGCGAGATAGACCAGGGCGAAGACGGTGACGACGAGGCTGGCGTTCATGGAGCTCACCGGCAGGGCACGGGTGGCGGGACCGCACTCCTAGCACGAATTGGAGGGCGACGAAAATCGGCGGCGGCGGTGCGAATTCTGCCATAATGATAGAACTTACCGGATAGGTGAACTGGAGGCGCCCATGGATACGACGCAACTCCTGGCCGCGATCAATCTTCTCGCGGAACAGCTCGACCACAAGCCCGACGACCTGCACGAAGTGCATTTCAAGGTGCAGGAGCTGATCGCCGAACTGAAGGCGACCGGCATGCCCGTGCCCGAGGATCTCGCGCGGTTCGAGCGCGAGCTGAGCGAGCGCGTCGAAGGCAGCCGTTAGGGCCGCGCACCGACAGCCGGCAGCAAGAAAGGACGAACGACCATGAGCGCGACCGCCGCGGGCGAACGCCGCGAGTTGTCCCCCGGCGACGTCGTCGTCGTCACCGGGGCCGCCGGCGGGATCGGCCGCGCCATCGCCTTGCGCGCGGCGGGCCTCGGCGCCCGCGTCGCCATCCTCGACGTCGCCGATGGCGCGGAAACGGTGCGGCTCGTCGCCGCAGCCGGGGGCGAAGCGCGCTACATTCCCTGCGACATCGCCTGCGAGGAGTCCCTCGCTGCGGCGCGCGCCGCCATCGAGACGGCCTGGGGCAGCCCCTTCGGCCTCGTCTGCAATGCCGGCGTCTTTCCGCGCTTTACCCTGATGGACACGCCGCTCGCGGAATGGAACCGCGCGCTCGGCGTCAACCTCACCGGCTGTTTTCTCTGCGCCAGGACATTCGCCCCCGCCATGGTGCGCCAGGGCCGGGGCGCCATCGTCAACATGTCGTCCGGGCACGGCGTGCAGGGCGCGCGGAAGGCCGGCGCCTATGCCGCATCGAAAGCCGGCATCATCTCGCTCACCAAGACGCTGGCGCTCGAACTCGCCCCCCATGTGCGGGTCAATTCGGTGTTGCCGGGCGTGACCGAAACCGCGATGCCGCTTGCGGCGACGAACATCGACGAGCTGCGCGGGCGCGGCGCGACCATCCCGCTCGGGCGCATCGGGCGGCCCGAGGACATCGCGCGCATCGTCGTGTTCCTGCTTGGCGAAGACGCGTCCTACCTGACCGGCCAGGGCATCAGCGCCGGCGGCGGCCGGGTGATGATTCCCTGAACGGGCAAGCCGGGGCCTAGAACAGCAGGCCCTGCTTGACGCCCAGTTCCCAGATGATCTCGGCGCCGATCGCCACGGTCAGAAGGCCGATCACGGCGGTAAGCACCCCGTAAAAGCGGCCGAGACGATGGGCGGTGAAGCGCAACGGAAGCGCGATGGCGAACGACAGCAGCGCCATGCCCAGGATCGAGCCCAGCCCGAACAGGAGCATATACACCACGCCCAGCCAGACCGACTGGATGGTACCGAGCGCAAGCAGCACCAGGGCGGCCGAACCCGCGAGACCATGCACCAGCCCCACGACCAGCGCGCGCACCGGCAAGGCGCGCAAGTGCCGGTGGACATGGGCGGCTTCGTCATGGGCAAGTGCGCCCTCATGGGCGTGGACGTGAACGTGACGCTGCCCGTCGTGGCGATGGGGGTGAACATGCAGATGCTTCTGGACGAAGCGGCGAATGACGTCGAGCCCGAGCAGGACCAGCATGATGCCGACCGCAAGTTCGAGCGCCTGCGCCATGCGTTCCGGCATAGCCGCGCCGAGCAGCAGCACGATCGTGCCGACCACGAACAAGGTAACGGTGTGACCCAGCCCCCAGGCCACGCCGAGACGCAAGGTCTCCGGCACGCTGCGGCTTCTCGTCGCAAGGGTGGCGACCGCCGCCACGTGGTCGGCATCGGTGGCATGCCTGATGCCGATCAAAAAACCGAAAACGAGAACCGTTAGCACGATCCGACCCTTCCTTCCCTCGACCCGGCGGCCTGCGACCCTGTCCGCGCAAGCCTGTGCCCACGACCTTGTCCCGCGACCTTATGAAGTTCGGGCGCGGCGGGCAGGCCGCGCCTTCGACAGTCGTTTTCCGGGCTGCCGCCGGCCCGGGCGGGCCAGCGCGGGTAAGATAAAACATGGAATCTTCATACCGTCAATCGGCGGTGCTAAGATCGGTTCTCAATCTCACCCGGAGGGAGCCCGCCATGGAACGCATCACGATTTCGGTCGACGACGACCTGCTCGTGGAATTCGACCGCTTCCTCGCCGAGAAGGGATATGAAAACCGCTCGGAAGGGTTCCGCGACCTGATCCGCGACCGGCTCGCCCGCCGGAGCCTGGAACAGGCCGACAGCGGTTCCTGCGTCGCCTGCGTGTCCTACGTCTACAACCATCACGAACGCCAGCTCTCGCGCCGCCTGATCGAAGCCCAGCACGAACACCACGACATCGGCGTGACCACGCTGCACGTTCATCTCGACCATGACAACTGCATGGAAGCGCTGGTGCTGGAAGGCCCGACGGCGTCGGTGCGCGCCTTCGCCGACACCCTGGCGGCGGAGGAAGGCGTGCGTCATGCCAACGTGCATCTGGTTCCGGTCAAGGCCGACCATGCCCGGCATCGACACAGCCACCGGGGCGGCAGCGGAGAGGCGCACAGCCACCATCACCCGCGCACCTGACGGCGGGAATCAGCGGCGCCGGCCCAGATCGGCCATGACCTCGCGCGCCGCGTTGTGGCCGGGGGCGCCGCTCACCCCGCCGCCCGGATGGGTCGAGGAGCCGCACATGTAAAGCCCCGCGAGCGGCCCGCGGTAGTCGGCGTGGCCGAGCACGGGACGCGCCGAAAACAGCTGCCCGGCATCGAGCGCCCCGTGGAAGATATCGCCGCCGATGAGGCCGAAATCGCGTTCGAGGTCGAGCGGCGAAAGCACCTGCCGGCCGATCACCGCGCGGCGGAAGTTGGGGGCGTGCGCGCTCACCGTATCGATCATCAGCTCGGCGACCTCGTCCTTGCACGCATCCCAGCTTCGCCCGTCGGGCAGCACGGGCGCCACATGCTGGCAGAACAGGCTCGCCACGTGCGCTCCCTTGGGCGCGAGGCTGTCGTCGATGGTGGACGGGATCAGCACCTCGACGATCGGTGCCAGCGACCAGCCGTGAATGCGCGCATCGAAGAAGGCCTGCTCCATGTAACGCAGGCTCGGCGCGATCACGATGCCGGCGGTGTGATGGTCCGCCACTTCGCGTCCCGGTGCCGCGGTGAAATCCGGCAGTTCGGAAAGCGCCACGTTCATGCGGAAAGTTCCCGAGCCGGAGCGCCAGCCCGCAATACGCCGGCGGAAATCGTCGGGCAGTTCGGCCGCATCGATCAGGCGTTCATACAGGATTTTCGGATGCACGCCCGACACGACGGCGCCCGCATCGATCCTTTCGCCCGCGCGCGTGACGACGCCCGTCACCCGGCCCTTCTCCACCAGCACTTCGCTTGCCGGACAGGACAGCCGGATATCGACGCCGCGCGACGCGGCGGCGCCGGCGAGCGCCCGGCCGATCGCCCCCATGCCGCCGATGGCGTGGCCCCAGGCGCCCTTCACGCCGGCCGCTTCGCCGAAACAGTGATGCAGCAGCACGTAGGCCGATCCCGCCGCGTAAGGGCTGGCGTAGTTGCCGACCACGCCGTCGAAGCCGTAGATCGCCTTGATCGGATCGCTTTCGAACCAGCGGTCGAGAAAATCCCCGGCCGAGGCGGTGAACAATTCAAGCAGGTCGCGCCGCGCCGCCATCGGCAGGCGGGCGAGCGAGCGGCCGATGCGGCCCGCCTTCAGCATTTCAGCCAATGCGGCGAGCGGGCGGCCCTCGACGACGTTGGGCGGCGTCCTGAGGACGAGCGCGCGCAGCACGTCGGCGACGCGATCGAGCATGGCGCCGTAATCGTCGAGCCGTTCGGCGTCGCGCGCCGAGAACTGCGCGAGCGACGCCCTGGTCTGTCCCGCCCCCACACGCAGCGCCCGGCCGTCGGGCAGCGGCAGGAAGTTCTGCAGCCGCCGCGGCACCACGCGCAGGCCGTGGGCGGCAAGATCGAGATCGGCGATGACCTTGGGATTGAGCAGCGACACCGTATAGGCGCAGACCGAATTGCGGAACCCGGGGTGGAATTCCTCGGTCACCGCGGCGCCGCCCGGCACCGGGCGTGCCTCCAGCACACAGACCTTGAAGCCGGCACCCGCCAGATAGGCGGCGCAGACGAGGCCGTTGTGGCCCGCGCCGATGATTACCGCGTCGTACTGCCTTGCCGTCATGGTTTCACCTCCACCGCCAACTTAGGCGGGCGCGAGGAAAACGGGAAGGCCCCGGAACCGCCGCCCGACGGTCCCGGCCTGCCCGGCGTGTCGCGGTTCTTTCCTCGCCCCTATTGCGGTCGCGGCGGATTCGGCGGCACACTGCGTGCCGACCGCCGCGGACGACGACGGCTGAGGGAGGACTCGATGATCGATCTTTATTTCTGGACCACCGACAACGGCTACAAGGCGCGCTTCGGCGCCGAGGAAAGCGGGCTTGCGCACCGCATCAAGCCGATCAACATCCGCAACAAGGAACAGTTCGCGCCCGAATACCTCAAGATCAGCCCGGGCCACAAGATTCCGGCCCTGGTCGACGACGACGGTCCCGGGCACCAGCGCATCACGCTCTGCGAATCGGGCGCCATCCTCAAATACCTCGGCGAAAAGGCGGGCAACGGCCTCTACCCGACCGACCCGATCGCCCGCATCAGGGTCGACCAGTGGCTGTTCTACGGCTCGGCCACCTTCACCACGCTCGCCCAGCAGTTCGGCCTGTGGGTGATCCGCTCGACCGAAGACGTGCCGCCCGCCAAGAAGCACTACGAAACCGTGCTGCGCGACATGTTCTCCACCCTCGACCGGCATCTCGGGGAAAACGAATACGTCGCCGGAAAATTCTCGGTCGCCGACATCTCGATGTTTTCCGACACCCACATGCACGGCGTGAAGGACATCGGGCTCGACACCTATCCCAACGTCAAGCGCTGGCACGACGCCATCTGGGCGCGGCCGGCGGCGCAGCGCGCCTGGGGCCCCTATTAGGACCGTAACCAGGAACACGGGGGCAGGCGGAACGCGGCAGTGTCGCGGCGCAGGGTTCGATGAAGATTCCCGGCGGCTTTCAGGCGCTTGGCGCCTGCCTCAGCATCAGGGACTTCCGCTTCTACGTCGCGGGCAATGTGACGCACGGGCTCGGCATCTGGCTGTTGCGCATGGCCATCGGCCGGCTGGCCTGGGAACTGGCGCATTCGACGGCCTGGCTCGGCGTGGTGGCGATGGCCGAATCGCTGGAAGCCCCGCCGCAACCCGCCGCCGCCGAAACCGCCTGAACCCCGAAGCCCCGCCGATGCCGCCGGGATACGCGGGTCCCGGCGCGGCCAAGCTATAGGCGGGCCGGATACGGGGGCGCTCTCGCCGTGTCCTTTCGAAGCACGGTTTCGCCAGCGCGGCTCAGCGCCCCTCCATCGCCTTGACCAGCCGCGTCACGGTCGCGGGCGGGGTGGCGAAAACCTTTTCCACCAGTTGCTGGACTTCCTCACCGCTGCCCCATTCCACCTCAAGGTTGAGCTTCATCGCATCGGCGGTGTAGCCCTTGTCGGTCATCGTAGCGGCAAAGGCGGCGCGCAGCGCCTTGACAAAGGGGGCTGGCACACCCGGAGGGGCCACATAGGGCCTGCCGAACACCTGCTGGGCGAGCAGGAGTTCAAGCACGGCGCGGTCGTCGGCGTTCTTGACGAAGCCCCAGATCGGCGGCACGCCCATCCGGTCGAGTTCGGGATCGGTGCCGATGGCAAGCTGAACCAGCACGTTGACTTTCTTCGCCGCGAGCCAGTCGGCCTTCTGGCTCTTGAAGCTGGTCCAGGCGTAGCCGCACAGACCGTGTACTTCACCGCGCTCGATCGCAAGCATGATTCCGTTGCTGCCCTGGTAGCCGCGGATGAGCTTGAACCTGGTCTTGAGCACGTCGTTGAAAACCAGCGCGTAATCCTGGGTCGAACCGCCATCGGCGGTGGCGCCGAGCAGCATTTCGGCCTTGAACGCCTCGGCGAAAGTCCTGACCGGGGCCGTCGTCCAGCCGAGACAGACGCGCACTTCCTTGTTGGCGGTGCCGAGATAATTGAACTTTTCCGGCTCCGTCCGCTTGCGGCGGCCGGGATCGACCAGCGGCGTCATGATGGCGCCGGGGAAGATGGCGCCGAAGGTGGAGCCGTCCCTCGGCGCCTGGTTGAACAAGAAGTCGGCGGCGCGGCCGCTGCCCGCCCCCGGCATGTTCCTCGGCACCAGGGTCGGCGTGCCGGGAATATGTCGGGGCATATGGCGGGCGATGGCGCGCGCGTAGGTATCATGGCCGCCGCCGGGCGCCGCGCCGATGATGAGACCGACCGTGCGGCCCTTGTAGAAGCGCTCGATATCGCCTTGCGCGGCCGCAGCACCGGGCAGGACAACGGCCAATGCCGCCGCCGATATCATGCCGGAGGCCAGAATCCCCTTCATCATCGCCATTCCCTTCCTCTGTCGTATTCGGTGTCGGCGGAAGTAAAGCTCCATCGGGCAAGGCCAGGCAAGAGGCCGCGCAGCCGCCGGGCAAATGCGGGCTTTCGCGGGCTTCAGATCGTCCGGTCGAGGCGCTGCACGGTGCGAAGCTGGGGAAACAGCCTGGCCCACAGCGCGGTGACGGCGAGCGTCGCGGCGCCGCCCAGCACCACGGCGGGCACGGCGCCGATGAAACCCGCGGCCATGCCGGCGCGGAAGTCGCCGAATTCGTTCGAGGTCGTGACAAAGACGGAACTGACCGCGCCGACGCGCCCGCGCATGCTGTCGGGGGTGGCGAGCTGGACCAGCGTCTGGCGCACGTAGACGCTGACCATGTCGGCCGCGCCCATGGTGAAGAGCGCCGCGAGCGCCAGCGGGAACGAGGTCGATACGCCGAACACCACGGTGCCCGCGCCGAACAGGGCGACGGCGAGGAACATGGTGCGCCCGGCATGGGTGTGCAGCGGATGGCGCACCAGCCACAGCGAGCAGACCACCGCGCCGGCCGCGGGTGCGGCGCGCAGGAGGCCGAGGCCCTGAGCGCCCACGCCCAGGATATCGGTGGCGTAGATCGGATAGAGGGCGACGCAGCCGCCCAGCACCACGGCGAAGAGATCGAGCGAAATGGCGCCGAGGATCACCTTCTTCTGCCAGATATAGACGAGGCCGCCGAGGACGCTGGTCCAGCTCACCGGCTCCTTCGCGGAGACGAACTCGCGGCGCGCGATGAGGCCGGTCAGCACCACGCTGATCAGGACCATCAGCGCGGAAATGCCGTAGGCCACATCGGCCCCCAGCACCAGCACCGCGCCGCCCACCGCCGGGCCGCCGATGGAGGCGACCTGCCAGGCCGAGGATTGCCAGGCCACCGCGTTGGCGAGATCCTTCTGCGGCACCAGGTTCGGCATCATCGCCTGCCAGGTGGGGTTGATGAAGGCGCGCGTGATGCCGAGGCCCACCAGCAGCACGAAGATCGGCCATGTGCTTTTCGTGCCGACGAACGCAAGCGCCGTCAGCGCCAGCGCGAGGAAGACATCGGCCGCCAGGCAGATCTGGATGATCGTCTTGCGGTTATAGCGATCGGCGACATGGCCGGTGACGAGCACAAGGCCGATCGCCGGAAGGAACAGCGACAGGCCGATCAGGCCGAGATCGAAGGGATTGCGGCTGATCTCGTAGACCTGCCAGGCGATCGCGACGGCCTGCATCTGCATGGCCACCGTCGACAGGAAACGGCCGAACCAGAGGTAGCAGTAGTCGCGATGGCGGAAAGCGGCCAGGCTGTCGCTCTTTCCGCCGTCGTCCCTGCCACTTTCGCCCTTGCCACTGTCGTCGGTCACTGTCGTCCGCCTCCGCGGTCGGGAAATCCTCGCCGCAGCGGCGCGGCGGCGGACAGATTACGGGCTCGCCCGGCAAAAACAAGGCCCCGGACAACCTGTCCGGGGCCCGGAGCCTTCATGCCGAACGGGCGGCGACCGCTCAGTCCGACTTTTTCTTCTTCGCCGCCTGTTCCTTCTTGCGCAGCTCGCGCAGCTCGTTGTCGATCGCCGTGATGCGGGCGACGACCGTCGCCGGCGCGCCGTAGGAGTCCTTGAGGATCGCCTCGATGCGCCCGCCCGTCAGCCAGTTCCCGACCTCGAGCTTCTGGCGGCTGGCGTCGCGGACATAGTCGGCATCCTTCATCGTCGCCTCGAAGGCGGCGCGCAGGGCCGCGACACGATCGGCGGGCACGCCGGGGGGTGCGAGCGTCGGCCGGCCGATGGCGAGCGGCGCCGAAGCGAGCTTGAGGATTTCCTTGCTCTCGGCATCGGCGACGAGATCCTGGGCGAGCGGCACGTCGGCCAACTTCGGATGCTTTTCCAGCGCCATCTGCACGATGATGCGCAGCTT
>CAXRES010000202.1:0-13014 GCA_964229575.1 Alphaproteobacteria bacterium
CGAGGCGCCCGATCTGATGCCGATGATCACCGAGCGCGTCTCGGGCCGCGAGATCAGAAACAGCGAAGGGCGCGTCCAGCAGGACTTCTGGGTGATCAACGGGCGCGTACACAACCGCGACCGCAACCTCGGCTCGAACACGCCCGAAGACTCGCGCGAGATGCGCGATGTCGAGGCGCGTCTGCGCCACATGGACGAGCTCGAGGTCGAGATCCAGGTCCTGTTCCCGACGCTCCTGCTTCGTCCCGTCGCCAACAATCCCCGTCTCGATCTGGCGCTGTGCAGGAGCTACAACCGCTGGCTCGCCGGTATCTGGAAACAGGCGCCCAGCCGCCTGCGCTGGGCCGTGGTGCCGCCGCTTTCGGCGATGGACAAGGTGGCCGACGAGCTGCGCTTCGGCAAGGACAACGGCGCCTGCGCCGTGTTCCTGCGGCCGCTCGAATGCGAGCTGCCGCTGTCGGACCCGTATTTCCATCCGCTCTACGAGACGGCGCAGGAACTCGATCTCGCCGTCTGCGTGCATCTCGGCAACGGCAGCTTCCAGGTGCACGATTTCTACACGCGCGACACCACTTTCACGAAGTTCAAGCTGCCGATGATCGGCGCCACCCATTCCCTGCTGATGGCCGGCACGCCGGCGAAGTTTCCCGGGCTCCGCTGGGGCATCATCGAGGCAAGCGCGGACTGGGTCCCCTTCCTCGTTGCCGACGTGCGCCAGCGTTTTCTCAAGCAGGGCAAGCGGCTGCCCGCCAACGTACTCGCCGCCAACCGCATTTACATTACCTGCCAGACCTACGACGACCTGCCCCGCGTGATCGCGGTGGCGGGCGAGGACAATCTGGTCATCGGCACCGATTACGGCCACGCGGATTTTTCGAGCGAGATCGAGGCGATCCGCAACCTGCAGGACAAGCCCGGCATTCCCGCCGGCGTCGTGAAAAAAATCCTGTGGGACAACGCCCGCGCCCTTTACGGCCTCACCTAGAACCCAACGCCCCGCGGTCCCCGGGGCAGCAGAGGAGAAAACGATGGAATCCCCCGAAAAATTCGAAGACCACATGGCCCGCGTCATCTGGGAACACCGCTGGTCCAGGGAAAGCGCCTACGAAACCTTCACCAAAAACCACATGTGCCGGCCAGGCGCGCGGGTTTACGCGATGGAACATTGCGTCTTCGCCGCCAACTTTCCGCGCTGGTTCGGCTCGGTTGTCGCCAACTGCCCGCATATCGACGCGCGCGCCTACATGATCGAGAACATGTTCGTCGAGGAAGTGAACGATCCGACGATCTCGCGCGGCCATTACGAGAGTCTTGTCGACTTTGCCGAGGCGCTCGGTCCCTCGCGCGAGGAAATCAATGCCTACAAGGGCAAGATCTATACCCGCCTCGCCATCGCCTACTGGGATCGCGCGACGCGCGCCTGGCCGTGGATGGAGGGCTTCGCCGCCGTCGCGGGGCTGGAGGCGGCACGCGGACCGGCCGTGCTCAAGCTCGGCAAGGCGCGGCCCAACAGCCGGGCCATCTTCAAGTCCCTGGGGCTTCCCGATTCCGCCATGTCGCACTGGCAGGCGGCCGAGGTCGCCGATTACGGGACAGAAGGCCACGGCGACATGACGCTGAAAATTCTGTCGCGCTATGCCAAGACCGAGGCCGAGCAGGCGCGCATCCTCGAAGTGCTGGCCGAGACGATGGACGTACGCTGGTATCACTTCGACTGCATCGGCCGCGATGCGTTGCGCGCCTCGGGCGTGCCCGACGAAGCCGCGGCCTGAACCGCCGTCGTTCAGCAAGCAAAAAGCCCGGCTCCCTGGTGGAGCCGGGCTTTCGCTTGGCCACGATCAACGGCAGACGATCGACTTCGCTTCTGTCCCCCGGAAGACGAATTCGCAGGCCATCCCGGCCTTGAGTTCCTTGCGCGCCGCCTTCTTGCCGGCAATTGTTACGCTGGTGCCGCTGGTCGAAACGTCGAGCGTACCTTTCTTGCCGGCGGCGGCGTAGGTCACCTTGCGCCCGCCGTCCTCGGCCGCGGCGATGGTGCCGGCAAGGGTCTCGGCCTTGATCTCGACCTTGCCCATTTCGGTGCCTTCGGTCTTTTTCGCCGCATCGAGCGCAGCCTTGACGATGGCGGGCGGCAGTTGTTCGAGTTTTTCGATGCGTGCCGCCATCTCCGCCCCGGACAGGACGTCCAGAACCTGCTTCTGGCGTTCCATGTCGGCGATGAATTTCGCATCCTTGATCATGGCGTCGAAAGCGGCGCGCAGCTCGCGCACGCGTTCGGCCGGCAGGCCGGGCGGGGCGGTCACGGGCCGCGTCCAGGAGTCGGGCGCAAGGATCAGTTCCAGCGCCTGCCGGTCCTCGGGCCGCCTGGCGAATTCCGTCACCAGCGGTACGTCGGGCATGTTGCGCCTTGAAGACAGCGAAACGTCGAGCAGGAAAACGACTTTCTTCTCGCGGATCCAGTCGGGGCGGCCGACGTTGACGCTCGACAGCGTCGCGGCGCAGCGGCCCTGAATCTCGCCGCGCTCCATCGCGAGGTGCATTTCCGAACTGCCGGGATACCCGGCGATGACCTTGATTTTCGTTCCGAGCAGGTTGTTGAGGATGATCGGGCCGGTGACCGTGATCGACTGGCCCGTGGTGGCGCCGACGATGAACTGGCGGCGCATCATGTCCTCGGCCGTCTTGAACGGCGCCGTGTGCCAGGCGAAGCACCAGGTGCCTTCGCTTCCCATGCTGCCGATCCAGTTGAACTTCGACGCGCTGTAGACGGCGTTGGGTAGGCCCATCAGCGCGCCGGTCGGGATTTCGCGCCCGACCGCGCCGATCTCGCGCCCGTCCTTGCGCGCCGTGTTGTAGAGATAAAGCGCGAGCTTCATGCTGCCCGCGCCCGGCATGTTCTTGACCACCGTGTCGGGCCGCCCCGCCAGATGGTCGCGGATATGGCGCGCGAAGGTACGGGCGTTGGTGTCGTAGCCGCCGCCCGTCGGATAGCCGACGTAAACGGTAACCTGCTTGCCCTTGTAGAAGTCCTCGGCCATCGCCGGCGCCGGCGATTGGACCGCACCGGCCGCGATGGCGGCCAGCCACGCAAGACGAATTCTCATCTCTGTTTCCTCCCCGGCCCGTCGTATTGCCACGGGCTTCGCCCCCGCCGCGCCGGGCGGGGCCGGGACCCGGGCGTTGTTTGATGGCAGTATACCGCGGCGGCGAGCTTTTTTTTACTTTCGCATCTCTTTGCGATCCTTGAAAATGCCCGCAAGCAAGCAAGCCGGCCCGCCAGAGGCCCAGGGAGGATTTCGATGCCACGGACTGCCCGAATGATCCGCGCTTTTCCCGCCGTTGCCGGGCTGGCCGCCTGCCTTGGCCTTGCGCTGCCTGCTGCCGCCGCGGACCTGCCGCAGGCGACCGGGAAGATGCTTGCGGCGCTCAAGCTCGATGCCTCGATCCTGTCGGGACTCGACCGGGAACTGGCCGTGCCGCAGGCGTGGATCGACGCGGCGAAGCAGGAAAAGGAAGTCATCATCTATACGACGACCCTGCCCAGGCAGTGGCTGAAGATCGAGGGTATTCTCAAGGAGCGCTATCCCTACATCAATTTTCGCCACGAGGAAGTCAACACGGCGGAACGGCGCTGGGTCAGGCCGCTCGCCGCCTTTACCCAGGGGCGCATCATCACCGACGTGGTGATGGACATGTCGGGAAGCGTCTTCAGGTTCCGCGAGGCGGGCGCGCTCATTCCGCTCGACAACCTGCCGAGCTACGGCAATTTTCCCGTTGAGGCGCGCCAGAAGGATCATATCGCGGTCGCCGTGCGCTCGCGCTACTGGTGCATGTCCTACAACACCAGGAAGATCGCCAGGTCGGAATTGCCAAAGACCTGGGACGACCTTCTGACCAATCCGAAGTTCGCCGACAAGAATCTGGCGCTGGTCAACCGGCCCAACCTCTGGCTACTCAATGTCTGGACGGGAAAAGGCGACGAATGGGGCCGCAAATATGTGCGCGACCTGTTCGCCCTTTCGCCGCAACTCCGCAAGGAGGGCCTGACGGCGGTTATCAATCTCATCGTTCTGGGCGAGGCCTCCGCGGCCGTACCTTCGGAAATGATGCGGGTCGGGCCGGAAGCGCAGAAGGGCGCGCCGATCGGCTTTCATTGCCCGGAGCCCGTTCCCTTCACCATTTCCGACATGGGAATCATCGCCAAAAGCCCGCGCACCAACGCCGCCAGGATATTCGTCAACTGGTTCCTGTCGAAGGAAGGCCAGATCGCCCAGTACTGGGCGAATTTCTCCCCGCCGGCGCACAAGGAACTGCTTCGCAAGGAGTTTCTGTTCTACCCCGAAGCCATCGCCGGCAAGAAAATCGCCGTAGTCGACGACCATTCCGAGGAACTGTCGAAGACCGTGCTGGAAGAGTGGAACAAGCACTGGCTTTCCGCCGGTGGTCCGTCGGAAGCCAAGAAGAAGAAAAAGAAGGCCGAGGCGCAGCAGTAAATATCATCGGCCGATCGCCGCCCCGTCGCCGGGCGGGCCCGGAGCAGGAAATGTCCTACGTCGTTGCCGTCGATATCGGCGGAACTTTTACCGATCTTGTCGCCTTCGATCACGAGCGTCAGAGCGTTCTCTATACCAAGAGCCCGACGACCTACGGCAATTTCGTCGACGGTATCCTCGAGTGCTTCGCCAAGGCGAAGGTTGCGCCGGCCCAGTCCACCTTCCTCAATCACGGCACGACGCTGGTCATCAATTCGCTGATCCAGCGCAAAGGCGCGAAGACGGCGCTGGTGACCACGAAGGGCTTCCGCGACGTGCTCGAAATCGCGCGCGGCAACCGGCCCGATCCGTTCGATCTCTACTACCAGCGCGACGAGGCGCTGATCCCGCGCGATCTGCGTCTCGAAGTCGAAGAGCGCATCGATGCGAAGAACCAGGTCATCGCCCCCCTCGACGAGGCGGGTCTGAACAAACTGGCCGGCGAAATCAGGTCGCTCGGCGTCGAGGCGGTCGGCATCTTCTTCATGAATTCCTATCTCAACCCGATGCATGAGGAGCGCGCCGCCGAAATCCTGCGCCGCCTGCTGCCGGAAACCTACGTCACCATTTCGACCGAACTCACGCGCGAATGGTACGAATACGAGCGCTGCTCGACGGTTGCCGCCAACGCCTACGTCGGGCCGCAGGTGAACACCTATATCCGGCGGCTTGAATCCGAAATGAACGGCCGGGGCTTCGACGGCTCGCTGTTCATGATGGGCTCGAACGGCGGCCTTCTGTCGATCGACCGCACCTGTCGCCAGCCCATCGCGCTGGTCGAATCGGGGCCGATCGGCGGCTGCATCGGGGCCGGCGCCTATGCCGAGGCGCTCGGCATCGAGAACGTCGTCGCCTTCGACATGGGCGGCACCACGGCCAAATGCGCGCTGGTCGAAAACGGCCGCTTCTCGGTCGAATCGGTCTATTACGCCAACGGCTACATCAAGGGTTTCCCGATCAAGTCGCCGGTCATCGACATCGTCGAAGTGGGCTCGGGCGGCGGCTCCATCGCCTGGCTCGACGACCAGAAGCGCCTGCACGTCGGCCCGGAAAGCGCGGGCTCGACGCCGGGCCCCGTCTGCTACGGGCGCGGCGGCACGGAACCTACGGTGACCGATGCCAATCTCGTGCTCGGTCGGCTCAATCCCGCGCATTTCCTCGGCGGCGAGCTCGCACTCGATACCGCGGGCGCGCGTCGCGCCATCGCCGAGAAGATCGCCCGGCCGCTCGGCTATGACGGCGAGGATGGCCTGATCCGCATGGCCGAAGGCATACTGTCGATCGCCACTGTCATCATGGCGGGCGCCATCCGCCGCGTCTCGGTGGAGCACGGCCTCGATCCGCGCGACTTCGCGCTGTTCGCCTACGGCGGCGGCGGGCCGCTGCATGCTTCGGCGCTGGCGCGCGAGCTTTCCATCCCCTCCGTGATCATTCCGCCCGAGCCCGGCAACTTCTCGGCCATCGGCATGCTGCTGGCCGATGCCAGACTCGACAGCTCCGTCACCTTCGTCGGCGGCCTCGATGCCGAGGCGATCGTTTCGATCCGCGCCCAATTCGCCGAAATGGAGAAGGACGCGGCACGGGCGCTCGCGGCGGAATTCGGCACCTCCGACATCGTCTTCGAGCAGCACGCCGAAATGCGCTACCGCGGCCAGCGCCACAACATCAAGGTGCCGGTGACGGGGCTTGCGGACGCGGCCGCCATCCGCAAGGCTTTCGAGCACGATTACAAGCGCCGCTATGGCCATGCCGACGCCAAGGCCGAGGCCGAATTCCAGGCCCTGCACCTGTCGGCCTTCGCCCGCCTGCGCCGTCCCGACATCGCGCGCCTGCCGCGCGCCGCTACCAAGGCCGGGCCGCGGAAGACGCGCCCGGTCTACTTCGGCGCCGCGGGCGGGGTGGTCGAAACCGCGGTCTATGAGCGCGACAGCCTGTCGGCAGGCTTCAGGGCCAAGGGCCCCGCGGTGATCGAGGAATACGGCTCGACCACCATTGTCGCGCCCGGCGACACTTTCGAAGTGGGCAAGATGCGCGAGATCCGCATTCACTGCGGCGCGAAGTAGGGAGAGGGGCGCATGGACACCACCGGCGCAAGGACCGGTCACGGTGCGGGCATCGACCCCATCACGCTCGAAGTCGTTCGCCACGGGCTGATCTCGATCACCGAGCAGATCGACGCCAATATCACGCGCACCGCCTTCAGCCCGTACATTTACGAATACAAGGATTTCGCCGTGGGCATCGTCACCGCCGACGGGAAACTGCTCGCCCAGTGCAAGGGCGGCATGCCGCCCTTCGTCGCCGATTCGGTGGGCACCGCCGTGCGCGACGGTCTCAGGATCTATGGCCGCGAGCGCCTGCTGCACGGCGACGTCGTCGTGTGCAATCACGCGGCCGTGCAGGGGCAGCATCTCAACAACACGGTGATGTACACGCCGATCTATGCCGGCCCAGACCGCGCCACCCTGATCGGTTTCTTCGCCATCAACGTGCACTGGATCGATATCGGCGGCTCGGCGCCCCGGTCATCCGACATTTTCGATGAAGGGCTTCAGCTTCGCACCATCAAGCTGTGGTCGAAGGGCGAGCCGATCGAAGAGGTCTATCGTATCATCGAAAACAACACCCGCTTTCCCGTCGATCTTATGGGCGACATCGAATCGCAGCTTGCCGGCTGCATCCTCGGGCGCGACCAGGTCGCGGCGCTCGCGGAACGCTATGGCATCAAGACTTTTCTCGGCGTCGTCGATACGATTCTCGATCAGAGCGAGGCAGCGGCGCGCGCGCGCATACGCCAGCTTCCCGACGGTACCTACGAAGCGGAGACATTTCTCGACAACGACGGCGACAACGACACCCCGATCCCGGTTCGGGTGAAGGTCGTCATCGCCGGCGACGAATTGACGGTCGATTATTCGGGATTGGCCGAGCAGCAGAAGGGCTGCGTGAATTCGGGCTATTACGGCGGCGGCGTGACGACGGCGCGGGTCGCTTTCAAGTACCTGATCATGCCGGGCGAGCCCACCAATGAAGGCATGTTCCGGCCGCTCAAGCTGGTGCTGCCCGAACGCACGATCCTCAGCGCCGACGCGACCGCCCCCATGGGCAACTATTCGATGCCGTTTCCGACCGTCATCGACGTCGTCATCCGCGCGCTCGGCAAGGCGGTGCCGGAACTGGCCGTCGGTGGCCATTTTGCCACTCATTCGGGCTTCCGCCTTTACGGCAAGTGGCCCGACGGCACGCCCTTCAACGGCCACGACAGCGGTCATGGCGGCTGGGGCGCTTCGGCGCACGGCGACGGCGCGGGGCCCTTCCGCACCATGGCGCATGGCGACACCAGGCTCATCCCGCTCGAACTGCAGGAAACCATCCTGCCCATCCGCATCAGGGAACTGACGTTGCGCCAGGATTCGGCGGGCAACGGCAGGTTCAGGGGCGGTCTTGGCTTCCGCAAGGTCTACGACATCGTGGCGCCCTGCCTGCTGCAGACCAATCTGGATCGCACCAAAAATCCGCCCTGGGGCGTTGCCGGCGGCGGCGATGGCCTGCCCGGATGCGTCACCGTCTACCGCGACGGGCAGGCGCCGCGCACCGTGTGCAAGGCCAAGGGTTACCGGCTCGAGGCCGGCGACCGGGTGGTGCTGGAAACGGGCGGCGGCGGCGGCTGGGGCAATCCGGCCGATCGCCCGCGCGAGGCGGTCGCCCGCGACGTCTCGCGCGGCTATGTCTCGGCCGGGGCCGCGGCGCGCGATTACGGCTTCAAAGGCTAGGAACCGGGGCTGAAGTCCCGGCAAGTCAGTTTTGCATGGGCGCGCGCTTTTCGCGGGCGCGGGCCGGGACTACACTTCCCTTCGCAGGGCAGGAAATCACCAAGGAAACACGATCATGTCGAAGCTCCCATTTCCCAAGACCGCAAAGGGAACGAGCACCAAGGACAAGGACTGGCAGCCGCTTCCCATCGATACGTTCCTCGAATGGCGCGACGCGCAGAAAATTCCCGTCGTCACCGATTTCTTCATCCAGGACATCAACACGGTCGAACTCGGCCACTGGGATATGAAGGGCGTGCCGGCGGCCTTCGTCATCCTCGACGGCGCGGGCGATACCAACGACGCCTACATCTGCGAAATTCCGGCGGGCGGAAAGACCAGGCCGCAGAAACATCTCTACGAAGAAACCGTCTACGTCACCAAGGGCCAGGGCGCGACCACCGTCTGGCAGCGCGACGGGCGCAAGCACACCTTCGAATGGGGGCCGGGCAGTCTCTTTTCCATTCCGATCAACGCCAATTACCAGCACTTCAATTCATCGGGCAGCGACGTGGTGCGCTATTACGCCGTCACCAACTGCTGCTTCGTGATGAACCTGTTCCACAGTCCCGATTTCATCTTCAACAGCGACTACGTCTTCAGGGATCGCTTCGACGCGAGCGAGGACGAATATTTCGGCAAGCAGGAAATCTTCGGCCGCTTCTTCATGACGACCAATTTCGTGCCCGATCTCAAGACGCTGCATCTGGCGGACTACAGCGAGCGCGGCAAGGGTTCGACCAACATGAAGTTCGACCTCGCCGGCAACACCATGGGCGCGCATATCTCCGAATTTCCCGTCGGCACCTACAAGAAGGGCCACCGCCACGGGCCGGGCGCGCATGTCATCATCGTTTCGGGCCAAGGCTATTCCATGCTGTGGCGCGACGGCGAGGAGCCGCGGCGCGTCGACTGGGGCCCGGGCAGCGTCGTCGTGCCGCCCGACCAGTGGTTCCACCAGCATTTCAATTCGGGGGCGAAACCCGCCCGCTACCTGGCGTTGCGCTGGAACAACTGGCGCTTCCGCTTCATGAAATCGGCCAAGCGGCGCAACGAAACCTTCACCAGCATCAAGGAAGGCGGCAGCCAGATCGAGTTTCCCGACGAGAATCCGCAGATCCACAAGGATTTCGAAACGGCGCTCGGGAAGGCGGGCGCCGAGTGCAGGATGGGCGCCTATCATCCCTTCTGCAGCTACAAGAAAGCGGCGGAATAGGTTTTTGCCTCAGTCGTCGAAGAAGCAGAGCAGTCGCGCTTCCATGCTCTCGCGCGGGGGCGCGCCGGGGGGCGTCGTCGGGTCGTTGAAGGCGCAATGCACGGTGAAGCGGGCAACGTCGGTGCGCGAATCGTAGCACTTGAACACCAGCGCTTCGTCCCTCGTCATCTGCGGAAAATAGTGCCAGCGGTGCGCCGGGTTGAAGGCGACGTGATAGATTTCGCCCCGGCGGTTCGGGTAGACCCGCGCCGTGGCGATCAGGTCGTCGGCCGCGATCGAGCGCGCATCGCAGATGCCGAGCGGCGAGGACAGGATCGGCCCGCGCACGGCGCGCCAGACCTGCACCACCTGGAAGCGATGCCGGAGCAGTTCGTCGGCCTCGGCGGGCAGAAGGTCGCGCACGCGCTGGGGGCCCGACCATTCGGTATAGTCGTTATGCACGTGTCGGACCGGGCCCTTGACCTTGCGGGAGTTGCGCGTTTCTTCGTCGCCGGCGCGCCGCGTGTGGTCGAAGATATGCACGCGCGCGCAGCCGGTTTCGCGCTTCACCAGGCCTTCCAGTTCCGCGTAGTAGACACCGCGGACCTCGGCCTCGTCGTAGAAGTCCTTCACTTTCGTTTCATGACGGGCGAGACGGAAGCCTTCGCGATCGAGGGACAGTTCCCCTCCCATGCCGCGGCCGTTCTCGATACGCACGCGATGGCGTTCGTAGGCGCCGGTATGGGTGTGTTCCGGGTTGTCGGCGCCGAAGCTGCGCGATTCGGGCTTCTCGTCGCCTTCGACGATGTAGGACATCTCCGCCTCGACAAAACGCGGCGCGCGGTCGGAATCGGGCATCTTCGCCTCCCCGTCGGCCCGGGCCGGGGCCGGGGCAGGCACCAGTCTAGCCCCTTGGGGCGAGACTCGAAAGTCGTCCAGTTTCGGCGCGCGCCGTGGCAGACTGCGCCCCGCCCATGACCCAGACATCCGAAAACACGCAAGGTTCACCAAACCCCGCCGGGCCGCCGGCGGCCCCCTGGGGCGATCTGGTCCGCGGGGGCCGCGGCATCTATTCGGCCCTCGTCATGCTCGGCGTCATCGTCCACGCCCTGCAGGTGCTGGTCGTCGTCATCATCATGCCGACGGTGGTCCATGACGTGGGCGGTGCCGCCTTCTACACCTGGCCGTCGATGCTCTACACGGTGGGCGCCATCGTCGGCACGGCGAGCGTCGGCCCCGCCTGGGCCCTGTTCGGAAGGCGCGGGGGCAACGTCGCCTCGGGCCTCCTGTTCCTCGTCGCCACGGTGGCCTGCGCGCTTGCCCCCAGCATGGGCTTGCTGTGCGCGGCGCGGCTGGTGCAGGGTTTCGGCGGCGGGCTCATCTTCGGCGGCGGCATGGCGCTGATCAGCGGCCTGTTTCCCGAAGCGCTGCGCCGGCGCATCATCGCCGCCCAGCAGGGCATCTGGATGATCGCCCAGCTCCTGGGCCCGGTGGTCGGCGGCGGCTTCGCCGAGCTCGGCTGGTGGCGCGGCTCGTTCTGGTCGATGGTGCCGCTGATCGCGATCTTTACGGCGCTTGCCTGGTTCTACATTCCCGAAGACGAGGGCGATGGCGCCCAACCGCGCTCGCGGTCCATCCCCGTGCTGCGCCTCACGTTGCTGGCGGCGGGCGTCTTCGCCGTGGGTCTATCCGGCCCGGTGCGCGAGCTTGGCTTGCGGGTGGCGCTGCTTGCGCTCGCGGTCGGGCTCGTCTGGCTGACGCTGAGGCTCGATTCGCGCGCCGCCAGCCGGCTCTATCCGACGGCGGCCTTTTCGCCGCGCTCGCCCGTCGGCCTCGGCCTCCTGGTCCTGTTCACCGGCGGCATGGCGCAGACCTCCGTAAACCTGTTCATGCCGCTCCTGTTGCAGGTGTTTTACGGCTTGACGCCGATGCTGATCAGCTTCGTCGCCATCATCATTTCCTTCGGTTGGACGATCGGTACCTTCGCCGTGTCGGGCTGGACGGGCAAGCGCGAGGACTTCGTGCTGCGCGCAGGTCCCATTCTCATGCTCGTCGGCATCGCCGTTATGGCCTTTGTCGCGGCCAAGTCGATGCTCGTGGTCCTGGGGATCGCCGCCTTCGTGCTCGGCATCGGGGTCGGCATTCACAACGTCCATATCGTGGCGCGCACCATCGGCCATGCGAGGCCGGGGGAGGAACGCATTACGTCCGCGGCCATTCCGTCGATGCGCTCCCTCGGCACCGCTTTCGGCGCCGCGGTGGCGGGCGGCATTTCGACCATGGCCGGGCTCGGCGACGCGACGGATCCCGAAGCCGTCAGCCGCGCCGTGACCTGGGTTTATACCTTCAACCTTGTGCCGCTGGTGCTGGCGATCGTGTTCGTCGTCGCGCTGGTGCGCCTGGGGCGGCGCGCGCGCGGCTAGTTTCGGCGGGCGTTCTGCGCCGCGCCCCTGTCGTTCCGCCCGGCGATCTCGCGGATCAGCTTGGTCAGGATGGCCGCCTGGAAATCCTTGAAATCGCGCGCCGGGATCGAAAACGCCCCCGGCCCGCCGATGACGTGATCGAGGAAAAAGACGTCCAGCCCGGGAAATTCGCCGAGGATCGGCAGGCCGTTGACGGTGATGCCCTGGGCCACTGCCTGGTCGCGTCCGACGGCGGCGGGCAGGCCATCCTTGTCCGGCCCGTCGCCGGAAAGATCGATGACCTTGCGCGTGCCGTCGAAGGCGTTCGCCGCGATCGATTGTGCGCCGTAGAGAATGGCGCTGCCGACGGCGGTGCCGCCGCCGTAAATCTCGCGCGGGTGGGTTTCGAGCGTCTGGGCGATCTTTTCCACGTCGGCGGCGTTGCGCACCACCGTCCAGGGCACGATCACGGATTTCAGGAAATGCCCGCTCCACTCCACATAGGCGATGGCGACCTTGCCGAGCGGGCCGCCCGCCATGGCCGAAACCACCCGGGGGTTGCGCAGCGCATGGGCATAGCCCAGGCGTTGCAGGCGAAACTCCTCGTAATTGACGCTGCCCGAGACGTCGGCCATCAGGATGAGTTCCAGATCGACCTTTTCCTGGGCACGGGCGGTGCCGGAAAGCCCCGGAAGCAGCAGGATCGCAAGGACGACAGCGCGCAACATCGAAATCAGTAGACACCGTGCAGGGTGGCATTTCAACCAAGGCGGTCCCGCCTTCGGCCGGTGGTTGCCGGGTATCCCGCGCAAGGCTAGGCTGCAAGCCGAAGCGAGGCGGCAAAAGACCGCCCCGGCGGATGCCGCCTGCGCCCGAGCGCGAGGCTCGCCCGCCTCAACCGGGAGGATCGACATGGCCTACGACATCATCATCAGGGGCGGCACCGTCGTCGACGGCACCGGGCTGCCGGGCTTTCGCGCCGACGTCGGCGTGCGCGACGACCGCATCGCCGCGATCGGCGATCTCGGGGGCGAGCGCGCGCGCGGCTAGTTTCGGCGGGCGTTCTGCGCCGC
>CAXRES010000203.1:0-31074 GCA_964229575.1 Alphaproteobacteria bacterium
CACTTCTGCACAGGCGCAAAAAAACGCCCCGCGCGAGCGGGGCGTCGAGGCTGGCGCCCTGCGATGCGCCGATGAAACCGGTCATCCGCGGACGGCGGAGGCTTCGGAAAAGGCGGCCGATGGGCCCGGGCGCGGCGAACCCGCCTTGCCGCGCACCAGCAGCTTGTCGCGGTAGCTCTTGAGGAAGCTGCGGAACTGGTCCACTTCCGCGACCTTGGCGGAAATCACGCGATAATCGTCGGGAATGTTGCCCGACGGTGCAGTGACCACATCGAAGGATTCCTTGTACCCGCCCTTGGCCATGCGGCCGAGAAAACGCAGGCGCACGTCCTTGAGAGCGGCCTGGTTGCGTCCGAGCGCGTAAGCTATGGCGAGCGACAGGACATTGCGCTGGGCTTCCTCGTCCAGGGGCGCCTCGGGTTTTTCGCCGTTGGCGCCCTTGGCGTCAGCCTTCACGGTCGCCTTGATGATTCTGTCGTAGGCAATCGCCGTATTGGGCCAATCGCGCAGCTTCCAGAAGGTTTCCGCCCGCAGCATTTCGGCATCAAGGCTGGAATCGCCGGCGATCAGCGCCAGCCCGTCGTTGTAGCGGGCCAGTTCCGCCAGGGCGCGCGCCTTGAGGTGGCGGCGGGTCGCCGCCCATTGCGGGATGATGTTGGCGGGAACCTGCCCGGCCAGCGCATCGAGCGCCTCCTGCGGCTTGCGGTCGAGGAGGTAAACGAGCGCCAACCGATTGGCGGCGTCGAAACGGTCGAGCCCCTTCAGGCGCTGGTCGATCAGATGGCGCAGCAACGTCGCAGAGCGGTCGAGCAGGTCGACGGCGACCAGACGCTCGGCAAGCTGGGCGATGAGCTTGTCGCCGACTTCGCCTTCCGGGGTCAGCTCGCGGAACTGGTCGTAAAGGGCGAGCGCCGTCAGCGGCGCGAGTTTGTCCGCAGCGCCGTCGACGTAGAGCTTTATGAAGGCCGAACGCATCGCATCGATGACCTTGTCGGCATCGGGATGCTTGGGGAAATAGGTCGCGAGTTCGCGCAGCGTCGTCAGGCCGTTCTTGTAGTCGTTGACGTCGAGGTAGGCATGGCCGAGCCGCCGGAGGACCTTGAACTCGAGCTCATCGCCGCGCCAGGCGAACCGCAACTTTTCGATTTCCTCGACCGCGTCGGCCTTGCTGATTTTTTCCTTTTCGAGCTGCAGATCGGTGCGCGCCAGCGCGGCCAGAACGCGGATCTGGCGGTCCGGACCCGAAATCGCCCTGCTCCATGCCGCAATGGCCCCATCGGGATCGAGCACCTTGGCCAGCAGCTGGCCGCGCAGGTAGTTGATGCGGGCCCTGTCCCTGTCATCGCCAGCCATCGCTTCCAGGCTGTCGAGGTGGAACTTGGTCAGGCCGACATCGCCGATGCGCAAGGAAGCCTCGGCCGCGAGAAGCCCGAAAATCATCTGATGAGCGGGCGGATAGGCCCTCAAGATGGTTTCGGCGCGACTGAAGTAGCGCGAAGCCGTCACCCAATCGTTGGTCGCCGCGGCGAGCGCGGCACGCCACAAGGCGCTTTCCTTGTAGCTGTCGAGACTGTTGTGGTTGAGATCGCGCCCCGCGCGCTCAAGATCGCCGAGCCGATAGTGGGCAGCACCGCGCATGGCGCGGAACACCGGTTCCTGGGCGAGCTCAGGCTCGTCCTGCTCGATCACCTCCAGAAGGCCGACAACATCGGTCAGGTTGTCGTATGCAAAATAGAGTTGCGCCAGCTCCAGGCGGCTCGCATTGCGCGTGGTCGGCGGCGCCATCGCCGCCGCGCGCAGGAGCGCGTGCTTGTTCTCCATGAACGTGCCGAGCGATTCGCGCCGCCAGCTGTCGAAGTCGAACAGCCAACCCGGGCGGGACTGGCCGGGCCGCAGGCCCTGGGCCGCCGCATCGGGTTTGCCGGCGCCGTTGGAGGCCACGGTGACGCCGGACAGGACGAGGCCCTGGCGGGAAGCGATTTCGACGCCCTTCGGCAGAGTACGGAAGGTGATGTCGTCGCTCTTGGCGCGCCCGGCGATGCCCTGGGCCGTGGCGAAGAGTTCGACCTCGGCCATCTGGCGCGCAAGGCCGATGCCCTTTTCGGGCTTCGCCAGCGGCACGACCCAGATGCGGTCGCCGACTTCCGGGTCGCTGATCGCGACGGCTTGCCCTGCGTCCGGATATTCGATGAACAGCCGCGCACCGGCGGCCGCGGCCAGATGCGCCTCTACGTTGACGCCCGATGCCGGACGCAGATATTCGCGTTCCAGCGTCACGATCCATGCCCCCTTGTCGCGGCTGACGCGCGGGGAGACCCCTGCCGGAACCTGCATGCGGAAGACCGTGGTGCCGGGCATGGCGGAAAATTTCGGGCGCGCGACGAAGGCGGCTGCCGGCTTTTCCTCCGGAATACGCTTGGAGTTGGGCGAGGGCTTCGCCAGCGCTTCGTCCCAGCCTTCGAAAGCGAAACGCGCTTCGCGGTCGAACACCGCCCAGAGGAAACCGGCGCGTTCGAAGATCGCCGCGCCGACGTCGTCGGTCCAGTGGAACTTGATGACCGCGGCCGCGGGGTCGAGCGTGAGAATGACAGGAATGGCGCTCGCCGCCGGCTGTGCCTGGGATTTCTGACCGCCGGGGAGCAGCGACGTCGGCGATCCATCCGTCGTCGGGGCGGCGGTCGGCCGGGGCGCTTCTGCCGGGCCGTCCTGCGCCACCAGGCGCTCGGCCAGGGAATTGGTCGCCTTGCCGCTCATATCGAAAATAGCAACCGGGGCGCGCGGCGAAGAAGCCACTTCCGCCTTCGACGAACCCTCTTCCGCCGCATCATCCGCATTTCCGGAAACCGGCGCCTTTGTCGAGGCCTTCTTCGTGCCGACCTTCGGCTCCGCAATCCGCGCCTTCTTGGATTTTGCCGGAAGGGCAGCCGCCTCGCCGCGCACGACATCGACGACAACGCTCATGCCGGTGCGGAAATGGCGCAACCCCGCCCCATCGGCGAGAGCCAGGATGACCGTCGTCCCGCCGGAGGAGTCCCTGGAGTCGATCCCCGTCACCAGCGGCGGCAAGGAACGTCGCGCCGCGGCAAGATCGAAACGGCCTTTGGCCCCGAAACGGATTTCGTTTCCCGATACGGCATAATCGACGGTGCGCGGCCAATCGAAGACGAAACGGGTGAACGTCGCGTGAGCGCCGATGCGCATCGACACGGCCGCCATCGCCGGATCTTTCGCGTCCTTCACGGCAGGCAACACGTCGACGACCACGGAATTGCCGCTGGCGAAGCTCTTGTGCCGGATGCCGGCCTTGAGGGTGATAACCGCGGACTTGCCGTCCGCGCCGATGCGGGCCGCCGTCGCATAGTCGCTGAGCTTGGCGGCAATGTCTTCAAGGCCGATCGCGATCGGCCGCTCGAAGGAGACCGTCAGGGCGCGCCCGGCCTGTGTCACCTTGTGGGCCGGCACCGAAGGCCATTCGAACACGATGCGCCCGTAGCCGCTGTGCGGCCAGACGCGCAGCGTGACGTCTGCGGGCTTGCTCGACGGCACGGCGCCGGGCTGGTCCGGCGCCTTTGATGACTGGGCCAGCGAAGAAACCGAAAGACCCGGCGCCAGCAGAGCGCAAAGCACAACGGCGGCGAACCGCGACCGACGGCAAAGATCGGACCGGAGCGAAGGGGCAGCCGGCGTTGCCATGGCCCCTCCTACTTCAGGCTGTTGAAAAGCGCGTCGATGTCTTCCTGACTTTGCGCTGCCGTAGGCAGTTGAGGCCCATTCAGCAACTCCTTGTCGCTGGGCTTGCCGTTTGCCGAACTTGGCGCGGGCGCGGGCTTTTCCACCTTGGACACGGCTCCGGGCACACCGGAAAACGTGGTGACGATGGCGGAAACCTTACTCTCGATATCCTTGAGGGCGCGGACGATGCGGGTGATGCGCTGGCCGGTGATATCCTGGAAATTGCAGGCTTCGTAGACATTGGTGACGGCCGAGCGGATCTCCTCGCCCGAAACCGGCTCCACGCGATCAGCGACCGCTTCGAGTTTTTCCGCGGCATCGAGAATGACGCCCGTCGCCTCTTCCGTGTGGCTCACGATCGCGTCGAGTTCGTCGGTTGCCGTCTGGATATGTTCGTCCCGAATGTCCTGCGGACGAATCGCGGCAATTTCCGCCTTGGCGCCTTCGATGTAGGCGGCCAGCGATTCGATCTCCCGATAGAGCTTCAGGTCACCGCCGGTGAGGTCGCCGCTGAGGCTCCTCATGATCCCGTCGACGATTTCGCCGATATCCTCGATCGGGACCATGTTGCCGTGTTCGGTGCGCAACTCCTCGATCCGCTGAGATACCTGATTACGCATGACATTTTCCCCGGTACGCGGCTTGCGTGGACATCGATGCCTCAGAAGGCACCAAGCACCGCAACGAGTTTCTGCTTGAGGGTTTCCGCGTTGAACGGCTTCACGATGTAGTTGGAAACACCGGCTTCCTTGGCGGCAATGACATTCTCGGTCTTGCTTTCCGCGGTCACCATGATGAAGGGCATGTCCTTCAGCTTGATGTCCGAACGAACCTCGCGCAGGAGTTGCAGGCCGGTCATCGGCTCCAGGTTCCAGTCGGAAATGACGAGCCCGAATTGCTGCTCGCGCAGCTGGCGCAACGCCTCGCTGCCGTCGGTGGCCTCGTCGACGTTGTTGAAGTTGAGCTGCTTCAACAGGTTGCGAATGATCCGAAGCATCGTCTTGTAGTCATCGACGATCAGGATCGGAATATTTACGTCGACTGCCATCTCACGCTCCATGTCCTTGCGGCGTCTCGGGGATCGGCCATTGAAGGCCGGGAAAACCTGCCTTTTAGCCTAATTGTCGCTGGTTAAATTCAGGTAAAAGCCAAGGCGATTCCAGCCGCCCGACACGGATCAGCCGTTCCGCGCCTGCTCCTCGGCCGGCTGAGGAACGGGATCAGGCGATTCCGCCCCCGAGGAGGCCGGCAGCCTGGCCTTGGCGTCGGCGCCGATCTTGCGCCGCTTGGCCAGTTCGGTCGTGAGCTTCTTCGCCTTTTCCGGCTCCAGCCTGGACATCACGGCGGAGGCCTTGGCCTCCTTCATGCGTTCGACCACGTCGAGCAGGACCGGCATGTCGAGTTCCATGAAGATTCGCGCCGCTTCCTTCGGCTTCATCGTTTCATAGATCTTCACGAGACTCTTGAGCTTGTCTTCCTGCTCCTTGTCATACTGGCGGAGCATGCCCTTGATCTTGACCTGGATGTCGCGCAGTTCGCCAACCTTGCGGTCGATGCGCTGTTCGGCCGCCTTGAGCAAGCCCTCGCGCATCTCCAGTTCCTGGGCCCATTTCCCGAGTTCGCCACGGCGCGCCGCCAGCTTCTGCAGGAGATCGATCTCCGCCTGCGACAGCAGGGCCGGATCGTCGGGAAGGCTGCCCGGCTTCCTGGACTCCGATTTCGCCGACGCCGGCGCGGCCCTATTCGCCTGATCTTGCGCCTGACCTTGCGCTGGGCCTTCCGCCTGACCTTGAGCCTGACCTTGGGCGGGCGCCGTAGCCGCCGGCGACGCCGCGGTTGCCGGTTTTTCTTCCGCGGGCTTCGCCTGCTTTTGCGCCGCGGCCTTGGCCGCCGGTTCCGGCTGGGCGGGAGCCTGCTGGGCGAGCGATGGCCGCACGCCGGCGCTGAAGAACTCGGACCACATGCCACCGAGCTTGACGCCGAGCGTCAGAACGAGAGCCATAACGGCGACGGGAAGAAGACGAAGTCTCATGACTCGGGCCCCTGTTGATGAGACGCGACCGCGGAACGCTCCGGGTCAGCGGGTAGCTTCCAGAATTTTGCGCAGGCTGGCGACGGGATCAGATGACGGCGCCGACGGCGCAGACGACGAAGGCGCGGCCGGGCGCTTGGGGCCCCGCCCGTCGTAGACCAGCCGGTCGGCGATCGCCGCGCCGCGGTCGACAAGGAAGCCGAGGTCTTCGCGCATCGCCCTGGCGTCGCCGATGACCGTCTGCAACGCCTTGGCCGATTGTTCGCTCGCCTCGCGCAGTTGGTCGATGCCGGAACGGGCCTTTTCGGTGGAGGCGGTGAAAGCCGCGATCAGCGCCTGCAATTCTTCCTTGCCCTGGCGGAAGGCGGCCAGGCGGCGATTGAGGATCACGGCATAAACGATGGTCGCCACCATCAGGGCGGCCAGCAGGATATCGAGGAGAATGGCGGTGTTCATTTGCGCTTCTTCAGTTCCTTGCGAGTCTTTTCGACGCGGATGGCGATGTTCTTGCCCTTGTGGCCCATCCGCCCGAGAACGATGGGCAGGCCGCCGCAGCGCAACTCGATCTCCGGATCCTCGCCGCAACCGAAAACGATCTGCGATCCGACCTTGAGGTTCATGATCTGGCTGAGCGGCATCATCTGCTCGTCAAGAACGGCTTCGACCGAAATATCGGTGCCCCAAAGGGTTGTCGCCAAATGGGATTCCCAGATCGAGTCGCGGCCGAATTTTTCGCCCATGAACATCTGCAGCAGGAGTTCGCGTACCGGTTCCAGGGTCGCGTAAGGAATGACCAGCTCGATCTTGCCGCCGCGGTCTTCCATGTCGATGCGGAAACGCGCCATGATCGCCGCGTTGGCCGGACGGGCCACGGTAGCGAAGCGCGGGTTGGTTTCCAGCCGATCGAAGCGGAAGTTCACCGGGCTCACCGGATCGAAAGCGGCGGACAGGTCGGCCAGGACCACATGGATCATGCGTTCGACCAGGTTGCGTTCGATCGTGGTGTAGGGGCGGCCTTCAATGCGCAGCGCGGCGGTGCCGCGCCGTCCGCCGAGAAGCACGTCGACGATCGAATAGATCAACGCGCTGTCGACCGTCATCAGGCAGTAGTTTTCCCACTCCTCGGCATTGATGACGCTGATCATTGCCGGCAAGGGGATCGAATTGAGATAGTCGCCGAAGCGCACCGAAGTGATGTTGTCGAGCGTCACCTCCACGTTGTCGGAGGTAAAATTGCGCAGGCTGGTGGTCATCATGCGCACGAGGCGGTCGAAAACCACTTCGAGCATGGGCAGGCGTTCGTAGGATACGAGCGCCGAGTTGATGATCGCCTTGATGCCCGACTTGTCGTCGCCGCCGCCGTCTTCGAAGCCGAGCAGGCTGTCGATCTCGTCCTGGTCGAGGACGCGATTCGTCTGGCCGCCCTCGCCGCTCTCGCCGCCGGCCGCATCCGCTTCCCACTGGGCCGCGAGATCGTCCTGGTTCGGCGCCTCCGCCGAGGCTGCTTGTTCCGTCGTTTCCGCCATGTCCTACGCCGTAGATCTCGTTACTCTATTTTTAATCAATTATTTCAGTTGGTTATCAAGCCCGCCCGAAGCCGCCGGCCACATCACTGAATGAGCATTTCCTTGAACAGCACGTCGTTGATCTTGATCGGCCGCGCCGCTTCGTTGACCCGGCGCAGCAGGTCCTCTCGCAGACGGTACATGCCCGCCGAGCCCCGGAGGTCGGTGACCCTCAGTTCGCGCAGATAGACCTGGAAGCTGTCGATGATGCGCGGCAGCATCTGCTTGAGCTGCGTCACGTCCGCTTCGCCCGGCAGTTCGAGGCTGATCGAAATCTTGAGGAAGTTGGTGCGCCGGCCCGTCGAATTGAGATTGACGAGCAATTCGGGGAGATCGAAGAAGACGGCCTTGGCGCGCTGCGCTTCCTGTTTCGCCTTTTCCACCGCCGCCTTGTCTTCCTTCTTGCCGAGCATGCCGTCCAGCGCGCCGGAGAAATAGACGCCGGCGGCGGTGCCGAGCACCAGCACCACCGGCAGAACGAAGAACAGGATGATCTTCTTGCCGCTGAGCCGCTTCTTTTCCGGTTCCGCGGCGGCGCCTTCTGCGCCTTCCGCCTCTTCGTTTTCAGCTTTGGCTGCGGTCGCGGCTGCCGTATCGGTCATGTCTTGAACCTGACGAGCTAGGAAAAACCCTCACGCCCCATCGCGCCGGATTACCCCGTCGCGCCGTGACGAGGCCAAGTTAACCCTCCTTGGTTAACAATTCGTTTGGCCTGCCCCGGCGCGCCGCCCTGCCGCGGCCGATTTGGGAAAAAACGGCAGCTTATGCCCGGCAAAGCCTGCCGATGGGGCTCCCTCGGTCCCGGACAGGGTCGGGCATAAACCCGTAACTCTCTGATATTACACGACTCATAGCTTTGGCATGGGCCGTGCAGCGTTGACTGCGGATCTTGGGTTTTCTTTAGGTGGAGCTGCGACATGGAAACGCCGCTTATCGTCGCTTTGTCACGGCAGATGTCCGTCCTCGACCAGATGGACGTCATCGCCAACAACGTCGCCAACATGTCGACCGGCGCCTACAAGGCGGAACGGGTCATGTTCAAGGACTTCGTCGCACGCACGGAAACCGGCGAACCGATCATCTTCCCGCAACAGTCGGGCATTCATCGGATTTATAACCCGGGCCCGATCGAGCGCACATCCAACCCCCTCGACGTCGCCCTGCGCGGCGACGGTTATCTGGTCGTCCAGACGCCCGCCGGGCAGCGCTACACGCGCAACGGCCACCTTGCTCTCGACAAGGACGGCCAGCTCGTTACGCCGCAGGGTTTCGCCGTCGTCGACAGCGGCGACCGGCCCTTCGTCTTCAACACGGGGGTAAAGGAAATCACCATCGCCAAGGACGGGTCCGTCTCCGCCGACGACCGCCCCCTCGGCAAGATCAAGCTGGTGAAGTTCGACAATCCCCAGCAGCTCGTCCGCCAGGGCACCAGCCTGTTCAAGACCGACGCACCGGCGCAGCCGAGTACAGACACGGAGATCCTGCAGGGCCACATCGAGGGATCGAACGTCGAGCCGATCCTCGAAGTGACGCGCTTCATGAACGCCTCGGGCTTCTATGAGGCCGCGAAGAAGATCGTCGACGAGGAACACGACCGCCAGCGCCGCGCTATCCAGCAGCTGGGCAGCACGCCGGAATAACCGGGAACCGCCAATTCAGGGCGCGCCAGGACGGCGGCGCCGCAACAAAACAGACACCGCAGGACGCGCCAGCGAGAGACTTTGAAGGAGCCTAGTCATGAGTTCTCTTGAGACCGCCGCGACGGCGATGCTGGCACAACAGCTCAACGTCGACGTCATTTCGAACAACATCGCCAACGTCAATACGACGGCATTCAAGCGCCAGCGCGCGGAATTCGCCGATCTGATCTACCAGACCCAGAGCTCGGTCGGCTCGCCCACCTCCGATACCGGTTCGGTGTCGGTGACCGGCGCGGAATTCGGCACCGGCGTCAAGATCGGTTCCGTCTACCGAATCAATGAACAGGGCAACCTGCGTTCGACCAGCAACAACTTCGACGTCGCCATCCAGGGCAAGGGCTATTTCCAGATCACTCTACCCAACGGACAGACGGCGTATACGCGCGCCGGCTCGCTCCAGCTCGATCCGACCGGCCAGATCGTCACGCCGCAGGGCTATACGGTACAGCCCGGCATCACGGTGCCGAGCAACGCGCTCGAGGTCAGCATCAACCAGTCCGGACAGGTGCTGGTCAAGATCGACGGCCAGACGACCCCGTCGAACGTCGGTCAGCTCCAGCTTGCGGTTTTCCCCAACCAGGCGGGCCTCAAGGCGCTCGGCGACAACCTGCTTCAGGAAACCGCGGCCTCGGGCACGGCCGTAACCGGCACGCCGGGATCGAGCGGCTTCGGCACCATCCTGCAGGGTTTCCTCGAAACCTCGAACGTCAACATGGTGCAGGAAATCACCGACCTGATCGCCGCCCAGCGCGCCTATGAGCTGGCCTCGAAGGTCGTGCAGACCTCCGATGAGATGCTCAATAAACTGGTGCAGACGGCCTGACGCGTAGGCACAGGAGGTCACGATGAAACACTTCATCCGCATATCCCTGCTTACGGTCGCCGCCGCCGTCGCCGCGATGCCGGCCATCGCCGCCGGAGGCGGAGCGTCGCCGGGCGAAGCGTCGGAGATCGCCGCGCTGGAGCCGACGAAACTCGTCTCGGCCTCCCGCGACCGCGTGACGATCGCCGGCGCCAGCATTCATCTCGGCGATCTTTTCAGCAACACCGGCGCCAAGGCGGGGATCGTCGTCGAAAACGCGCCGGCGCCCGGCGCCCAGGCGGTCTTCGACGTCTATCGACTGGCTGCCATCGCGCAGTCCTACGGCCTGGTGTGGCAGGCCCGCAGCTGGGGCGAGAAGGTGGTGATCGAGCGTTCCGGTCAGATCGTGCCCGAGGAGCAGATCGTCGCCACCCTGCGTGCCGCCGTCGAGAAGGAACTGGCGGCCGAGGGCCGCTTCGAGGTCGATGTCGTCACACGCGACTTCGGCCTCACCCTGCCGGTGGACATGCCGGCCGTGATTAACGTCGAAGGC
Source organism: Alphaproteobacteria bacterium (assembly GCA_964229575.1). Lineage (GTDB taxonomy): Bacteria > Pseudomonadota > Alphaproteobacteria > SMXQ01 > SMXQ01 > WHSO01. The sequence goes on from CAXRES010000203.1 coordinate 10,385, forward strand.
TTGCGAATCCATCGCGCGAGCGGCCAGTTCACCGCCACCGTGACGGCCCCCGCCCTGCCCTCGCCCCAGCGCATCACCCTTACGGGCCGAGTCCACCGCGTCATCGAAGTTCCGACGCTAACCCGCCGGATCAGCGCCGGCGATATCATCGGCCGCGAGGACGTCCAGTGGACCAGCCTGCGCGCCGAGCGCGTCGGGCGCAACGTGGTCACCGACATCGACCGCCTGCTCGGCATGACGCCGACCCGCACGCTGGTGGCCGGCAAGAGCGTGCTGGCGGGCGAGGTCCAGGCGCCGCGCATCGTCAGCAAGGGCTCCGTCGTCCTCATGCTGCTGAAGACGCCCCATATGGTGCTGACCTCCAAAGGCACCGCACTCGAACACGGCGCCAGGGGCGACACGATCAAGGTCATGAACACCCAAAGCAAGACCGTGATCGAAGGCACGGTCACCAGCACCGGAACCATTGAAGTCAGTGTCGCGGCTTTCTCGCCGCTTGCCATTCCGCAGGCGGCCTCTGCCGCCAAGACGGCCGGGAGATAGACATGAAGCCGATGAATCCCAAGAGTTTCCTGCACTTCGCCCTTGCCGGCACGCTCGTTGCCGCGCTCGGCGGGTGCAGCGCAGTAGACAGGCTGAAACAGGTCGGTGAGACGCCACCGCTAACTGAGATCCAAGATCCAACTCAGTCGCCGTCTTACCGACCTGTCAGCCTCCCCATGCCCGTACCGCAGAAGGTCGAGCCGCAGGCCAATTCCCTGTGGCGTCCCGGAGCCCGCGCCTTCTTCCGCGATCAGCGGGCGAGCCAGGTCGGCGACATCCTGACCGTCGTCATCAGTATCGACGACAAGGCCAAGCTGTCGAATACCACTGACCGCACGCGGACCACTTCGGAAAAGGACACGTTGCCTCATCTGCTCGGCTTCGAGGAAAACATCCGCAAGATCATGCCGAAGGAATTCAGCAAAGCGACGCCGATCGATATCACCGGGGCGACGCAGAACAAGGGTTCAGGCTCGATCGACCGCGACGAACAGATCGAGGTCAAGGTGGCGGCCGTGGTGACCCAGGTTCTTCCCAACGGCAATCTGGTCCTGCGCGGCAACCAGGAAGTCCGGGTCAATTATGAAGTTCGCGAGCTTCAGGTGACGGGTATCGTCCGGCGCGAAGACATCAGCTCGGAAAACAAGATTTCCTACGAAAAGATCGCCGAAGCCCGTATCGCCTATGGCGGCCGCGGCCATATTACGGACGTGCAGCAGCCGCGTTACGGAACCCAGGTCCTCGACGTCATCTATCCGTTCTGATCGGGCACCTGGAATGCAAAAAAGGCCGGCGCAGGACGCGCCGGCCTTTTTCGTTTCAGAAAATTTTTTCAAGAACGCCTTTAATCGTCGCGCCGGGTGCGCGCCTTTAATCGTCGCGCCGGGTGCGCTCCAGGCGCTCGTGACGTTCCTGGGCCTCGATCGACAGGGTGGCGATGGGGCGCGCTTCAAGACGCTTGATCCCGATCGGCTCGTCGGTTTCCTCGCAATAGCCGTAGGTGCCGTCCTCGATTCGCTTGAGTGCCTCATCGATCTTCATGATCAGCTTTCGCGCCCTGTCTCGGGTGCGAAGCTCGAGCGAGCGGTCCGTTTCGAGCGAGGCGCGGTCGGCGATGTCAGGCTCGCGCAGGCCGCCTTCCTGAAGATGCTGAAGAGTTTCGGAGGTTTCGCTCAGGAGTTCCTCGCGCCACGCCAGAAGCTTACGGCGGAAATACTCCTTCTGCTTTTCATTCATGAACGGCTCTTTTTCGGTCGGCCGATAGTTACGCGGAAGCTTGACCGGCATTTTGCTGAACCCTTGCGAGGTGGGTTAAAAAGGCGCGCAAGTATATGGGCGGCCCCCGCTCATGGCAACCGGGTGGTGGCCTTAATAAAAATAATATATTTCAATTAGTTAATAGAAAGTGCGGCAAATCAGTCGAGGGTCGAATACTTGGCCAGTTCGACCTCGGCACGCAATTCGATCTGGTCGAGAATATCGGCCAACCTGGGATCGCTCACGCTCTCGCGCTGCAAGCGCACGAGGCGCGCCAGATTTTCGATCTGCCGGCGAGACAGGGATCCCATCAGCAGGCCATGTCTGAGTTCGTCCAGCCGGTCGAGAATATCAATACCGCGCTTGCGGGCGCGCGACTGGGAGTCCAGGGCGTCGCCCATTTCCTGCGCGGCCAGCAGGGCATCGACACCGGTGGTGGCCCGCGCCCCGCCGATAGACGGCGGTTCGGGCGTCTCGTTCGCCCCGGAAAGGTGCGAGGCAAAGGTACCCGCGCCGCCCTTGCTCACGCGGCTGGTCCGGCGCAGGGAAGATGTGCTTGCAGACCCCGTCGGGGCGATCTTCATATCGCTGGAACTCTTCTACGTGGGGACAGCATCCCCACAAGGTTTTCCTGACAGCGTCCATGGTGCGCGGTTGTCCTTAAAAAGCAGTTAAGTGGACGGTGGCGGCGGCAAGACGCCTGTGTCCCGAGCCCGGCAATATTTTCCCAAGCACCACGGCAGCACTTGCCGAAAGGCCGGTATATGCCCCAGGGCACTTTAACGTTTTTCATTGTCTTTCAATGCGTTATGTCGCGCAGTCACTTGGCATGGGATTCGCTTGGATGGGCACGAGTTTTCTCTGCCTCAAGACCTCATTTGCGGATTCGACCATGCGCCTTTCATTGTTCAAGACCCTTGCCATCCTGATCGCGCTTGCGACCGCGACTCCGGCCATGGCCGCCTCACGGATCAAGGACATCGCCGACTTCGAAGGCATTCGTGAGAACATGCTGGTCGGCTACGGCCTGGTCGTCGGCCTCAATGGCAGCGGCGATACGCTCAGCAATTCGCCTTTCACCCGCCAGAGCCTGATCGGCATGCTCGAACGGCTCGGCATCAACGTCCGCGACGAAACGGTCAAGACCCAGAACATTGCCGCCGTGATGGTCACGGCCACCCTGCCCGCCTTCGCGCGCGCTGGATCACGCATCGACATTTCCATCAGCGCGCTGGGCGACGCCTCCAGCCTGCTCGGCGGCACGCTGCTCGTCACTCCGCTGGTCGGTGCCGATGGCGAGGTCTACGCCGTCGGCCAGGGCACCGTCGCCGTTTCCGGCTTCCAGGCCAAGGGGCAGGGTTCGTCCGTCAGCAAGGGCGTCCCGACCTCCGGTCGTATTCCCAACGGCGGCATCGTCGAACGCGAGGTCGGCTTCGAACTGACCTCGATAAAGAGCCTGCGCCTGTCCCTGCGCAATCCCGATTTCACCACCGCGACCCGGGTCGCCCAGGCGATCAATGGCCAGCTGCGCATCGATAATGCGCGCGCCATCGACCCGACGACGGTCACTCTCGCCGTACCCGAAGGCCGCAGCAACGACATCGTCGCGCTGATGACCTCGATCGAGCAGATTCTCGTAACCCCGGATCAGGTGGCAAAGGTGGTGATCGATGAAAAGTCGGGCATCATCGTCATGGGTGAGAACGTACGCATCTCCACCGTCGCCATTGCCCAGGGCAATCTGACCATCCGCATCCCCGAGACCCCGCAGGTCTCGCAGCCGCAGGCGTTCTCCAGCACCGGTACGACGACGACGGTCGACCGCACCGATATCAAGATCGACGAAGGCAAGGACAAGCGTCTCGCCGTGCTGCAGTCGGGCGTCAGCCTGCAGGAGCTCGTCAACGGGCTGAACGCTCTGGGCGTCGGACCGCGCGACATGATCTCCATCCTTCAGACGATCAAGGCCGCCGGCGCGCTTCAGGCCGAAATCGAGGTCATGTAATGGAACTCGCCCCGGCCCTCACCTCTCTCGCCCGCGTGTCCGCCGAAGGACGCGCCGCGTCCGGCGCCGCGACGCCGGAAGCCGCCATGCAGACGGCGCGCGAATTCGAATCGCTGTTCCTGACGCAATTCGCGCAAGTGATGTTTTCCGGCGTCAAGTCCGACGGCCCCTTCGGCGGCGGTCCGGCCGAAGACATCTTCAAGAACCTGCTTGCCGAAGAATACGGCAAGACCCTCGCCCGTTCGGGCGGTATCGGGATCGCGGACTCGGTATATCGCCAGATCCTCAGTGTCCAGGAGGTTGCCTGATCATGGAAATGACCACAAAGAACCCTGTCGAAACGCTGATTTTCCTGACCGCCAGCCTGATCGAGATCATGAGCCGGGAAATCGACTTGCTGAAGAACATGCAGCCGCAGGAGATACGCGACCTGCAGTCGGAAAAAGCCGATCTCGCGCGTGCCTACGAAAGCTGCATGAACCGGGTCAAGAGCGAACCGCAGTTGCTCGCGCTCGCGCCCAGGCCTCTCAAGCAGCAGCTCAAGATGCTCACCGCCCAGTTCCAGAACGTGCTTGCCGAAAACGAGCGCGCGCTGCGCGCCGTCAAGTCGGTGAGCGAACGCCTGCTGACCGTCATCGTCAATGCGGTGGCGGAGAAGCAGAACGGCGCCTCGTATTCCGCCAATGGGGCGATGGGCCTTGCCGCGATGAACGGAAGCCGTCCGGTCGCCGTATCGGTAAACGAGCGTCTTTAGGATTTCGGCCGCGGTCCACGAAGAAGGATAAACGGACGTGACGACAGCCATCAGCGTTGCAATGAGGTCCGCCCTCAGCGGTCTGCAGGTCAACCAGACCTCGCTCGGCATTACGTCCAACAATATCGCGAATGCCAACACCGAAGGCTATACGCGCAAGATCGCGGACCTGCAGACCGTCCTGATCGCAGGCCAGGGCGGCGGCGTCGAGGTCTCCGGCATCGGGCGCGAGGTCAGCGATTTCCTCATCCGCGATCTCAGGACGCAATATTCGCTGCTCGCCGAAAACCAGGTTCTCGACCGCTATTATTCAAATACCCAGGACATTTTCGGCCCGCCGGGCTCGAGTTCCTCGATCGCCGCGACCGTCACCGAACTGGCCAACCGATTCCAGGCGCTGAGCATCGACCCCGAATCCCCCGCCGCCCAGCAGGACGTCGTCAGCGCCGGGCTTGCCGTCACGCGCCAGCTCAACAAGATGTCGGCGACCGTGCAGGACCTCCGCATGGAGGCCAACAAGGAGATCGACAAGCTGGTGACCGAGGCGAACACCATCGTCTCCAACATCAACGAGCTGAACTCCCAGATTTCGCGCAACAAGGCGCTCGGCCGCCCGACCGGCGATCTCGAGGACCAGCGCGATCGCGAGGTGGCCAATCTCGCCTCGATCATGAACATCAGCTTCTTCAACCGCGACAACGGCCAGATGGTGGTCTTCGCCGCCAACGGCCGAACGCTGGTCGATACCATCCCGGCGACGGTCGAATACACGCCGACTTCAAGCATGAGTTCGACCCTGACCTATCCGACGAGCATCGACGGCATCACGGTCAACGGCAACGACATCACTACTTCGATCACTTCGGGAAAGCTGAAGGCCCTGATCGACCTTCGCGACACCATTCTTCCCGGCTTCGGCGATCAGATCGATGAACTGGCGTCCGTTCTGCGCGACCAGATCGACGCGATTCACAACGATGGCGCCGCGGTTCCGCCTCCCAATACCCTCACCGGCGTTCGCCAGTTCTCCGCTCCCGCGACCGACACGGTGAACCTTTCGGGCGTCGTTCGCATCGCCGTCGTCGATCAAACCGGGAATGCGGTCGGCACGCCGATCGACCTCGACTTCGCCGATCTCGCCACCGTCGTTGGCGGCACCCCCACGGTCAATCAGATCGTCAACGCGATCAACGGCAGTTACGCTGCGTCGACGCCGGCGATCCCGGGGCTGAGCGGCGCCACGGCCAGCGTCAACGCCTCCGGTCAACTGGTTATCACCGCGAGCAGTTCATCCAACGGCATCGCCATCAACGAAGGCACCAGCGCCGAATCGACGACTGGTTTCGGTTTTTCGCACTATTTTGGACTTAACAACTTCTTCACCGGGATCACGACCGGCGGGCTGGCCAGCAACATCACGGTGCGCTCGGATCTCGTTTCGGACCCCCAGCTCCTGGTGCGCGGCCAGCTTTCCGAAGCGACGCTCACCAGCGGCGATGCCGCGGTGACCATCGGCGACAATTCCGTCGTCCAGAGGATGTTCAACAAGTTCCAGGAAACCCTGACCTTCTCCGCGGCCGGCACGGTGCCCCAGAGCAGTTCTTCCCTTGCAGGCTACGGCGCTACCATCGTCGCCACCAACGCCAATCAGGCCTCGCGCGCCCATACCGACCTGTCTTTCCGCGAAGTCATCTTCAACGACATCAAGGCGCGTTCGGATTCACAGTCCGGCGTCAACCTGGATGAGGAAATGGGCAACCTGATCCTTTTCCAGAATGCCTATGCCGCGAACGCCAGAATGATCTCGGCACTTTCCGAAGTGATGAAGATCCTGTCGGAACTCGTGTAAGGAACGGTAACGATGACCCGGATCGCGACCCTCGCCGGCCATAATCTGACCCAGTCGCAGATTGCGACCACCCAGAAGCGGATGGAAGAACTCCAGATTCAGCTTTCCACGGGCCAGAAATCGATTCGCTACGCCGGCATCGCCGACCAGACCGACCGGCTGATCAACCTGGAAAACACCAGGATGCGCAACGAGCAGTACCTGAAGAGCAACAACACGCTGTCGTTGCGCGCCCAGACGATGGAACTTTCCGTCGCCAAGTCCTTCGACATTGCGACCCAGCTCAAGACCCTACTGGTCAATGCGGTGAACGGCAACAACGCCGCGGATCTGCCGCTTTCCCTCACCGCGAACAACATGATGGACGAGCTTGCCCGCGCTCTCAACGTCAAGCTCGGCGACCGCTATCTTTTCTCGGGCAATGCGACCAGCACCCAGCCCGTGGACTTCACCGATCCGGCCTTCGCCTCGCCGCCGGGCAGCTATCCATCCAATGCCGACACGTCCTACTACCAGGGCGATGGCACCCGCCTGTCGGCGCGCGTCGCCGACGACTTTGACGTGAGCTGGGGCACGACGGCGGATGAAGAAGGTTTCGAGCAGCTCGTCCGCGCCCTTCATCTGACGGCGACAGCGACGACCTCGCCGCCCGACACGCTTCGCCTTGAGGAGGCTTTGTCGGTCCTCAACCAGGCAATCGACAACATCCCGGAAATCCGCTCGCGCATTGCCGCAGCGCAGACCTCCATCGATGAGGCCAACTCGTCGCACAGCGACATCAACCTGTATCTCGATCAGACCATCACCGACATCAAGGCCGTCGATATCCCGATGACGGTGACCAGACTGTCGAGCGACCAGACCATTCTCGAGGCGAGCTTCATGACCGTCGCCAGGCTGTCACAGCTCACCCTCGCAACCTACCTGCGTTAGCAGACAAGGCCATTCGTAAGACGCGTACGATCCAAGGAGGAATACATGTTCGCTGAAAACACTGTGCGGAAGCCCGTAGACAACGTACCGGAGGCGCCGAAGACGGGGATTCGCATCGTCGAATCGCGCTTCGGTTCGCTGGAAATCGCCGACGACGCGCATATCACCCTTCCCAACGGGCTGCTCGGCTTCTCCGAGTTTCACGATTTCGCCCTGGCGATGCTGCCCAACGGCCGCCATCCGCAATTCCGGGTCCTCCAGTCTTTGACGACAGAGGATCTGGCCTTCCTTGTGGCGCCTCTCAATATCGACTCCGGGGCGATCGATGATGCGGATCTTTCCGACGCCTGCGCGACTCTCGGCATCGCCCGCGAGACCCTGACCATCCTGCTGATCGTCACGGTCCGCCGGGATGAAGCCGGCGCCCAGGTTTCGGTCAATCTTCGCGCTCCGGTGTTCATCGATTCGACGCGCATGGTCGGTCGGCAGTACGTCCTGCCGAACAACCGCTACTCGATCCGCCACGTTCTCTAGGCCAGGCGTCCCGGTCCTGTGATGGTTCCTGCTCTCCTCGCCTCACCTTCGGCCCTGCCCACGACGGCCGCAGCAGCGCCGGCACTCGCACGCGCCTTCGTCGCCGATCTTGCCCGCGCCCTCCTCCTTGGCGCTACGGCGGATACGGCGCTTGCGAAGCAGGACGACACGCCGGCGCAGATGTCGCGCCACGACCGGGATTTGCCGGGTTATCAGGGGCGCATGGAACCGCAGCTTCCCGTCACCGCCGGGCTGGTTCCCTGGTCGCGTATTCGCTTTCGCTCTGTCCGGCCGCGCCCGCGTGCGGCCGGCAAACCCCATGGCCGCCCTCAAGAGGCAAAACATGACTGACAGGATTCGCACCGCCTCCACCAATCTCGCCTCCGGTCTCGACGTGATGATTCTCTGCGGCGGACTCGGCACGCGCCTGCGCGAGGAAACCGAGTTCAAGCCGAAGCCCATGGTCGAGATCGGCGGCAAGCCGATCCTCTGGCACATCATGAAGCACTACCATTCCTATGGCGTGCGCAATTTCATCCTGTGCCTCGGCTACAAGGGCGATGCCATTCGCGATTATTTCATCAATTATCGTCGGCGCAATTCCGATTTTGCCGTCGACTTCGCCAGGGGTTCGGTCGAAGAACTGTCAAACGACTTCGACGAAGACTGGCGTGTCGTCCTCGCTGAAACAGGGCATGACTCGCTGACCGGAACCCGCATCAGGCGCGCGCTCAAATATGTCCGCGGCGACCGCTTCATGGCGACCTACGGCGACGGCGTCTGCGATGTCGACCTGCCGGCGCTTGCTCGGCACCATCAGTCCTGCGGCCGGCTTGCCACGGTGACCGCCGTGCATCCGTCGTCGCGTTATGGCGAACTTGCGATCAGGGACGGTGCCGTGCGCACCTTCCGGGAAAAGCCGCAGGTCACCGACGGCTGGATCAATGGCGGCTTTTTCGTTTTTGAACGCCAGGCATTCGACGATGTCCGGGAAGAAGAAAACCCGAGCCTCGAACAGGGCGTGCTTGAAGGCCTGGCTCAGCGCAACGAGCTTGCCGTTTACCAGCATCCCGGCTTCTGGCAGTGCATGGACACCTACCGCGAGATGCAGCTGCTCAACGAAATGTGGAACAGCGGCACCGCGCCGTGGCGGACCTGGCCGAACAAGGCGCAGATGCCTGCCGAACGCAAGGTGATTGCATGAACCCCAAGCTCTGGAACGGGCGCCGGGTCCTGGTCACGGGGCATACCGGCTTCATGGGCGGCTGGCTGGCCGAAAGGCTGATCGGCCTTGGCGCCCATGTGACGGGTTACGCCCTGCCGGCGCCGACCGAGCCCAATCTTTTTTCCATTCTGCATCTCGCCAGTCGGATGGACAACGTCATCGGCGACGTGCGCGATGCCGATGGACTTGCTCGCGTCGTCAAATCGTCGCGGGCAGAGGTCGTTTTCCATCTGGCGGCCCAGCCGCTGGTGCGCCGCGCCCATAACGAGCCGGTCGAGACGTTTTCCACCAACATCATGGGCACCGTCAATGTGCTCGATGCGATGCGCCGGAGCGATGCTGTCGCCGCGGCCGTCATCGTGACCACGGACAAGGTGTACGACAACCGGGAATGGTCCTGGGGATACCGCGAAACCGACGCGCTTGGCGGACATGAGCCCTATGGCGTCAGCAAGGCCTGCGCGGAACTGGTCGTCGACGCCTATGTCAGGGCCTATTTCGGAGCCGGAGGACCGGCAATCGCCACGGTGCGCGCCGGCAACATCATCGGCGGCGGCGACTGGGCCGAGAACCGGCTGGTGCCGGATGCCGTGCGTGCGTTTGCCGCCGGCGAAATCCTGCGCATCCGCCATCCCGACGCCGTTCGCCCCTGGCAACACGTTCTCGAGCCCGTCGGCGGCATGCTCGAACTCGCCGAAGCACTCGATCGCGATGGCCAGGACTACGGTGGCGGCTGGAACTTCGGCCCGGCGGAGGAAGATGCCCGCACCGTCGCCTGGATTTCGGACCGACTGATAAGCGCGTGGGGCGGCACCGCCGCATGGGCGGCCATTCCCGAGGCGGGTCCGGCCGAGGCCAGACTGCTCACCCTTTCCAGCGCCAAGGCACGCGCGGAACTGGGCTGGCGCTGCCGCTGGAATGCCGCAGAGGCCATCGAACTCACCGCGCGCTGGTATCGCGCCTATTACGAAGGCGCCGACGCCGGCGACCTCACCCGTCAGCAGATCAACGATCACGTAAAAGGTGGAAAAAGTGACGAGCTCGAACGTAAAGTCCCTGAAGAACGCAAGCGCGCCTTCGCCTGAGCACATCGGCGCCGGCACCTGCCGTTTTTGCGCGACCCCGCTCAAGCGCACGTTCGTAGACCTGGGCGCGATGCCGCCGGCGAACTACTACCTGCGCACTGAAGACCTGCGCCGGGCGGAACCCTATTACCCGCTGCACGCCTACGTTTGCGAAGAATGCTACCTGGTCCAGCTTGAGGAAATCCAGTCGCCGGAACAGCTTTTCAGCGAGTACGCCTATTTCTCGTCGTTTTCCAAGAGCTGGCTCGATCATACCCGTGCCTACGTCAATGCGATGATCGAGCGCAATGATCTGAATTCTTCATCGTCGGTGGTGGAGATCGCCAGTAACGACGGCTACCTGCTGCAATACTTCAAGAAGAAGCGCATACCCGTCCTCGGGATCGAACCCGCTGCCAATGTCGCGCGCGCTGCCAAGGCCCGCGGTATTCCGACGATCGTCCGGTTCTTCGGCGTCGACCTGGCGAAGGAACTGGTGGAAAACGGCGCCCAGGCCGATCTGCTGATCGGCAATAACGTGCTCGCCCATGTGCCCGATATCAACGATTTCGTCGGCGGCTTGAAGATTCTGCTGCATCCGAAGGGCGTCATTACGATCGAGTTTCCTCACCTTATGCGGCTGATCAAGCTCAACCAGTTCGATACCATTTACCACGAGCACTATTCGTATCTTTCCTTCCTTACGGTGGAACGCATCTTCGCCCATCACGGCCTTACCCTTGTCGATGTCGAGGAATTGTCCACCCACGGCGGCTCCTTGCGCATTTATGCCCGGCACGCGGGGGCCGAAGTCCCTTCTTCAAGGGTGATCGCCATGCGCAAGAAGGAAAAGGATGCTGGTCTCGCCAATATCTCGACCTACGAAGGATTCGCCGAAAGGGCAAAGCACACCAAGCGGCAGTTGCTCCGCTTCCTTATCGATGCGAGGGAAAACGGCAAGAGCGTGGTCGGCTACGGCGCGCCGGCCAAAGGCAATACCCTGATCAACTATTGCGGCATCCGCAGCGACTTCCTCGACTATACGGTCGACCTGAGTCCGCACAAGCAGGGCCTGTATCTGCCCGGCTCGCGCCTGCCGATCTTCGCGCCGGAAGTCATCTTCGAAACGAAGCCTGACTACCTGGTGATCCTGCCGTGGAACCTGGAGGAAGAAATCACCACCCAGATGGCGGCGATTCGCGAATGGGGCGGCAAGTTCGTCGTCCCGATTCCCGAAGTCAGGGTCATAGACTGACGCGCCGGAGTTGCCGATGAATTTCATCGAAACGGGCATACCGGGCGCCTACGTCATCGCCCCCGAGGCCAAGGCGGACTCTCGCGGGTCGTTTGCCCGGACCTGGTGCGCCTACGAGTTCGAAAGCATGGGGCTCAATCCGAGGCTGGTGCAGTGCTCGACATCGATCAATCTCCGGGCGGGAACCCTGCGCGGCCTCCACTACCAGACCCGCCCTCATCTCGAAGCCAAGCTGGTCCGCTGTACACAAGGCCGGGCGTTCGACGTGGTCGTCGACCTGCGTCCAGGCTCACCTACCTTCGGTCGCTGGTACGGCGAGGAAATCAGCGCCCGCAACGGCCGAATGATGTACGTCCCCGAGGGCGTCGCCCACGGCTTCCAGACGATCGAGGACGAAACCGAGATCTTCTATCAGATATCCACCTACTATGCGCCGGAGTTCGCCGCAGGCGTGCGCTGGAACGACCCCGAGATCGGCATCGACTGGCCCCTGCCCGCAGCGCCCATCATTTCGGATCGCGACGCCAAGCTGCCTTGGCTGAGCGCGGTCGAGGGATATGCCCCTCCTGCCGGCGCGGCAGCATGAAAGGATAACAATGAGCGCTGCGCACCAGTTTGACGCTGCTGCCGACGAACTCGCCAAGACGCTCGCGACGGCGATCACGCATCATCGCGCCGGCCAGATCGATGCCGCGGCCAAGATCTACCGCGACGTTCTCGCTCGCAATCCGGCGAATGGCGACGCCAATCATCTGCTCGGCATCGTCGCGCTGCAAAAAGGCAATCTGCAAGAGGCAAAATTCCTGATCGATCGCGCCTGCTCCATCAACCCGATGGAGCAGAATTTCCAGCGCAACCGCGCGCAGGTGCTGTTGGCGGAAGGCCATGTGCTGGGCGCCGCGGAGGCGCTGTGGGCCTGCGGCGCACTCCCGGAGGCGGAAACTCTCTGCCGTCAGGTTCTGGCGCAGGATTCGGCACACAAGGACGCCTTGGTGCTCCTCGCCCGCATTCTCGGCGACCAGGGCCGCCCGCGCGAAGCGGACGACGCCATCTATCGCTTGCTCGATCTTGAGCCCGTGCGCCTTTCAGACAACGAATCTGGCGCGGCAAGCGGTGTTCCCGGCCGCGTTCCGGCGACGAGTTTCAATTACATCATCGAGGTCGTCGGCACCTGCAACCTGCGCTGCCCGAGCTGCCCGGTGGGCAACCTCGGCGATGCGGGACGAACCCGCGGCTTCATGGAGGTCGCGATGTTCGAGGCGATCGTGGGAAAAATCGCCAGGGAAACGCCGTCGAAGTCGGCAAATCTGTGGCTGTTCAACTGGGGCGAGCCCCTCCTGCACCCGGAAATCGGCCGCCTGATCGAGATCGGCCGCAAGGCCGGGTTCCCGGTAGTGCTTTCCTCCAATCTGAATCACAAGCACGATTTCCGCGAAGCCATAAAGGCCGGCCCGTCGGACATGATCATTTCGGCCTCCGGTTTCACGCAGGAAGTCTACAGGCGTACCCACAGGCGCGGCGATATAGAGCTGGTCAAGGCGAACATGCGCAAGCTGCGCGGCTATATGGATGAATTCAATTCATCCATGTCGGTACGGGTCGCATACCACCTGTATCGCCATAACCTCGTGGATGCCAACAAAATGGCGACATATGCGAAATCCCTCGGCATCGACTTTGCGCCGGTCGTGGCTTTCCTGCAACCGATCGAAAAGCTGGTGCAGGCGATCGAAGGCCGGCTCGACGGAGAAGACCGCGACGTCGTCGACCTGATGCTCGACCACCCAATCCTGAGCAAGATCCTGCGCCGCGAAAAACTTGCAGGCGTGACTGACTGCACGCTGCGCACCAACATGATGACGATCAACCACGACGGCTCCGTCGCGCTCTGCTGCGGCGTCTACGAGGCGCAGAACATGCTGGGGGCAAATTTCCTCGACCTCAGCCACGAACAGCTTCAAGCCAGGAAATATCGGCACGAGTTCTGCAAGACCTGCTTCAAGCATGGCCTCAACAGCCCCGATATCGATCTCGGGGAAAGCGCGGGCAAATCGAACCTGCTGCTGATGCGGGTAAACGGCCTCGGCGCCAGGTCGCTTGCCGCGGCGAAGGCGTGCTAGGAACCTGAGGCGACCCGCCGGCCCCCGGCCACGCCGAAGACTTCCAGAACGGCATCGCAGACGCGATCGATGTCTTCCTCGGTCAGTATCTGGGCACAGGGCAGGTTGATGCCGTTGGCGCCGATCCTGTAGGCGACGGCATTTGACCGTCTTGCACGCCGGCAGTCACGCGCCCCGCCATACGCCGGCAGGGAACTCAACGGATGAAAAAATGGGCGCGAATCGATGCTGCGCTCGGCGAGCGCCGCCGTCGCCGCATCCTTGTGCAGGCTGAAGCCCTCGTCCCACACCAGGGTTGCCATCCAGTAGCTGTTACGTTCGCCGCGCCGTTCCGGGTTGAGGACGAAGCCATCGACGTGGCCCAGCCTTTCGCGGTAAAGGCGAAAAATGACGCGCTTCTTCGCCACGAGTTCCTCGATTCGCTCGAGCTGGGCAAGGCCGAGCGCGGCCTGGACGCCCGACATCTTGTATTTGTAGGCGACCTCGGAATTGAAGAAGGCGACGTCGCCCGGCTTGCGACCATGGTCGCGCAGCACCATCATGCGCGCGTATATTTCCGGATCGTCGGTCACGACCATGCCGCCTTCGCCGGTCGTCATGGTCTTGGAGCCGTGGAAGCTGAACACCCCCGTGTCGCCGAAAGCGCCGGCCGCTCGCCCATTGAGGCGCGAGCCCATGGCCTCGGCTGAATCCTCAACAATGGCGATCCCATGCGCCTCGGCAATCGGCCGGATGGCGTCGAAGTCAGCCATGTTGCCGTAAAGATCGACGGGAATCACGGCGCGGGTACGCGGGGAAATGCAGGCCTCGAACGATTCCGCAGAAAGGCACCAGGTGACGGGATCGACGTCGGCGAAAACCGGTTCCGCGCCGACGTACGATACGGGCGCCGCGCTTGCGATCCAGGTCAGATCGGGAACGATGACTTCGTCGCCCGGTCCAATGCCCAAAGCGGCGAGCGACAGATGAAGGCCGGACGTGCAGGACGGCAGCGAAATCGCATGTGCGACTCCGATATACTCTGCGAAGGCTTTTTCGAAACGTCGATTGAAGACGCCAGCGCCTTCGTACCAGTCGCTGCGTGCGGCTTCAGCGACGTAGCGAACCTCAAGATCGGTAATCGACGGTCCGGCAACGGGAATACGCTTCACGACAGGCCTCCAGCGGCGACATGGATCGAAACGGGACGGGCACGCGCCGGCACGCCCACGACGACGGCTCCGGGGTCAACATCGCGGGTCACGACGGCACCCGCGCCGACGGTCGCCCGCGCGCCGATCCGCACCCGGGGCAGGATTGTGGCGCCCGATCCGATGGTCGCAAAATCGCCGATCGTGACCAGGCCGGCGATCGTGGCGCCGGGCATGACATGGACGCCGTTGCCGACAACGCATTCGTGGTCGATCGACGCGCTCGTATTGACGATGCAATGGCGGCCAAGCCGGGCCTCCTCCGAAATCGCGGCCATGGCGAGAATCTGGCAGCCTTCGCCGATCAGGGCCGTATCGGCAACCCAGGCCCGCGAATGAATGAGGGTCAGCGCCTGAAGGTCGAATCCGTCGAGCCGGCTCGCTATATCGAACCGGTCCCGGCCGCGGTCGCCGCCGATGGCAAGCGCGTATCCCGCAAGTTCTCGCCGATGATGACCGATCCAGTCCTCCAGCCGGGGCAGATCATGCAGGATCGGCACGCCCGCGAACGGAGAGGCGACGGCGGGATTGCGGTCATACAGCATGGCGACGCGAAGGCCGCGCGCCTCGATGATCGGGCGCAGGACCTTGGCCTGGCCGAGGGCGCCCCAGACCAGCACGCCCCCGTCATCGCCGGACGGAATGGTCAATCCTTCACGCAACGGAGATACCCTCCGGGAGAACTTGTGATCAAGAGCTTGGCGTTGATGAACGGGTCGCGAATGAAGCGGTCCGCTTCGCCGAGGAAGGCGGTCAGCGCCGTTCCCGGGTTGTTGCCAGGCCCCCATGGGCGCGGACGATGGGCCTGCTCCGGGATTTCCTCGACCACCGTATCGGCAACGATGAGAAACTGGCCGCGGGTCACGAGCGGCGAGTACAGGCGCAGTTCGTCTAGCACATGCTCATGGGTATGGTTGGAATCCAGGATCACCATGACGCGCTCGGCGCCCTTGATCTCGTCCGCTATCCGCCGAACCAGGGCGGGATCGACCGAAGATCCCTGAAACAGGTCTATGCGCTTGGCCAGCGGATGGCTTTCGATGGAATTGCGGTTATGCGGACGAATGTCGATGTCGATACCGACAACGCGGCCCTCGCCGATCAACTCCAGAATGGAGGCGTAGAGAATCAGCGAACCACCGCGCGCCACTCCGGTCTCAATGATGACCTGAGGACGAGTCTCCCAGATCACTTCCTGTGTCGCCACGACGTCGGGCGGCATCTGGATGATGGGAACCCCCAGCCAGCTCCATTGATAGGACCAGTTGTGGCGGTCGGAATCGACCACGACGTCGAGCACCTTCCGGTGAAGGCCGGAATCCCGGGCCATTTCCGCCGCATTCAGGCGCTTGTCTTCCTCGAACTTGAGGCGATCGTCGGCGCTGCTCATCGGTACTGTGCTCCTATCGCAGATTATGGTGACGAGCCACCTGTTCCAGCATTTCCTGGAACTGGTGGACGAATCGATCGCTATCGCAGAGGGGCGAGGCGGACATGATCTCGCGAAGCCCGTGGCGAAGCTCCCGCACTTTTTCCGTCCTGCCGGCCAGTGCGACCGCCCGATCGACGAAGGATTCGTCGTCGAACGTGCAAAGCTCCTCCAGTCCGCAGTGCATCAGCGCCGAATAGCTGATTCTCTGGTGAAAGGACTCACCCACGAGCGAGACCACGGGAACGCCCATCCACGTTGCTTCGCAGGTCGTCGTACCGCCGGTAAGCGGAAACGTGTCGAGACTGATGTCGATCTCGTTGTAGTAGGTGAGATGGCTTTGCTTGTCCTGACGGTTGTCGATGGTAAAGATGCGATCGGCACCAACCCCATGAAGCTCGAACTGCCGCACGATGTTCCGGCAGACGATGCTCGAATGCGTTTCCGGCCGGACAATCAGAAAGCGGGAGTTCGGCACGCGCTTCAGGACGCGGGCCCAGTTGCCGATCATGTGCGGCGTGTACTTGTAGGGATTGTTCTGGGTCCCGAAAGTGATGCAGCCATTGCGGTCCAGCGGCAGACCGCCCGCGATTTCGACCTTCGCGAAATTTCCGAAGCAGACCCATGCGTCAGGCATGACGATGGGCTCTTCGACAAGGTAGCCCTCGCGCTGCGGCAAGACGAAGCGGTCCATGACGACGTAATCGATGGCGGAAAGGCCACAGGTGAAAGGGTAGCCGAGCCACGACGCCTGTACGGGCGCCGGCCTGAAGGCCAGCGCGTCGACCATCGTGCCTTCGGTAAAGCCGTTGAGATCAAAGAGGATATCGATCCTGTCGTCGCGGATGACCTTGGCGATTTCCCAGCCGTTCTTGTTGTCGACGAAGGTGAAACGGTCCACCTTCGCCTTGATCATTTCCTGAATGGGGTCGCCAAGTGCGCGCAACGACATGTAACAGTAGAATTCAAACCGCTCCCTGTCGTAGCCCTTCAGAAGCGGCGTGAGAAACCGGGCAACCGAATGCGTGCGCAGGTCGGACGACAGAATGCCCACCCGAATCTTGCCCGAACCGCTGCCAACCGCGGGTTCCATCGCAGGGTACATGGCCGCGCGCTTTTCGGCGAACGTCGTCCACCGCTTTACCAGGCCGACGAACTTCTCGACCTCCTCGTGAGTGCGGGCGAAAACCAGAAGGTCCAGGAACATCGTGGGGAGATAATCGTCGGGCAGCTGGTTGCACTGCTCCCAGATGTCGCCAAGCTTGTCGAGCCCTTCGAAATCGCAGGTGCCGCGGAACAGCTGAACCAGATTCGGCAGGAATTTCTGCTTGTAGCTCGGGTGCGCCAGCGTGAGGTGGCCGTACATGTTCGCCTGGTCCCATTCGCCGTTGGCGCGCAATGCCCGAAGGATGTTGGAATAGGCTTCGATGAAGTCCGGATTCCTTTCGATGGCACCCCGGAAAGCGGTTATGGCCAGAGAAGGATAATTCGCCAACGTATAGGCGCAGCCGAGCGCATTGTGCGCGATGGACTGATCCGGGTTGATCTCGATGGCCCGCTGCAGGACCTCGATCGCATCGGATATTTTTTTCATGTTGACGAAGCACAGGCCAATATCGGTCCAGGCATCGGCATTGTCGGGGAGGATCTTGAGGATCAGGCGAAGCATTTCGGCCGCCCGGTCCGCATGGCCCCGTGCCGCCAGATTCATCGCGAGGCCGGCTTCGGCAATCCACAGAGCGGGATCCGCCTCGAGTTCCGCCCGCAGAAGGGCCTCCGCCTCGTCCATCTGCCCCTGGAGAATCTTGGCGACCCGCAGGTTGTAGCCAAACTCCGGAATGTTGCCCGCCGACTGCAGGACCTTCTGGAAACACGCCTCGGCCTCGCCGAAACGGCCCTGCTGCTGGATGACGTAGCCCAGATTGTTGAGCGCCAGCAGATCCTCCGGCGCAAGCGCGATATATGCCTTGAAGGCTTCCTCCGCCTCCGGGTAATTGCGCAGGCTGAGATGCAGGGACGCGATTTCCCGCAGCGCCGCGCGCGATTGCGGGTCCTTGCGGCGGGCGTCTTCGAAGAGGGCCATCGCGCCGGGGAAATCCCCGGCCTTGCGACGCAACACGCCCAGATTGGTCAGGGCATCCGCCGAAACGGCCCCGGTTCCCGCCGCCTTGGCGAAGTGTTCAGCGGCCTTGGCATCCTCGCCGATCGCCGAGAACACGCCGCCCAGATTGTTGTGCGCACTGGCATTCGTGGGCTCGATCTCGATCGCGCGCGTCAGCAGCGACACGGCCTCTCCGGAATCGCCCCGCTGATGCGCGATGACGCCAAGCAGCTGAATGGCGTCGGCATTCCGCGGCGCGCTTTTCAACACTTTGCGATAAAGCTTTTCGGCCTTGTCGAGATCGCCGCTTTGGTGCACCGCCGCAGCCTGTTCCAGGACCTCGCGGGACCCTTTTCCGGATCGCCGCGCGCGCTCACCGCGCCGCCGACCCTGAACGCGTTGCAAACCCGTAATTTCCGACATGCGCTGACCTTCGTCGCTTCCCCGCTCGGGCGCGTCCATCGCGCCCGGCGATTTTTCTGTTTCCCGGGAGGGATTTCAGAAAGCCGTTTCGAGTCGGGCGAACCATCCCGACAATTCGACAAAAATTTTTCAGATTATCCTTTACAAAGGCTTAAGCGACGCATCGCTCTCGGGGCAAAAATTTCCCGGAGCGGCAAGTTTTGCCGGGTGCATAAGTTCCATTCGAGCCGTCATCGCTTTCCAGGGATCTCTCAAGCCGTCAGAATCCTCAATCGCCGATTGGCTGAATAATTGCATGGTTGAAACGGGTGATGTGTCCCGACCCGTTGCCTTGCAAGGAACTGGGGCATTTGAAGCAAAAACGCGGCAACCGTTTCTTAAGAAGTTGTCGGTAGCTTTTGCCATGTTCGGCAGGAAGCCGGACCCAACATCCATGTAGGAGAAAACCATGGCTCTTAACGTAATTTCCAACTACGCGGCCAACGTTGCCCATCGCAACCTGTCCGTGAACGACCGCATGGTCACCTCGTCGTTGGCCAAGCTGTCCTCGGGCAGCCGCGTCGTGTCCGCCAAGGACGACGCCGCGTCGCTGGCCATCGGCTCCCGTCTGAATGCCGAAGTCCAGGCCCAGAAGCAGGCCAAGGTCAACGCCATCCAGGCAACCTCGATGCTGCAGATCGCCGACGGCGCCATGGCGAAGGTCTCGGACATTCTCGTCCGCATGAAGACCCTCGCGGTGCAGGCCGGTTCGGGTCAGCTGTCCTCGACGGAACGTTCGTTCCTCAACACCGAGTACCAGTCTCTGCTGTCGGAAGTCGATCGTATCGCGTCGGATACCGAATTCAACGGTACCACCCTCGTGTCCGGTTCGACCACGACGTCTTCCAACCTCAACGGCCAGAGCGCGACGAACAACGTCATTCAGGCTGCGGAAGGCTTCCAGAGCGTTACGTTCAGCAACTCCGTCGGTGACGCGGCGTTCAAGGTCGCCTTCGACGCCACCTCCGACGTGCTGACGCTGACCGACCTGACGAACGGCACCAGCCAGGGTATCGATATCGGCTCCACCGCTATCGCCGCCAACGCCACCCAGACCGTGAACTTCTCGAACCTGGGCGTCGTGGTTACCCTGAACTCCGCCTTCAGCAAGACGTCGGACATCAACCCGACCAACTCGTTCACGTTGGGCGGTTCGGGCACCGGCACGATCACGGCCCTGGAAATCTCGGCCTCTGACTCGACCACTGCCCTGATCAGCCTGTCGGCGATTTCCGGCTCCGTCAACGCGACGGCGGCGTCGGCTGCGGTGTTCTCGATCGGCGCCTTCTCCGGCACCGTCGACCTCACCTCGACCGGCACGAAGTCCGTCACCCTGAGCAACGGCAGCAACGACTTCACGCTGTCGTTCTCGGTGGGCACGGCCTTCGCCAACAGCGGGACGACCAGCGCCATCTCCATTGGTGACCTGGGCGCCCTGGTGTTCGGTCAGACTTCGACCTCCAACACCACGAGCTTTACCTACAAGCTCGGCACGGGCAACACGACCGACGTCGACGACGTGACCATCTCGGTCAGCGCCATCTCGGCTTCGGCTCTGAGCATCAACGGCGGCGACATCACCTCCGTCGCCAATGCCAACACCGCGTCCACGGCCATTACCGCCGCCATCAACACGCTGAATACCGCGCGTTCCGGCGTCGGTGCGGCTCAGAACCGTCTCGAATTCGCGTCCGACAACCTGTCGTCCACGATCGAGAACTCTGAAGCGGCCCGGTCCAACCTGATGGACCTCGACGTGGCGTCGGAAATGACCAACTTCACCGCGAAGCAGATCCTGGTGCAGGTTGGCGTTTCCATGCTCGCGCAGGCCAACCAGCTGCCTCAGAACCTGATGCAGCTGTTCCGGTAAACGCGTTCGGAACGGAGAGGGGGAAACCCCTCTCCGTTTCATTTTTATAATTTGGCAACAATTTTATTCGAATTTTAGGCATTCAGGACGGTTCGTGCG